>CAZUMV010000084.1:0-10935 GCA_964621435.1 uncultured Thiotrichales bacterium | reverse complement strand
AGACTACGAACAAAGCACCAGCGATTCCGAATAATTGGGATATACCAATGACCCCGGCGACTTGCTGTTCGGTCATGCCAGTCTCGAGACCTACCGGGAACAAGAACACCCAGATTATTCCAATACCAAGATTAAATAACAAAATACCAGCAAGTGAAGTAAATCTTAACCACTCCGGATAATTGTAAGTACCCTCAAGGTCCGCATGCGCCTCCCCCGAGTCTGGCAAGTTACGCAAAAACAACATTCCAGATAAACAAAACAAACAGAAAAACAGCAATAGACCAGTCATGCCAATAGTCTGATAAATCTTAGGTATAGCCCACATCACTACCGTGCCATAACTTAAAACCAAAACAATGATCAATGCAAAGTTTCGATCAGCGCGCGCGGTAAGACCAGCCATAACAAAAGTGATTGCGATAATGCCACCGGCACCAATACCGGTTAGAAAGCGCACTAGCCGCAAGGTACTGTAATTATCATTGCCGATTGATAAAGCATTGCCAGCAACACACATAATGATAAAAACCAGCGTTAGCAAACGCCAAGAAAATTTATTCGAGACCAACATAACCAGCACCGTGCCAGCGGCGATGCCCCACATCTCCCATGCGGTAAGTAATCCAGCCGCTTCTTCAGAAAAGCCCATATATTCCATCAGCCCTTGAACAAACCCGGGCTGGACAATAAAAACATGGGTGCCGATAAAGGCTAACCAAAGTATCGCGATGATTGATGCTCGGCTATTGATATCCACCTGACGATCTGTACCGCCTAATAAAGCTGACCGCATGACATTTCCCCTTGATTATTAGTATGCATATCCGTCGCGTTCGATCTCGTCCGCCAGGATTGGTAATTGTGTCGCAACATCATCCAAGATTTCGGTGCGTTCGGCCAACGGGTCGCGACTTGGCGTTTTCCGCAGCTCTGCAACTTCTGCCGTTGTGTATGGCTTAAACGAGGCTGGTAACTGCTCTTTACTATTTGCCAACAACATCCAATTTAAAAGCTCTGCCAAATCATCGTTTTTGAGCGAGGACATGGTTACCCCGGGCACCTGCGCAATGTAACCCCTACCCTCCGGAGAATGCAAAAAGTAACCCAGGAAATTTTTCATACGCGGAACGGCGCCAATGGCACCTTGCATGTCGGGCATATGACAGCCCTGACAATGCAACTTGTAATTGGTTAGCGCACGATAATCATCGGCACTTGCCGTTACAGCTATACCACTAAGAAAAGCAATCAATAATATGTTGCGTAAAGCCCATACCATTTTTGTTACTGATCCAGCGCGGTACCGATTACAATCGCTGTTGAACAATTATAAGCTACACTTTGCGTACCCAGGCACCAATTCAGGTCGTTGGATAGTTGCGGACGATAAATTGGACGATCGCCTTGATTGCGCTGACACAAGCAATTACCACAGCTGCTTTTGCCGCAACAATCATTATACGAAATGATGTAGTTTTTATTGTCTACTGGATTCAGACAAGTACCTATCCAGGTGATTGGTGACATCTCGGTGCCTGGTGGACAGGTATTGATGCTGCCGCCACAACAGCCGCACAGAAAACCATCGACCGCACAAAAGCGCCAATAGTCACAGCTGTTCGGATCTCCTTCTTCTGCTGGTTGTTGACCTCCCCCTTGTTCGGCTCTGGCAACTGGCAACAGTGGTACCGCTGCCGTGGTGCCAACCACAACCGCTGCAAATTTACCCAGAAAACCACGCCGTGAAGTTTTTTGCGCGACGCTACGAGTCTGCTTCTCAGTTAATTTATCTAACCATTTCATGTTGGGATCCTGTGTTATTTCGCGCCATGCAGCATAAAGGCTGTCTGCACACCGATGTCATTTAGAGTTCTAAGAAATTTACCGTTGGTGCCATCATGCACATCAACAGCGAGGTTAATATTAGTAGTGATAATCAGCGGATTTTCGCCCTGGGTAATTCCCATGGTTATTGCTGGCAATTCCAAAGGTATACGCTTAATGCGCTCCTGTTTCTGAACATCAAATACCCACACTTCAACACCAGGGTCCTTGTGCGAACCATCGTATCCTTCTGGATGCATTAGTACATACAAGTTGCCCGCTGCATCGGCCCCGGATAACTGAATGCCGCCAGGGCGCCAACCTTCATCACCGGTACCCAACATTGACCAAGGCTCGCCTGGCACCGCAACATCGCCACTCATATCAATTGGATAAATGTTAGCCAAAAAAGTCGGGAAGTATGTGGTGCTACCAATCTGAGTAGCTTTCTCCATTAACGGATCATTCTCAAAATCAAAAAACGCTGCGGTTCGATCCGAACTAGAATCAGCCGCATTCGCGCCGATCTTAAATGACAGCATGGTACCGTCACCACATACTGTGCTAAATCCACGCCCTGCCATTGGATACGCCAAGGCGCAACCTGGAATCGGAATTTCGCCCAGCATCTCACGTTTCTCAAGATCGACCACGGTGACCGATGCCGCCGGGGTAAAGTTGTAAACCAACGCGAGGTTTTCATTGTCAGCCAGTTGCAAGTTATATTCCGTTGGCATGTTGCTCGAACGCTTCGGTGGGATAACCACTTCGCCAATCGGCGACAAGGTGCTCTTGTCATAAATTGTAAGCACGTCCGTTCGCTCACCGCGCGAGCCGCGCGCCAGGAAAGTCTCAGCAACATACATTTCTGATTTGGTTTTTGCCTGCGTAAACTGACCGATCAACGCCGCATTAAACATGCCCTTAAAACGTCTGGCACTATCATCTGAACTCGCATCTACCACCGCTACTTTGCCATCAAACATGTTAAAAAACGCACCATCCTGGACCAGGATCCATTCGGGCGGGTATTTCTCGGGCAACGTTTCAACTGTACCAATAGCCTCCGCTTTCAGTTCTGCCTTGTCAGACGCAGAAGCAGCGACTTCTTGGACCTGCTCACTCAAAGCAGGCGTACCAGAAGCTGGAGCCTCGGTACTGTTAACGACATCGGTTACTTTTGCGGTGGCCGCATCTGCCGCCTCTACGGCTACATCACCGGATGTTTGCTCGCCGCAGCCAAAAAAGATAAACGAGCTTAGTACTACTGAATAGAGATGAAGTTTATTCATAATTATGCCGCCGCGTTGATGACCTTGATCCAGGTGTAAGCTTCCAGGCCTTCCTGACCAAACTCTACACCCAATCCTGAACCTTTAATCCCGCCAAACGGTACGTGCGGCGCGATTCCGATGTGTTTGTTGATCAACACCGTGCCAGCCTCAAGCTGTGCCGCAACTTCAGCGCACTGATCTTTATCGTGCCCCCAAACCGAAGCGTCGAGGCCGTAATCAAGCCCATTCGCGGCAGCGATGGCCGCGTCTACGTCGGTGTAACGAATAATCGGCAACGCGGTTCCGAATTGCTCTTCATCTACCAAACGCATGCCATCGGTAGTGTCACCAACAATCGTGACCGGGTAAAAATAGTTGTTGCCACCTAGAGGTTCGCCGCCGCAAAGCACAGTCGCACCATTGTCCCGGGCATCATTAACCAGGTTGGAAACGATATCGAACTGCTGTTTGTTTTGCAGTGGACCGAGGATACTATTCTCATCCATCCCGTCGCCCATCGGAATGGCACCAGCCATATCAACTAGCGCTTTACAAGTTGCTTCGTATTCGTTCTCGTGAACGTATAGTCTCTTGAGCGCACCACAGGTTTGCCCTGAATTCAGCATCGCACCCCAAAACAAGCCTTCGGCAAACTGCGACACATCGGTCCCCGGTAAAATAATACCGGCGTCGTTGCCACCCAATTCCAGAGTAACCGGCGTGACGCGCTTGGCCGCGCAGGCCATTACTTTTTTACCGGTCGCCAAAGAGCCGGTAAAAACAATTTTATTAATATCTTGATGGTCGGTAATTTGTGCGCCGATCTCGTTACCACCGGAAACTACGTTGACAACACCCGGTGGCAGGGCTTCAGCGATCAGCTGCACCATACGCAAGGTGCTTAAAGGGGTATAAGGCGATGGCTTGATGACCACTGTGTTACCGGTACGCACACCCGGCGCAATATGCCAGATTGCGATCATTAACGGCCAGTTCCAGGGTGTGATTGAGCCGACCACACCCAAAGGTTGGCGCTGCATAACGATATTACTTTCTTCGCTGTCTTCGAGGACCTTCTCAGTCAAACCGATGGAAGAGGTATACCCGGCCCAGCCGGCACAGCCGCCTAGCTCAAAACGTGAACCCGTACCATTAAGTGGTTTGCCCTGCTCTTTGGTTAACAACTCCGCCAACTCTTCAGCATTGTCGGTAACAACTTTAGCTATGGTTCCGCAAGCAGCGACCCGATCCTCATCAGACGAATTGCGCCAAGATGAAAAAGCTTCTTGTGCAGCCTCAACCGCCATTTGCACATGCTGGTCGGTTCCGACCGGCGCCAGCCCAACCACTTCATCTGTATTTGCGGGGTTATGTACTTCTATGTACTCATCCGCTGGAACGGTTTTCCCGCCAATTGTCATATCGTATTTAGTCGCCATCTTGCTGTTCTCCTAACATGTTAGTGCTGTCGCTTTCTTTTATTCTCTCATAGTAGCAAATATTCAGCTTGCCAGTATGCGCATAGTCGGTTGTACCAGAATGAACCTGACTTATATATTCAGTGAATTTTTCGCGGTTCGACATGCCAAATCAAGCAACATCGGGGTTAATTCACGGGCAGTCTCGGTTTCTGGTCGTGTGTGCACCCAACCCAGATAGGTAAACCCCCGGGCGCATAGGAACAAGGGCAGCAGTGCCAACTGTTCGTCACTCAAGCGTCGCTCACTTCGGTAGCCATCAATTAACGCATTTTTGGCTTGTTCGTACCAAGGCTCGTCCAATAAGAAATATAATACTGTCGCCAGCTCGAACAGATGCCAGCCAAAACCGGCATCATCGAAATCTATCAGTTTTATCCCGTTTGCCGTTACCATGACGTTTTCGGTCACCAAATCAGCGTGGATCATTGAATAGATATCGGGTGTCTTGGGAAGCGCATCAAGGGCATCGAATACCCGCTCTTTTGCTCGCAGCAGAAACTCGCGTTGTTCTTCACTCGCTGCCTTGAGCTCCCAGAATTTATTCCAGAATGGCTGATCTCCTGCCAAGCCGGCCGCATCCCAAGCGTGACGATTGAAATTTTCAGGCAGTTCCCATCTCGAAGACTGGTTATGCACCTTTGCAGCCAGCGCACCTATGGTGAAATAAGCCTCAGTGATTTTCTCTGGATCATTTAAACCTTCTTCGACCGACCCTAATTGTTCGCCGTCAATCCACTCAAAAACATCAATCTGAACGGCTGCATCAAGTCCATTTAGTGGCTGACGCACGAACATGCCGTTATCGATCGATGGAACAACTACGGGGGTCTCGATGCCAACCTCATTGAGCGCACTCATCCACTGCAGTTCGGAACGAAGCGCGTCGTCACTATGGTAGCCAAGCCGGTGTACCCGCAGCGCAACTCGGCGGTCATTCAACTTCACATCAAAAACAGCATTCTCGCGGAACTTGATCAGATCGATATCCGCTCCCGCCATATCCCAGTGCGTTAGCGCATCGTTCGCCGCCCGGGTTAACAAGCCCAATTGCTGCTCGGGTTTCAAACTCGAATATTCATCTATACTCATAGTGCTGCCAATTGTTGGTCCAGTGTTTCCAGCAAGAAATCCGCATGGTCTTTTGAAAAAGGCATCGGCGGACGTAATTTCAAAACATTGTCGTGTTCGCCGATTTTGCCCATGATCACTCCCGCCTCACGCATATTGTTAACTAAAACTTTAGTTTCTTTTGGCGCTGGCGCCTTTTTCTTTCTATCGAGCACCATATCCACCCCGAAGAACAGACCGCTGCCACGAACATCGCCGATGATGTCATGCTTATCCTGAATTTTTTTGAACCCTTCTAGCACATAAGCACCGACGGTCGCTGCGTTGCCGATCAGGTCGTCTTTTTCCAATACATCCAACACCGCCAAACCTACTGCGCAGGTGACCGGATTACCGCCAAAGGTATTGAAGTACATTACTTCTTCACGGTACTGATCGAACAACTCGTGTCGGGCAACAACGCCCGAGATCGGGTGCCCAGCACCCATGGGTTTTCCCAGCGTAATAATATCTGGTACGATACCGGCCGGTTCGTGCCCCCACCAATGACCACTGCGACCAAAACCTGATTGCACTTCGTCAGCAATAAATACCCCACCCGCGTCACGCACATATTTAACAGCAAGCTGCAGATATTCTTTGGCAATGGTGGTTAAACCTTCATTGGCGAAAATCGGGCAAACCAACATCCCCGCCAATTTGATATCGGACGCTGCAAAAGAAACAATCGCTTGTTTTACTTGTTCGGCATAGGCACGCGCCAAGGCCTCGCCTTCAAGACCATCCAGCGTTCGATAAGAGTCCGGCCATGGCACAATGCGCGTGTGTTCGGAGTAACCCTCGACCGGTTCGAAAATCGCACTCATTTGCGAGACTAAAGTGGTATTGCCGTGATAGCTGGCGTTGGTGCAAATAAAACCGCTGCCACCAGTGCACACACGTGCCATACGCATGGCCTGCTCATTCGCTTCGCTACCGGTACAAGCCAACATCAGGCGGTTTAGTGATGGATCGAACTTATCCAATAACCGTTCTGCATAATTCAATATATTTTCGTGTAAATAGCGCGTGTGCGTGTTCAGCTGACCGGCCTGCTTGCATAGGGCTTCGACCACGTGCGGATGACAGTGGCCCACACTTGGTACGTTGTTATAACAGTCCAGATACTTGCGGCCATCGGCATCATACAACCAGACCCCTTCGCCGCGCACTATATGTAAGGGGTCCTCTTCATAGAACAATGGATTACCCGGGCCGAGTAAGGCCTCACGACGGCGGACTAAATCTTCGGTGCTCATCAGGAGCCTGCCAACTCCTTGATGCCATCCATCTCCTCCAGAAACACCGGACTCTCGGGTAAAGTTGAACCGCCGTCAACACAGATCGTTTGTCCGGTAATGTAGCGAGCTTCATCCGATGCCAAATAGAGCATCGCATAGGCAATATCTTCAGCCTTACCCATGTACCCCGCGGGAATGTATTTAGTCATTTGTGCCAGGCCTTCTTCGTCGGCTAACAATTCCATCGCCTTAGTTCGAATGTAGCCCGGCTCAACGCCGTTCACGGTAATGTTCTCACGCGCCAGCTCCATGGATGCGGTGCGGATAAAGGCATTCATACCCCCTTTTGAGGCGGCGTAATAAGAGGTTCCTGGCATGGCAACTCGTGGTCCAGTCACTGAAGAAGTAAATAGCAATCGACCTCCACCACGTTTTCTAAAGTGTGGAATACAGGCTTTAGAATAGCGAAAGCAGGCTTTTAAGTTGACTGATAAAACCGTTTCCAAGTCTCCTTCATCATACTCATCAACCATACCGCCAAGAAAGGACGCAGCGTTATGTACCATAATGTCTACGCCGCCCCACCTATCAACTGTTTCAGCAACCGATTTTTCTACGTTTTCCAGCGCTCCAATGTCGACCGCACACAGAGCAGCTTCGCCTCCAGCATCTAAAATAGATTGCATGGTTTCTTCACCACTAGATTTAGTGCGGGTTGCGATCATAACTTTGGCACCGGCAGCCGCAAAGACCCGCGCGATACCCGCACCAATACCTTGCCCAGCACCGGTTATGATCGCCACTTTGTTTTCTAGATTTCCGAGCATGTATATCTCCTGGTACTAATAACCGCTGACCCAATCGGGCAGTATGATATTGTTATCTTTATAATAGGCTTGCCATAGCAGCTGCAACTCGGCTAGCTTTTCTGGATTAGAGGCGGCCAGATTGTCACGCTCAGCCAGATCGCTGGCCAAGTTAAATAGTTGCCACTGATCACTGCCATAAGGCGCCGGCATATGCACAATTTTCCAATCACCCTGGCGCACCATTCGTTTGCCAAACAATTCAGTTGCCAGCACACGCTGGTTAAATTCACTGCCGTATTTCTGACTTGATAATAGCGGTAATAAAGACACCCCTATCATCGGCTCTACACTTCGATCTTTATAACGATTGCCGGGATGCGTCACTCCCGCCAGTGATAACACCGTTGGCGCAATATCCAAGACCGATGTGAGTTGCGCATTAATCTCGCCAGAGGAGAATAAAGTCGGGTGCCAAGCAAAGGCAGTTACCCGCGTGCCGCCTTCTGATGGAAACGCTTTATACAATGAGTGCGCCGGCGACCCCGCTCGACCCCAGCCATGCCCATATAGTACATAAGAGGCGGGACGGCCCATATTCTCGAAACTAAAGTCGTGCGTGGTGTCAATGGTATGGCGTATCTTGGGGAACAGTTCAGCGTCCCACGTTTCGTCCAGATCATGTGACTCAGCACCGTTATCCGACATAAAAATTATGACGGTGTTGTCGAGCTGTCCGGTGGCACGCAAATGATCTAACAACCGACCGGTATGCACATCTACTTCGTCGATCATGGCGGCGTAAATTTCCATCGCCCGCTCTTGGGTTTTTCGCTCAGCAGCGCTCAAACTTTCCCAAGAACGGTAAGCTGGCGGCGGCATATTTTTTTTCGCACTCTTTGGTGTCACGCCGAGCGCTTTAGCTTTAGCCAAGCGTTGCTCCAATAGAGCGTCGTAGCCCGCCGCGTATTTGCCGTGGTACTTTTCAATCGCGCTGTCTGGCGCCTGCAATGGCCAATGCGGCGCGGTAAAAGAAAGGTAAGCGAAGAAAGGCTGATCGTTGTTATTGTCTTCTCTCAAATAATCGATCATGCGATCAACATAATACTGCGATGAATATTCAAATTGCTCTGGCAATTGCTCTAGCAACACTCCGTCTTCAGCATACTTCGCTTTGATTTCCGGAGATGGTGCGTATGCGGGCCGCATATCACCGTAGTGACTGGCACCACCCACTAACAAAGAGAACGACTGATCAAAACCACGATCGGTTGGGCGGTAACCTGGCGCTTGCCCCAAGTGCCATTTGCCAGACATATATGTGTTGTACCCCGCGTCCTGCAGCAGTTTGGTAAAGGTCACGACCTGATCGTTCAGATAACCCTCATAACCCGGCTGCCCTTTTTGATTGGGACTTAGCTCTTCGAGCATATTACCCAGCCCGGCTTTGTGGCTGTCAACGCCGGTCAGCAGCATGGCACGGGTTGGCGAACAGGTCGGTGCGGCATGAAAGTTGGTCAAGCGCACCCCGGCGTAGGCGAGCCGGTCGAGATTCGGAGTTTCAATTTCACTGCCAAAACTACCAATATCACTAAAGCCCATATCGTCCACAACAATGAGCAAAACGTTCGGTCGCTGCTGCGCAGATGCAATATTCAGAGCATCCGACGCGGGTGGTTGCACACAAGCACCAACAAAAATCACCGTTATTATTAAAACAATTAAATTCTTCATCATTTTCTTATCACCCAAAAGCAAAAGGCCCAAACAATGTTTGGGCCTTTTGTAATCCTACCGAACTACCAATTGTAAGAAACGTTCACACCGGCCCAACGAGGTGGCGCATAAACAACCGTACCGCCTAGGATACCAAGATCCAAAGCGTATTGTTTATAGACTTCTTCGCTCAGGTTCTTGACCCAACCGGTTACTTGCCACTTACTATCAAGGCTAGCCCAGGTAATACTTGCATTACTGGTGTTATAAGCGCCTTGGAACGCTGCACCACCGTTACTCACCTCGAGGAACTGATCGTCATACCAGGTGCCATCCAGCTGAACCGCGATATTACCGAATGCCAAATCCGTGTTATATCGGAACAAATAGTTAAAACTCGCTGAAGGCGTGTTTGGTAGCTCAACACCGTTCAAGAAATCAACTGGCCAATCAACCGGGAACCCGACTGGTGTAAATTGAAATTGCGGTGTTTGCACATTGTCGACTTCAGAGTCCTGAAAAGAAGCACCCAATACAATATCCCAGTTTTCATTTGGCGTCATAAACAACTCAAGCTCGAGACCAAGATTTTCAGCATCTGCGTTCGAAACACTTGGCGTGCCAGTAGCAAAGGTGAACGCTTGATAGTCTTCATAGTCGTAATAGAAAGCAGTCGCATTGAAGCGCGCCCGACCATCCCAAAGTTCTGTTTTTAAACCGACTTCAAAAGACGTCAGCACTTCTTCGTCATGCCTGAAGTTATCCAAAGTGACATTTGCAGATGGCGCAAAGTTACCGCCTTTGATACCTCGATTGATCGAGCCAAATATTAAGGTGTCGTCGCTGAATTGATAATCCAAGCCAAGACGGAAAGCGAAATCACTATAGTCGATAGTATCTTGATCCCCACCACCCGCTGCAGCAATCGCTTCTTGTGCATTGAACGAAGGAATCAGCGCAATGCCATCAGCCTGAAAGCCGGTCTCGAAATCCATTTGCTTGTCATCTTGAGACCAACGCAAGCCGGTAATCAAGGTTGTCTGGTCGCCTATATCCCATTCGGCTTGACCGAATATAGAAATATTCTCAGACGACAAGTTATAGTCTTGAACTACTTCTGCGCCAGTTAGCATAGTCGGGTCAAAGCCCAAATCAGCGGCCACACCCGCAACCGGTGCACCTACGGTGACAACATCCGCATCCGTCTCGGTATCAAGGTAGTAAACACCCACTTGCCAACGACTGTTATCAGTTTCGCCTGATAGTCTGAACTCTTGGGTAAACTGGCTGAAATCGGAAACCGTGGTAAATTCAATAATCGGTACTGGAATACCGTCACCATCTTCGGTGTAAAACTTATCCAGATCCATGAAGTTGGTGATCGATACCAGATTCATACCATTGGCCAAATCAACGTCAAAAGTACCAGTGATACTGGTAGTCTCGCGATCCATAAAACCGGCAAAGTCAGAGAAGTGATTAA
>CAZUMV010000083.1:1676-10981 GCA_964621435.1 uncultured Thiotrichales bacterium | reverse complement strand
GTAATATCTTCGGTACTGCCGTTACCGCGCTCCATACGCATGCGTTCGTCCGGGTGTAACGGCGTCAGGTTTTCAAACAGTACTTTACTTTTGGCATTCTCTGGCGCTTCAAAGTTAATTTCAGACACTTTGAGCAAAGCAAAATAACGCTCGCTATCCTTCGGCGGCCGAATTTTTCCCGATACCGTATCGCCAGTGCGCAAACCGAAACGACGAATCTGACTCGGCGACACATAAATGTCATCCGGACCCGCCAGGTAAGATCCGCCCGCTGAGCGTAGAAAACCAAAACCGTCTTGTAAAATCTCTAAAACACCATCCCCAAAGATATCTTCGCCACCTTTAGCATGTGATTTCAAAATGGCGAATACCAGATCTTGCTTGCGCGCTCTGGCAGTATTTTCGAGCTTCATTTTGCTGGCTAATTTTACTAATTGAGACGGACTTTTACTTTTGAGTTCGGTGAGGTTCATATGGGTTCTTGGATGATGGTTAGGAAATAAGTTTTTGCCTTTCAGGCAGAAAGGAAGTGAGTTGAAATTGTTTTGTGTTTTAGACGCGCCTGAAGGGCGCGCCAAACCAGATGGCACGACTATATTACGAAAACCGCGAAAGGTCTACTAAAAAAACACCGAAAATTGCGCTTCAGCTATAGATTTTGATCCAAAAATGCGGCTAATTGCGATTTGGAAACAGCACCCATTTTGGTTGCCTCAACATTACCTTTCTTCATAAGCATCAATGTCGGGATACCTCGAATACCGTAGGTTTGCGCAACATCTTGATTTTCATCAACGTTTACTTTGACGATCTTAACTTTACCGTCATATTCCGGTGCAATTTCATCCAATATTGGCCCGATGAGCTTACAAGGACCACACCATTCAGCCCAGTAATCCACTAAAACCGGAATTTCGGACTCGACCACTTGTTCTTCAAATTCGGCGCTATTTACGTTATCGATATGATCGCTCATGGGTTTTTTAGTACTGGTAATGTGAAAGGGAGTAATGTGCCGACGATTGCTTAAGTTTTCAAGTAGTTTTCGGTAAAAGAATCATAAATACCGGCTTAGGTCTCAATACTGTTACACTACCGCGATGAGCAAGTCATTCCTTACCGATATAGCATTTCGCGACCTAAATCTTCATTCAGACTTATACCAAGGTCTGGAAAAAGCAGGTTTCGAGGTCTGCACCCCCATTCAGGCAGCGACCATACCGATTGCACTAAAAAACGATGACGTTGCGGGCCAAGCACAAACAGGTACAGGGAAAACTGCAGCGTTCCTGCTTATTTGTATGCATAAATTGCTATCCAGGCAAATTGACAAAGCTGAACGCAGTACTAATCCTCGTTGCATTATCCTCGCGCCAACCAGAGAACTTGCGATCCAGATTCATAAAGATGCGATCCAGTTAGGCGGACACACAGCACTCAAGTTTGGTCTGGCTTACGGCGGCGTCGATTATGAGAAACAACGAAAAACGCTCATCAATGGTGTAGACATCCTGATTGGTACGCCGGGCAGAATAATTGATTACTTCAAACAACGCGTTTTCAAACTGCATGGCATAGAAGTCATGGTTCTCGATGAAGCCGATCGCATGTTTGATTTGGGTTTCATTAAAGACATCAGGTTTTTGTTGCGGCGTATGCCAAAACCTGAACGGCGCCAGAATATGCTTTTTTCAGCGACCCTGTCGTACCGAGTTATGGAACTTGCTTACGAGCATATGAACAATCCGGAAAAAATTACCATCGAGACAAAAGATATTACCGCTGACAGTGTGGAACAACGGCTATACTATCCCGCAAATACAGAAAAGCTACCGCTACTGATCTCTCTGTTTAGCGAACATGCGCCAGACCGGAGCATTGTTTTTACCAACACCAAACACGTTGCACGAAAAGTCGCCGACCGGCTTAACAAAAAGAATATTAAAGCCGGCTTACTCTCTGGTGATGTACCACAAAAGAAGCGCCAGCGCTTGTTACAACGTTTTAAAGATGGTGAGTTTCAAGCCATGGTCGCAACCGACGTTGCTGCCAGAGGCATTCACGTAGATGGCGTGACGCACGTATTCAACTATGATCTACCGCAATCAGGAGAGGACTACGTGCACCGGATTGGAAGAACTGCGCGCGCTGGATCCAGCGGTATCGCAATAAGTTTCGCCTGCGAAGATACGTCTTTCTATTTGCCCGATATCGAAGAGTACATTGAACGCTCAATCAAGGTATTTGCTTAAAAATCAATCGCGCGTCAAGACGTCTCTCGTCGTTTCCGGATAAAAGCGAAGGCCTGTGCAGCATAAATTCGATACAAAAAACAAGCGACTCCGGCACTGGTGATTATTGCTGCGATCCACTGATATAACGCTAGATGATCGGAAAAAACCGGAACGAGAATACTATAAAGAACCACTGGAACAAATAGTAATGCAGATGCTCTAAAACAATAATGCATTTTCAAACCTGCATAAAACCGTATCCAAACGTATAGCGCACTTATACCGATTATTGAGCCCAGACCTAACCCCGCCATAAATCCCGTCATGCCATATGCATGATAACCCCAGATGCAAAACACCGTCCGCAATGCTGCTGTGACACCTGCAAATGCTGCCGCCAAACCAGGGCGCTTAAAACCCGTAAGTATCATATTTAACATCCAATACAACATCATTACCCAAAATACGACAACCATAAATTGTGAGTATTCACCGGACACATGATAAACATCAGAGTAAAGCACTTTGAAAAACAAAGGAGAAAACACGAACAACAGCAACGACCCTGCGAGCACAACCGGCATAAAACCGCGTAGCGTTTTTTCTATAGACGCGTCAACCTCGCCGCTAGATACCGATGACCTGGAGAGTTCCGCCGCCAACGGATAAACAAGCTTGCCAATCAGCACTATCCCAATACCATAGGCAATGCTAGCCAGCATTATACCGAGGTTATAAAGACCGGTTAAGCTCACATCACTAATTCGGGCAAGAATTAACCTATCCGCACTAAAAATTAAATAATTAAAAAAGGTAGAAAACAATATCCACAAGCCAAATGTTAAAATCTCTTTAACATATGTCATGTTAACGGTACGAATGGCTAAACCGCTTGGGCGATAAATTTGATCTATCACAACCCGAACGACGGCGGCTACCAGAGCAGATAAAATCAATGGCCAGACATTTCGATAAATATAGGCCAAAACCACCATCACAACGATGGAGACGAACTGCGAAATCAAATCTATTACCACTCCGGGAACCACTTTCAAGCGCCGTTGTTGTACGACCATGCGCAATGATGCAAAACCATAAATCACAAGATGTAGTGCCGCACAACGCAAATATAAACTGAGACCTTCAATCGAGAAATAACTTTCAAAAACGGGCGCTAATAGAAAAACCACGCCATAAACCAGTAACCCACGTAAAAAAGAGAGGGTTTGGGCTGTTTCTAGAAACTCTTTAGTTTCACCTTTCTCATGCCTGATCACGGCATCTTGAATACCCACATCGGCAAATAGCGAAACACCAGTGATGGTCGTTATTACCACCGCAGCCACACCAAAATCTGCAGGTAGTAACATCCACGCCAAGATGACGTTTGATAAAAAACGCATACCAAGGCTAAGCGCCTGGCTGCCAAAAATAACGAATGACTTCGCGGTGTTTTCGGACGACATATATGCGGATG
The DNA here is from genome assembly GCA_964621435.1 of uncultured Thiotrichales bacterium. Lineage (GTDB taxonomy): Bacteria > Pseudomonadota > Gammaproteobacteria > CAZUMV01 > CAZUMV01 > CALIRD01. Next base: position 7,270 of record CAZUMV010000083.1, on the reverse strand, counting down.
ACTGAGTAGGTGGGGCGATTCTTACACAAAACCGACGACACAATGGAAAATTTTATGATTTCTGCAGAGATTTGACGAATCAGTCAAAAAATCCGTAATGCAAAAATCGAAAATTCAGGTCAGAATAGCGCCATGAAGAATATAATTGCTATTGCAATAGCCGTAATGTTTGCAATAACCGGCATCGCGTTGCTGAATATGGAACCACGCCAATCTCGGCAAACTGCTATTGTCGAAGAAACGCAGACCCAAGCTGTTGACCAAAACGTAATTCGCCCGGCGCCGAATCCGGTAGCCCCGGAAAATGCTGCCGCTCCTATCCCGCCTGACGGCTTATTCAACATAGCGGATATCACCGATGACCCAGAAGAAGTCGCGATCATTGAGGAATATATGACCGACATCAATCTACAAGATTCAGTGCGGTCCTATTTTGACAATCAGGAAAACCTGACGGATGAAGAGCGTCGCAAATTAGCTAGGCAAATTGAGACAGAACTGGATCGACAAGAGGCGGCCGAAAAAATCATCCCGCTGGAAGCACTAAGCCTTCGCTTAGCGTTACTGAAAACCAATTCCAGTGATGCTGAATACCCGGAACTGGCGCGCGCGCTAACCGAAAAATATCAAGCATCTATTGCCGCGACCGAACCCCAGTTCGACAACGAAAGTGCAGATCGCTATAAAGCAGAAGAACAAATTATTTTACGAGAGGTTCAGGCAATGTCGCAGTACCCGAACGGCATGAGCCAATCGGAATATTTACGTCAACGTTTAGATGAACTCCGTGAAGAAATTTACCCTAGCAATAATTAATTCGAGGCATTGACTAAGCAGAGTCAAAATCCGCATCAAAAAAAAGCCCGCTAGCTGCGGGCTTTTTTATATCCGGCTAATAATAGAGATTAGTTGCCAATACCGAACAAATTTCTTAACGTCCAGTAAAGCAAATTAAAGCCCTTGTTATAGTCTGCTTCGGTATCGCTCTCCGAGGCTTTCATAACATCTCCTGAACCATCAAGAATATTATCAACGAAGTCATCGAGCTCAAGACCAGCTTCCTGGATATCTGCATTTTGGAACTGCACGATAGTAGTACAGTGACTATCATTCAAATCTCTAAATCTCGGCATGAAATACCCAAAGTTATCGAGTTGGCTCAAGTTAGCCAAAGTGGTATCCGTATCGATATGCCAAAGATCAAGAATCTTCTCTCTCTTAACATCCTCATTCTGTTCGTTGAAAATATCTTCGAAAAAGCGTTCATACGAATATCTTGAGTAGTTGAAATCATCCCAAAAATACGTCAAACCCATGCGATCCGCGTAGTATTGTTCAGACAGACCTTTGTAGATGGTACTAGGGTCATTAACATCCATTGCTGGTAACCCGGCACTTAGATATCCCAATGGATTTTCATCTCCCTCGCTCAAACCCCAAGCTGGAAAAATCAACTGCCCCAATCGATGAGAAGGATCTTGTGGATCTAGCGTTTCATGGATCGGTCCGGAGTCATTAAGCAAAAATGACTTACGCGCAGCTATGTCGCGTCGCATTGGATGATAGTTGGTCATCGCTCCCGCACCACCTGCGCTACAACCAGTCATAACGAGTTGACCAGGCTGTTGCAGGTTGTTCTTCAACCACGCAGTAACTGCACGCCCGTTACGCAGGCCATTATGATGCCAAACTAACGGATCCGCCTCGCCACTAGCATCTTCATAGACCGACACTTTGTCGCCAAAATAGATATCACCAGTACAATATGGCACATACACTAAATTCCACTTTTGCGTTTTGATTGAATTCCATGGATTCAAACGGAATACAAACGGACTAACCAGGCTGGTTGCTGGCGTTAAAAGGCCGAGATAGTTGTCAGGGATACCGTCAGCATTTCGTGCGCCCAGAATACCCGCATTGCCACTACATGTTTCGTAGTCCCAACACGCGCCACCACCTTCAAAATACACCAGAGTGTTGCTTGATTGCGCCACACGGTTTACAAAGAACTTATACGGGGTACCGTTGCCACAAAGCGCACCTGTTGAAGGATGCAAGTCAACCTTTTGCCAGCCCCGATATTTGCCGGGTCGAAAATCATCATCAAATCCACGTGGATTTGTAAGCAATGGATAGTCCCCTCGACGCTGCGCCGACGTTACTGGATTATCTGCTTTTCTTGGTTTGGCAAGATTTCTGAGCGTTTGCCAAAAGTTATAGTCGCCAACTTCTGCATACACCGGCGCGCTAAGACATAGGCTAATAGATAAAATTACAACGATGGATCTAAGCATACTTTCCCCCTTGGGTAGACCGGTCTTTATTATTATGGTTATAAGACCTTTAATTGTTTAGTAGTATGCAATTCCCTTTGCAGAAGCAAATAATATATCAAAATATTGGTTCTATGTTGCTACAACCTGTGAATAAATTCTCCTTTTTGGCGCCATACACCTACATAATCATAATGTCTTGTAAGACTTCTCGCTAACAATCGGTGTCGTCGGTAATAGAACCCAATTCAATCGTCGCAGATTGATTCCTGATCTTGGCTTTCACAAGCTCATAAAAACGTGGAAAACTGGTGTCACAAATAGTCATCCAGTGCGCTAATTCCGGCACTTTTTTCCAGTATGTTGAAACCAACGCCAAGTGGGCGTTATTTAGATCACGATCGAACCACTTATCGTAACCGCTATACCCGTCCCAACTCGTTTTCAGGTTTTCATAGGCAAGTTGTAATTGACCATATATTTCTTGTTTGGATTGAGCTTTGTTCGCGGCCGACTCGTCTGAATCATATAGTTCTCTTAGTGCGCCACCCGTTTCATCGATCAATTGGTTAAAGCCCAGGCGGCGCTCTAAATAGAGTTCGTACAAAGGCGCTTGCTCTGGCGCAGTTTCACTTAGCCATTGCCGTACTCCGAACATTGCCACAGTTGTTGCAAATGCCTCATTGAAAGCGGAGTCCTTTTTCACATACAACACTTGATGCGCCAACTCATGAAAGATAACTTCTGCGAGCAAAATATCGCCCCGCCCTAACATTGAACTATAAACAGGATCATCAAACCAACCCAGCGTCGAATAAGCCGAGGCACCAGAAACAGCAACATCGGATACTCGTTGTTTATGCTCACGAATCTTGTCGGCGTATTTTTCAGCTGCCTCTTTCTTATAGTAACCACGATAAGACACGCAACCCGCCACTGGAAAACACCAAGTGGTGGGCGTCATTGAAAATTCAGGTGTCGCGACCACATTCCAAACAACCGCGTCATGGTCAAGCTGCACAAAACTGGTGTAGCTATCGTTATCAGGCAAACCCAGTCGCTCACTGGCATAACGTCTGATATCCAAAATTCGTTGCATTAACGCCCGACGCTCATCGCTTGTTTCCGGGTTTTCAATAATTTTCTGGATTGGCTCACGCGCCGCCATGAGAGACAAATGCCCGGTCACGCTCTGGCTATAGTAAGACACGGTTGAACAGCTGCTAACGCCAAGCAACAAAAGCAACATCAACCCTACAATTATTAACTTTCTTCGGTGCACACGCATAGCCAACACGATACCATATCGGTATGGAAATATATTTAGTAGGCGGTGCCGTTCGCGACCAGTTAATGGGGCGCGCGGTAACTGACCGTGACTGGGTAGTAGTAGGCAGCACTGCTGAAGAGATGATCGAGCTTGGCTATCGGCCTGTGGGCTCGGACTTTCCCGTGTTTCTCCATCCGGAGTCTCATGAAGAATACGCCCTAGCTCGCACCGAACGAAAAACAGGCAAGGGATACCACGGCTTCAACTTTCACGCCGCCGCAGACGTTACTCTCGAAGAGGACTTACTGAGACGAGATCTAACCATCAATGCCCTCGCCGAAGATCTTGATGGCAATCTTATAGATCCATTCAACGGTGCCGCTGACATAAAACAAAAAGTATTCCGACATGTCTCGGATGCTTTCATGGAAGACCCAGTTCGAATTTTGCGGGTCGCGCGCTTTTCCAGTCGTTACCATGACTTTGGTATCGCCGAAGAGACCCAGGCCTTAATGACCAGGATGGTCGTTAATGAAGAAGTAGCTGCCCTGGTTCCTGAACGGGTCTGGCAAGAACTCAATAAGGCTTTAGGCGAGGACACGCCGGAGCGCTTTATCGAAGTGTTACGGGGCTGCGGTGCGCTGGCAGTCATATTGCCAGAAATAGATCAGCTCTTTGGCGTACCTCAACCTGAGAAATGGCACCCAGAAATTGATACTGGCGTGCATACCCAATTGGTCTTACAGCAAGCCACCAAGCTTTCCAAGAGCCGCGAGGTGCGTTTCGCAGGTTTAGTACACGATTTGGGAAAAGCTACAACGCCAAAAGATATTCTACCAAGTCATCATGGTCACGAACAAAGAGGTGCCAAAATTATCAAAAAACTCGCCGCGCGCCTGCGCATCCCCAATGACTTCCGAGATTTGGCCATGCTGACCTCGAAATATCACACGCACGTACATAAAGCAGCTGAGTTAAAAGCCAGTACGGTGTGCAAAACTCTAAAAGCAGTCGATGCTTATCGTAAGCCAGAGCGTTTCGAACATTTCTTGCTTGCCTGTGAGGCGGATGCCAGAGGTCGGACTGGGCTGGAAGATCGACCCTATCCACAAGCAGACTACTATCGTCAAGCAGCTGATGCCGCACGCAACGTGGATATCGAAGATTTGAAAGCCGCAGACTTGAGCGGGCAAAAGATGGCTCAGGAAATCGAACGGCGCCGAAAAGCTGCAGTGGCCGACATTCCCAAACCCTGAAATTTATAAAAACCTGAAGTCTAGAGCTCTAAATCGGAAATCAGAATTGATTCAAGATAAACCAGTACTTCGGCATTACCCATTTCTTTCGCATACACCAATATATCTTTACCTTTGATCGGTGTATCCAGATCAAACCCCGCTTCGACTAACATCTTGACCGCGTTCAGGTTTTTATGGCGCAGAGCAAACAACATAGAAGAGGTACCCATCGGACCAGGTGCATTGACATCTGCCCCCTCGTCGATGAGCTGGCGAGCGAGCGCCCAGTCTTCTTTCGCAATCGCGGACATAACCGCCGGCATATTTTGCATACCATCACGCGCCTTGAAACCGGTTGCCATTAAACCTATCAAAAAAAGCACCGCCAACAACATGATCATTCTGGTCATTTCAATACACCATCAACAACAGGATTCCGCCCAACAACAAACGGTAAATTACGAATGGCAACATCCCGAGCCGCTCTAGTAACCGAATAAAGAAGTGAATACAAAAGTAAGCGCTGACGGCAGCCAGGAAAGCTCCGACCAGCATCGGCAACCACTCAATCGGCACGTTATCTTTTCGCATTGATAGCAACAAGAACAACAGTGCCGCTGTGATGATCGGAATTGACATCAAAAACGAAAATCGTGCCGCGGCCTGCCGACTGAGTCCCAGCGCCAGTGCCGCGGTAATCGTAATTCCTGAGCGGGAAGTACCCGGTATCAACGCAATGGCCTGCGCCACGCCAATAACAATCGCATCAACATACAATAACGATTTTTCGTCGCGCGTTTGCTTGCCAAG
>CAZUMV010000083.1:0-1666 GCA_964621435.1 uncultured Thiotrichales bacterium | reverse complement strand
AAGCAATAACAGCAAGCCAAAAAATATTGTCGTAAAGGCAATAACTTTGGGTGAGCGCGCGTAGGTTTCTATGATATCCGTGAAAAACAGGCCGGCGAAAACCGCAGGTATCGTTGCCACCACAATCATCCAGCCTAATTTAGCATCCGCCGTCATACCCCTGCCTGTTATCGATCCAAGACCAGCCAGCGTGACCATTTTCACTTCATGGCGAAAATAAAACACCACTGCAGTCAACGTACCAAAATGTACCGCGACATCAAATGCCAAGCCTTGATCTTCCCAATTGGTTAACCACGGTACCAAGACCAAGTGCGCAGAGCTGGACACCGGTAAAAACTCGGTTAATCCTTGTACCACAGCCAAAATAAAAATTTGCAGAAAGTCCATTTCTTAGTATATTTCTCTTACAAACGATAACTCAGATCATTAAAACCGAAACCACGCAAAGGATGATCAAAATCACGACTAAAACCGATGACCTTGAAACGATCACCCATTTCCCCTGGCAGCGTCAGCATTTTTATCTGACCGGACAATTCTAGGCGCTGCCGCTCATCTTCACCAGCAACACGTTCAAAGATGTGATCCAGACCCGAGCCAAGTAAAAATGATGTTTGATTCGTATAGCCGGAAAAATCCAGGCCAGCATTGGTACCCGCCTCTGCGACCGCAGTAAAATCGACATTAGCAGTAATATCCATAAGGCCTGGTAAATAAAACGGATCGCTTATGACATGCTGCCGGTAGTGACAGATTAGAGTGCCATCAGAGCGTTGTGGATGATAGTAGTCGGAACGCTCGTAACCGTAATCGATTAAAAGCGCGATACCTCTATCCAGCGTCTGGCCGATTGAATCGAACCATGAATCAAGTTGTGGGTTTAACTCTGAAAAGTAAGGAGAAGCAACATCAGCTAGCGGCAATTCAGCGACTGCGTTCACCAGGATTTCATCAGCGGCCACGCTTCGCCATTCGAACCTGGTATCTGAATTCGGTGTTGCGGCCTGAACAAAACGTTCCCGCGTAGTATTGCCATCCTGCTCGAAACAACGAACCGGCATGGCATCCAATAATTCATTGGCGATAATCATGCCAGACAGGGAGAACTCATCCAGACTATCCAACCACACTACCCGTTCAAGCAACTCTGGCACTTCATTCGCAATTGTTTCGCGCTGCCGTTGTTGTAATTCGGTTCCTAACTCCAATATAAAATAGTGTTTAGGCAAGCAATTGATATCTTGCAAACCGCGCAATATCGATGCAGCCAATTTTCCGGAACCTGCACCAACCTCAAGGATCGCACGATCTGCATCAAGCTCTTTAAGAACTTCAGCTGCTTGATTAGCCAGGCAATATCCAAACACAGGAGAAATTTCCGGTGCGGTCGTAAAATCACCCCCGGCACCGAATTTTTTGGCTCCGGCCACATAGTAACCATACCCAGGCTGATACAAACACATTTGCATGTAGCGCTGGAATGATATGGGGCCTCGAGCTTTAATTTCGTTATTAATTATTTCGACCAGTGCCGCACTATGGGCTTGCTCGTCGGCGGTCGGCTCAGGTAAGGTCAACTTCATGCACGGACTATATCAGACCATCAAACCATGAATTCAGCAAAAGTTGCCTTAGTAACCGGTGCCGCCAGACGGATTGGCGC
>CAZUMV010000082.1:6276-11093 GCA_964621435.1 uncultured Thiotrichales bacterium | reverse complement strand
CGGTAGATGTAACTAAAGAATTAACAGGAAGTTGTAATGGCGGGCATTCGTATCGATGGATGGCATTGCAGCTTGAAAAAGGTAAGTCGCTGAACTAAGACAGGCGACTAAAGAACTATAAAGAGGAAGAGCATATGAGTTACCGACTGGGCGTAGATGTAGGCGGTACGTTTACTGATCTACTTTTGATTGATGAGTCAACGGGAGCAACCCATACAGCCAAGGTTCCATCAACGCCAGAGGATTCCTCGGTTGGTGTTTTAAACGGTGTGGCGCGTATTTGTGACGAAAGCGGTGTTGACCCGAAAAAAATCAATCGTGTTATGCACGGCACGACCGTTGCAACCAATGCCGTATTAACTGGCAATGGCGCGAAAGTTGGTTTGATAACAACCGCCGGTTACGAGCAGACCTTACAAGTTGCCCGTTCATTTTGTCCTGGTGGTTTGGGAGGCTGGACATACTTTCAGAAGTCGCCACTACTGGCGCCCTTAGAGCTTACCATCGGCGCTGATGAACGTATGGACGCCAAAGGTAAGGTAGTACGCAAGTTGAACGAGGCCAAGTTGCGGCGCGACTTACGGGCACTAAAGAAAAAGGGCGATCTTGAAGCGCTCACTATTTGTTTCATTAACGCCTACATTAACGGCGCCACCGAACGCAAGGCGCGAAAAATTGCAAAAGAGATCTTCAAAGGCGTGCCAATCTCGATATCTTCAGAGGTCGTTCCTGAAATGCAGGAGTACGAGCGGACCGAAACAACCGTTCTAAATTCCTATGTTCGTCCGCAAGTTGAATTGTATGTTAAGAATTTACAGCGCTCCTTGAAAAAGCGTATGGGTAAAGATGTCATGCTTTCAATATTGCGTTCCGATGGTGGTCTGGCGTCGGCGCGAACAGCTTCTAATTCTCCTGTTAACCTGTTGATGTCAGGTCCGGCCGGAGGCGTTTCCGGTGCGACCTACTTTTGCGAAAAGTCTGGCTACAAAGACGTATTAACTTTTGATATGGGTGGTACCTCTACCGACGTGGCACTTATCCAGGATTTGCGTGCCAGAGTAAGGCGCGAAACATTGGTTGGTGACGTGCGGGTTAGAGCACCTTCAGTTGATGTTCGAACAGTTGGCGCTGGAGGTGGCTCTATCGCCTTTGTGCCAGAGTTAACTAAAGCATTGCGAGTTGGTCCGCAATCAGCGGGTGCGGTACCAGGTCCGGCGGCGTATATGAAAGGCGGCGAAGAACCGACCGTATGTGATGCCAATGTGGTACTGGGTTATTTGCCGTCAGATGTTCAGCTCGGTGGCGCTATGGCTATTAATAAAACCGCTGCTAAAAAGGCAGTCGCTAAAGTCGCCAAGCAAATGGGCATAAGTACAATGGCAGCGGCGGAGGGAATTGTGCGTATCGTAAACGAATCAATGTTTGGTGCGTTGCGACTGGTCTCTGTAGAGCAAGGCTATGATCCCCGTGATTTTGCGCTGGTTGGATTCGGTGGTGCTGGTCCCTTGCATGCCAACGCCTTGGGTAAGCTGATGAATTCCTGGCCGGTAATTGTTCCGCCTGGTCCAGGTGTTCTGTGTGCTTATGGAGATGCAACAACCCAGGTGCAGGACGAGGCAACTCGAACCTATTTAAAAATGTCAGAAGATATTACCAAGGCGCAATTGTTAAAGGATCTGCAAGCGCTAAAGAAGCGTGCTGGCAAGTCACTGTTGGCCGATGGTATTCCCGCATCAAAGCATGAGGTAACGTATCAGACGGATATCAGATATGCCGGGCAGGCATTCAGTATAACGCTTGATTTTACCGAGGCCGAACTGAAGAAGAAGGGTATTTCATTGCTCACTTCCCAGTTTGATAAAGAGCATGAGCAATTGTTTACCTTTAAGCTCGGCAACGATCATGAGCTACTAATGATACGGGCGGTAGTGAAAGCCAAGGCTGGAAAGATGAAAATGAAGAAAGTTGGCAGCCGCGGAGCGAAGCTCAAGGATTGCGTCATCCAGCAAAGCAAGACTTACCATGATGGCAAATCCTATCCGACCAAGATTTATGATCGAAGTAAGCTCACGGCAGGCATGAAAATACCCGGGCCAGCTGTGGTTGTAGAGATGGATTCTACTACCGTAATTTTGCCTAAGCATTCAGCGAAAGTAGACAAAGTCGGTAACCTCGTAATCAACCCTGGCAAATAAGGAGATCTGAAAATGACAGCTAAAATAATTGAAAGAAACAAGGCTCCCTTACGCAAAGTCAAGGTTGAAGGCGTAACTGTAGATATCATAGAGAATGCATTGCAAAACGCGCGTGAAGAAATGGACGCAGTGTTGTTTCGTACCGCCATGTCTCCCGGCATAAGAGAGCAGGGTGATTGCTTCCCCATGATTGCGAACCGCGATGGAAAAATGGTGGTCGGACAATTTGGCTCTTTTATCAACGGCTTTATGAAAGCTTATGATGGTGAAATAGAAGAAGGCGATGTATTACTCACCAATGACCCATATATGTGTAATGCGGCGGTGTCTCATTTACCGGATTGGTTGGTTTTAGTGCCAGTGTTCTATAAGAAAAGACATATTGCGTGGTCAGCTATGTTCGGGCACATGTCAGACAACGGTGGCATGGTGCCAGGCTCCATCCCGATTGAAGCGACCACTATATTTCAAGAAGGCGTGCAGATCCCGCCCATCAAGTTGTATAAGAAGGGCGTTTTGCAAGAAGATATTCTTGAGTTGATTTTGCACAACGTGCGGACTCAGCAATGGAATCGTTTCGATTTGAATGCCTTGGTTGCGGCCTGTAATACGGCGGCCAAGCGACTCCGTGAAATGGCGGACCGGTTTGGGGATAATGTACTGCACTCAACCATGGAAACGATGCTTGATCGAAACAAGTTGGCCATGGGTGCGATCATTAACATGATCATTCCCGAGGAAAAGAGAACCTTTGAAGATTATCTTTGCGATGACGGCATGGGCATGGGGCCGTATAAAATCAAGTGCACGGTGTGGCGTGAGGGCCCAAAAGCGATATTCGACTTTGAGGGAACTGATCCGCAAGCGCAAAGCTCGGTCAATTTCTTTCTTTCAGAAGATATGTTCAAGATGTTTTTTGGTGCGTTCACGATTAACGTCGTAGACCCCGGCATGTTCTTCAACGACGGTTTTTATGACCTTGTTGATGTGCGAATCCCTGAAGGGACACTACTGAAGCCGACTTACCCGGCTGCTCTGTCTGGACGTACTCATGCCCTAGGCAGGATATTCGACATAATGGGTGCTTTGCTCGGCATGGGTGCTCCAGAGCAAATGTTGAACGCCGCGGGCTTTTCGGATTCACCGCATTTGTTTTATTCCGGATATGATGATGATGGTGAGTGGTTTCAGTTATTCCAGATTGGTTTCGGGGGAATACCGGGGAGACCAATCGGCGACGGTCCGGATGGACATTCCTTGTGGCCTAATTTCACCAATGTGCCGAACGAATTCATCGAATCCTATTTCCCGCTCCGGATAGAAAAATATGAAACGATTCCCGATTCTGGCGGTGCCGGATTACATAGAGGCGGTAACGGTCTGTGTGTCGCCTACCGTTTCTTATGTGATGGCGAGATAGCGATTCATGATGAGCGTTGGTTGATGCATCCGTGGGGCGTCTTGGGTGGAGATACCGGGATGCGCTCTACCAAGTTGCTTGAACGCGCGAATGTCAAAGGGAAAAACAAGAAAGAGTGGTTGCCATCAAAGTGTGACGGTATAAAAGTCGAAGCCGGCGACGTGTTGTATTTTAATACCTGGGGCGGCGGCGGTTGGGGAGATCCGTTGAAGCGGGAGCCCGCGCTCGTGTTGCAAGACGTTGAGCGGGGTCTGGTTACTGCGGCAGGGGCGAAGCGCTACGGTGTAGTTATTAAAAATGGCAAAGTAAGTGCGGCGCAAACGAAGACTCTGCGCAAAAATATGAAGAAGAAGCGTGGTCGTAAGATTCCTACCTTCAACTTTGGTGGCACGGTTGAGGAAATTCGCAAGAATGCCCTGAAAGAAACCCATCTGGCGCCACCAATTGCACCTACCTTTCGCGATCGAAAGAAAGCCTGATCTCGAAAAATTCGTTTCAGGTGGATTACTCGTTCTGAAAACCCCGTAGCAGTTCAGCTGCCGGGGTTTTTCTATTGCGCTTGGCATAAGCTGTTCTGAAAATGTTCTAAACCGTCCAATCGAGCCAAACTCACGGTGCTTGCTATATTTTATTGGCTTAGAAGGAAGATCTTAGAGTTGTTATTACAAAAATCCTTTAAGTAACAGATAAATATAGAAATATTGGTGGTTTGAGCTTGTTGTGTAATTATCCCTGGTTTGGTATTTATTCGATTCAAGTCTCTTTTTTGATCCTTTTACTGCAGTAATCTAATTTGAGTTTCAGTTGGGCTTAACTGAAACGGAATTTGCGATCTATTGACTAGATTTATCAATAGATTGTTTATTTTAATAAAAAATATTCCAGGGAGGGATATCATGTCACACAGTATTTTATTTTTACTGCCGCTCGTAGTTTTTTTGGTCGTGTTTTCAATTCGCAACAAACGTCAAAGCGATTTTGTTGATTCGCAAAAAGACTTTCAGAGTCAGGACACAGAATTTAAGCGTTGGTCCTGAGGTTGTAGGTGTTAAACATAGTGGCTGCTAAATTGTCTGATATTAATTTTGTTGCTCCGTAAGACTAATATCAGACATTTAGCGATCCGGAGTACGGTTGGTCTTTAACGTGCCAGGTATCACATGAACCGAGATTCAATCTTCACTCGCAGTGTTAAGCGTCTT
>CAZUMV010000082.1:2619-6266 GCA_964621435.1 uncultured Thiotrichales bacterium | reverse complement strand
AAAAAATATGGCTCGACTTTACTCTCAGTTGCTATTCAAGATCGATCGGACTGAATAAAGTCTGGTGGCAGTTGTGGGTAGTCAACTTCAACAGTAATTAAAACCTGACGCTGTGTTTTTTCAATAGTGAGGCAATGCCTGGATGATGTCTAGAACGCATGTTACTTATGACCTGTCTGGCTTGTCCTATTCGATACTTGGTTTTGATTTCAAAAGTTTTGTTAAAACGTTAAGTCTAGTGTGTTGCAAGTCTACTTATTAAATTCTCGAGAGCCGTTCAACCTCGATTTTACCTCTTTAGTCTGGAGAGGGGGGCATAAATTAATCAGACGATTAAACTGGTATTCATCGATTAACAATGAATCCAGAACTATGAACCGGCAACACGAATTTACGGAGCATTTACTTAGCGAATCAATGCAAAACATGGAGCCCCGTGCCGACGCCGCGTCGGTATATGTGATTGATGATATGAGTACCGCTCGGGAAATTCTCAAAGTTATGGTGCAGAGTATCGATCCGGGTTTAACGGTTCGTGTTTTCGAGAACCCGGAATATGTTTTTGATGTTCTGGAGGACGAAATTCCGGACCTGGTACTGACTGACTACCAGATGCCGCAGATGAATGGTGAAGAATTTATTCGAAAATTCCGTACTGTAGAAGGATGCGAGGAAGTGCCAATTCTCGTGGTTACAGTTGATCCGACCAAGAATGTGCTTTCTGATTGTATGGATGCCGGCGCCAATGATTTTCTGATGCGTCCCTTTGATCAAATAGAAGCGCGCTCAAGATGTCAGAATTTATTAAGGCTGCGTAACCAACACTTGGCTCTCAGTAATCGCTCTGAACGTCTTCAGTATGAAGTAGAACAGGTTACCAGCAAGCTGTATGCGCGGGAAAAAGAAACCATTATCCGTTTGTCTCGGGCTAGTGAGTATCGGGACGACGAATCCGCCGACCATGTGATCAGGATGGCCAAGTATTCCCGAGCTATTGCAGAAGAACTACAGTTAAGTCGGAGTGAATGTGCAGCTATAGAAATGTCCGCGCCCATGCATGATATTGGCAAGATCGGAATTAGTGATACGCTCTTGAACAAAACGACTAAATTTACGGACGATGAAAAGATTGCAATGCAAGAACATACCAAGATCGGCTTTCAAATATTACAAGGCAGTCAGTCAGAATACGTTCAGCTCGGTGCAAAAATCGCTCTCTATCACCATGAAGCGTGGGACGGCAGCGGCTATCCATTCGGCGTTGCTGGTGAAGATATCCCGCTGGCGGCTAGAATTGTCGCTGTTGCAGATGTGTATGATGCTTTAAGAACTGACCGTCCATACCGGGAGCGCTGGTCGAACGAAGCCGCGTTGAACTACCTCAAGGCCGAATCCGGCAAACAATTTGACCCAAAGTGTGTTGCTGCCTTCATGCGATGTATCGAACAGATACATGGAATTGAGCAAGAATTCGAAGGATTGCGCTGAACTAACTCTGGTTACAAAATACGGAATGTGACGTAATCCAAATTCTTTTTGTGATTCAGATCATGCTGTTTCGTGCAGCATTTTTACCGCCCATTCGTGATCAAATACCATTGGCAGCGACAGTCTAGAAGTCGGTCACAAGTCGGCTATAGCCAGACCTCTTTTTGCTTTACGTACGCAAGAAAAATAACATATAAAGATACCTCGTTAATTAAATAACGCTGGAAATTAGGTGATTTAAATGTCTGATGATTATGAAAATGAATGGTCCGAAGAAGAAGCGGAGCTTGATAAGCTTATAAAAGATGTGAAGCCACGCGTCGCATCTGCAGAGGCTCGGCAGAAAATCGAAGCGCTTAGAGAGCGACTTGAGCTCAAGGAAATGGAAGCTGATCCATTAATGGATACCTTGATCTTCTGATATAGCTGGTGCTTTTCATGCTGTTCTTTCGATAGATAGTCTGCGCGCCTTGATTTATTAGTGCTGCGCCACAATATTGTCCTTGACCCGGGGATATTTGTGGCTGATTCTTGGTACCATATACCCTGGATAATCTAACTTTCTAGGGGTATTTAAATGAGCACCGTATGGATCGTACTTATAGTTCTAATCGCGCTGGCAGCCTACCTTTTTTCCTTGTATAACGGGCTTGTCGCTCGCAGAAACCAATATAAAAACGCCTTTGCCCAGATCGATGTGCAGTTAACACGTCGGCATGACCTTATTCCAAATTTAGTTGATACCGCGAAAGGCTATCTCAAGCATGAAAAACAAACGCTTGAAGATGTCATCAATGCGCGTAACTCTGCCGTAACCGGTCTTAAGAATGCCTCAAAGAACCCGACCGACCCGGACGCAATTAAACAGTTGGAGAAGGCTGAGAAAGGTTTAAGTGGTGCGCTCGGAAAGCTTTTCGCCTTGAGCGAAGCTTACCCGGATCTTAAGGCGAACGAGAACATGATGCAGCTATCTGAAGAGCTGACCGCAACCGAGAACAAGGTAGCGTTTGCACGTCAGGCCTACAATGACGCAGTCATGGAATACAACATCATGTGCGAGTCTGTACCTTCCAATATCATTGCCAATAACTTTGGTTTTAATCTAGCGCAATTGCTGGAGTTAGAGAACGAGACTATGCGCGAGGTACCCAAAGTAAGTTTCGATACTTAATTTTTTTATTCAAATTTAAAGTGACGCAATAAAATGAATTTTTTCGACCATCAGGCCCGCGCCAAACGTAATACAGGGTTCCTGGTAATTGCGTTTATTCTATCGGTTCTGGCTATCGTTGCAGCAATCGATCTAGTCGTCGTTTTCTCGTACCTTTTATTTGCCAAAGAAGAATATGGCATTTTGTTAGCAGATCCAAAGGTTGTTCTGCAGAATAATGGGTCAGCATTAATATGGAGTACGGCTGGCGTTCTTTGCTTAATAGGTATCGCAAGTTTATACCGTACTCTAAGTCTAAAAGACGGTGGTGGTAAGGTCGCGGTCGAAATGGGTGGTGTGCGGGTTGATGCCGATGATCGTGACCCTTTGCGGCGACGGCTGCGCAATGTGGTCGAAGAAATAGCGCTCGCTTCAGGTGTGCCCGTGCCAGAGATCTACGTGCTAGAGAAAGAGGCTGCCATTAATGCTTTTGCTGCGGGATATGAGCCCAGTAGCGCCGCGATTGGGGTAACCCGCGGCACGCTCGAAAAACTTAACCGTGAAGAACTTCAAGGTGTGATTGCGCATGAGTTTAGTCATATCCTGAATGGTGACATGCGCTTGAACATTCGTATTATTGGCTTGTTATTTGGTATTACAATTATAGCAACCATTGGTCGAATTCTTGTGCGTGGTCGTAAAGGCTATGGCGGTGGCGGAAAGAAAAGCCCGCAAGTGATTATGATCGGTATGGCAGTACTGATGGTTGGTTCGATTGGGAACTTGTTTGGTCGGTTGATAAAAGCATCTTTGTCCAGAAAGCGAGAGTATTTAGCAGATGCTTCCGCAGTACAATTTACCCGAAATCCGGTTGGCGTTAGCGGCGCGTTAAAAAAGATTGCCATCGACTCAAGCGGGCATAACTTGAATATCGATACCGAAGAGGTGAGTCATATGATGTTCGGTTCGACCGGACTAAAAGGCTTGTGGGCCACTCATCCACCATTGA
>CAZUMV010000082.1:0-2609 GCA_964621435.1 uncultured Thiotrichales bacterium | reverse complement strand
CGTATACAACGCGTTGATCGTAACTTTAAACCTGAGCATCTGAAGCATTTGTCGAGACGGTTGGCGAAGGAGGCGGAACGCAAGCATCGGCGTAATGCTGCTAAAGAGAAGCGCGAGAAACAGGCTGAAGCAAAAAGCGGGAAGCTGGATTTTACAAATATCGTAGATCAAATTGGTAATCCGAGCGAGAATCAAATTTTATTCGCGGCGCTGGTTGCAGCGTCGATACCAGATGAATTGTATGAATCGGCACATTCGACCCAATGGTCGAAAGAGGTAATTTGCTATACCTTGCTTGATGATGACCCAGACATTAGGCAGCGACAATTATTAATTATAGCTGAGCGCATGGGAACGGAGAGCCTCGAACAGGTTGAACAACTAATTAAGGACACATCGGGATTGAGCCCACAACAGCGTTTACCTTTAGCGGAAATGGCTTTTCCGTCATTAAAGCGCCGTCCACCGTTGGAGCTCGAAGAATTTCGTCAGACCATACAAGAAATCGTATTGGTTGATGAGCAAGTCGATGTATTTGAATATGCGCTCGCTAAAATGCTCGACATGCATTTGGCGGATGCCATTTCGCCGCCGGCCACGGTGCTGGGAGGTAATGACTCGATTCAGCGTCATAAGAATCACGTAGCGGCGGTAATCATGGTTGTCTCCAACCTTGGGCATATTGATGACTCAGCGGCGCATAAAGCGGTCGCTGCCGGGTTGAAAATGGCGGGTTTGAAACAGCCTAAAAGTTCTGTTGAGGTCAAAGATTGGCAGCAGGTGTTAGACGCTTCGTTGCCGCTATTGGTGGAGTTGTCGCCCAAAGCAAAAGAAAGCCTCGTTAAGGGCTTGGTTGCAACCATAACCTATGATCATGTCGTAACGGTTGAGGAGGCGGAAATTCTTAGAATCATTTGCGCGAGTATTCGTGTACCCTTGCCAATACTTCCGGGCGCCGATCAGGTGAGTGCGAATGAATGATGAGTCGAATTTAAACGAGCGGGCACAAGCGTTGTTAAAAACGCTTATCGAGACTCATATTGAAGAAGGGCAGCCAATCGGCTCAACTAAATTGGCAAAGTCATCTGGTTTGAAGGTTAGTCCGGCTACGATCAGAAATGTTATGAAAGATCTCGAATCGCTGGGTTTCGTTTCGGCGCCGCATACTTCTGCCGGACGGGTACCGACCGAAGCCGGCTACCGAATGTTCATTGATTCGCTGATTAAAATCCAACCAATCGAAGAGCAAGTGGTTAACAAGTTTAAAGGCGAATTGGAGCGCGAGGCTGATCCCCAGAAGATTATGCAGAGTGCTTCGATTATGCTTTCTAATTTAACGCAGTTAGCCGGCGTTGTAACGTTGCCAAAACATGAAAAGGCCAACATCACCAAAGTGGATTTCGTAAAACTGTCTCATGATCGGGTGTTGGGTGTCATGGTCATGACCGATGGCCATGTCGAAAACAGGTTGTTGCAATTAGAGCGCGAGTATAAGCGTTCCGAATTGGTGCAAGCGAGTAACTATTTAACCAAGCATTTTGCCGGTATGGATATCATATCTGCGCGACGACAACTTTTGCGTGAACTTGAGTCTATGCAAAGTGATTTAAATGAGCTAATGGGTTCCGTTATTGATCTGGGTAAAGAGGCTTTTAAATCAGCGGCGCCGATGGAAACTCTGGTGACCTCGGGCGAAACACATCTGATGGAGTACGCCGAGCTATCAGATGTAGATAAACTGCGTAAACTATTTGAGGCGTTTAACGAAAAGCGCGATATTTTGCACGTACTCGATCGCTGCGCAGATAGTGACGGCGTACAGATCTTCATTGGGCATGAATCCGGTTACGATGTGATGGACGACTGTAGCGTCGTGACTGCGCCGTATAGCGCCGATGGCGAAGTTCTAGGGGTGTTAGGGGTGATCGGGCCCACCCGGATTGCCTATGAACGAATCATTCCTTTAGTAGATGTGACGGCACAAATTCTCGGAAGTGCCTTGAAATCTAGATAAGCATCCCCATAATCACGGCAGCACGCCATACTTCAGTATGAGGCTTGCTTGAAGAATACTTTGTAAGTTATAGATAAATAAGGGAAATCATGATTCCAGATGAAGATATTCGGGATGACGAGGGGTCTACCAATGCCAAGCAATCAGCAGATGACTTTGTAGAAGGAGATAGTGAGGCAACTGAGGATTCGCTCGAAAGCCAGCTAGAACAAGCTAATGCTAAAGTTGAAGAGCATTGGGACCGGATCTTACGCATGCAGGCAGAGCAGGAAAACTTGCGTAAACGACATAGCCGCGACCTTGAAAATGCGCACAAATATGGTGCAGATTCTCTGGTTAAGGAGTTGCTGCCGGTTAAGGACAGTATTGAAATGGGTATTCAGGCGGCGGCGGAAAATGCTGATGCTGGTGCCATGGCCGAAGGCATGCAGCTTACTGAAAAAATGTTTGCAGACGCTTTGGAAAAAGTAGGCGTAACAATTGTTGACCCGGTGGGCGAAAAATTGGACCCAGAAGTGCATCAGGCGATGTCGGTCATTGAAAGTGAAGAGCATGAGCCGGATACGGTGGTCACTGTGATGCAAAAGGGGTACCT
>CAZUMV010000081.1:0-11126 GCA_964621435.1 uncultured Thiotrichales bacterium | reverse complement strand
CAGACGGTTGTAACGCCAGCTGTGAAGTAGAGATTTGTGGTAACGGTACTGTTGATGCGGGCGAAGTGTGTGACGACGGTAATATTCTCGGTGGCGACGGTTGTAGTAGTACCTGTCAGGTGGAAGCCTGTGGTAACAATATTATCGATCTCGCTCAAGGCGAGCAGTGTGACGACGGCAACCTTATTGCGGGCGACGGTTGTAACGCTACTTGTAAAACCGAGGTGTGCGGTAACGGCGTACTGGATTCCGGTGAGGTTTGCGATGATGGTAACACCGCCGTAGGTGATGGTTGTAACGCAACTTGTCAGGCCGAAGTTTGTGGTAACAATATTCTGGACTCAGGCGAGCTTTGCGATGACGGTAATAGCGTACTGGGTGACGGCTGTAATGCCACTTGTCAGACCGAAGTATGCGGCAACGGTACAGTTGATACGGGTGAGACATGTGATGATGGTAATACCATCGGTGCCGATGGGTGCAGCAGCAGCTGTGCAGTAGAAGCGTGTGGCAACAGTGTCCTGGATGCCGGTGAGCTTTGCGATGATGGCAATACTGTCTTAGGTGATGGCTGTAATGCCAGCTGCCAGACGGAAGTCTGTGGTAACAACATTATCGATGCGGGTGAGTTATGTGATGACGGCAACACCATTGCCGGCGATTCCTGTAACAGCACATGTCAGGTTGAAGTCTGTGGCAACGGAGTCTTAGATGCCGGCGAGCTATGTGACGACGGCAACACCATTGCAGGCGACGGCTGTACATCCAGTTGTACGATAGAAGTCTGTGGTAATGGCATTATTGATATTGCTTTCGGCGAAAGCTGTGATGATGGCAATACCCTGGCCGGAGACGGATGTAGCAGTACCTGTGAAACAGAAGTACAAGCTAGCGCTTGTCCTAATACCTTGTTCATTCCTCAGCAAACTATGTGGTCAACCGACAATGTTGCCCAAGAACCAGGTCGTATTCGTCTGGGGTACCAAAGAAATTCATGTCAGCCAGAAGGTCTAGTGTGTCGACGCGCCTTTGTTTACGAACTCGATGGCAGCAGGGGTTATCAACCACTCACATGTGCTGGTGGAATCTGGATTACCGGGTCAGCGCCCGTTTGTGGTGACGGCGTAGTCGGCACTGGCGAGCAATGTGATGACGGCGGTACCAATTCTGGTGACGGTTGTTCAGCGACTTGTCAGGTTGAACTAAGCTGTGGCGACGGTGTTATTGATCTTGCCAAAGGCGAAAGCTGTGATGATGGCAACACGCTAGCGGGCGATGGCTGTAACAGTACTTGCCAAGCTGAGGTATGCGGTAACGGAACTATAGATGCCGGCGAAATGTGTGACGATGGCAATACCTTGGTTGGCGACGGTTGTAGTGCAAGCTGTAAAACTGAGGTATGTGGAAACAATGTCCTCGATGCGGGTGAGTATTGTGATGATGGCAACACCCAGAGTGGCGATGGCTGTAGTCAGACCTGTGCAATCGAAATCTGCGGTAACGGTACGATTGACCAGGGTGAGCAATGTGACGATGGCAACACCAGTAACGGTGATGGCTGTAATAGCAGTTGTGATATCGAAGCCGGCGGCGCTCCAACGGTTTGTCCGAATACCGTATTTGTAGACTATGGCACCATGTGGGCGCCCACCGGGTCTCGAGGTAGGATGGAATACCAGCTAAATGCGTGTCAACCAGAGGGTAAAGCATGTCGGCGCGCCTACGTATACTCCAGAGATAGTGGTAACGGGCGTCAGCGAGTGGTTTGTGATGGTGGTGAGTGGGTGCCAAGTAGGCGCTAATTAACCAAACAGAGATTGTAATGCCCGGCATTAAATCCGGGCGTTGTGATTGCTAAAGCAAATTAGTTCTCTGGTTACCGAAATTAATATAAAGTGCTAACAATGTATTTTTTGCTAGCGTTTAAATGAGTCAGTTTACCGATTACTTGTCTGAGATCTTTTCCGAGTTTGGTGCCATTACCATCAAGAAAATGTTTGGTGGGTACGGCATCTTTTTTGAGGGGCTGATGATAGGCTTGGTCGCTGATGACACCTTGTACCTGAAAGCCGACAAGCAACTAAAGCCGGATTTTATTAATCGGGGCTTGTCGCCATTTGCCTATGCCAAAGGTAAAAAAACGGTGTCGATGTCTTACTACCTAGCGCCTGAAGAAGCACTTGACGATCCGAGTGAAATGGCGGAATGGGCGCAACGTGCTTATGACGCAGCCAGACGTTCAAAAAGGAAATAACAAACAATAAACAAGCGAGAAAACTATGATTACCGAATTTGCTTATCTAGAGATCAACATTGACTCCAAAGCAGCGTTTGAACGAGCGGTAGCTACTGCCAAACCAATTTTTGCCGCAGCTAAAGGTTGCCATGGCTTGCGCCTCGCCAGTGTTATTGAAACACCCGGGAAATATATTCTGCAGGTGGATTGGGACAGTGTTGATGACCACATGGTCGGCTTTCGAGAATCAGCAGGGTTTCAAGAGTGGCGTAAGTTGGTTGGCGATTTTTTTATTGTCCCGCCGGTGCTCGAGCATATTGAAACTAATACTTTATTTTAGTTTCTGGCCAATAATTATGAGTTGGTGTTTTTTTTAACATCTACGCCTTGGCGATATCATCCAGTACTTGGTGGTATCTGGAATCTGTGTCTTGCGTGGCGGTTTCCTGTGCGCGTTTTGAGGCGGCAAAGAACAAACGTTGTAGAAATTCTTGTCGCTCTGTTTCACGTTCCGCCAGCGCTTCTTCATCCGGTACGAATTCTTCCAGAGCCGCACGCGCTATTACCTCATGCTGTTGCGCCACTCGTTCCCAGGTGTCTAAGCGGTCACGTAATACGGAAACTTCACTGGCCAGAACCATAATCATAGACATGGCTTCATCGATGGCTGAATCTTCGAAAAACTTTGGCCGTCGGCCTTTAGCGTAGCGGGTTACTTTCTTTTCATTTGCAATATCATCCATCAATATTCTCCAGTAATAGTTCGTGCTTTAGCTATTTTTTTGCGCAATGAGTACTTCCCATCCACCGGTCGGCGCAAATTCACCCGAGGTGAATTCACGGTCGGTAAGATCCCCTGACGCGTCCTCGTCGTAGCCGGAGTCCTGAGCTTGCGCATATTCCAATATCGCCATTGGCGCGGTATCGAAACGCACCGTTGCTTTATCAAAGCCTGCGTCCGTCGACAACTTGATTTGGTCGGTGTCTCGCATGGGACCCCAGAATGGTTCGTTATTGTAGTAGGTTTCATTATCGAGAATGAATTCGGACATCAAGTCAGTATGATCAAATGGTGGGAGATCAGCGTGGATCATATAGCCGCCCGGCTTGAGTAGACGGTGACACTCCTTAAAGATTTTTGGCATCGCTTTACCGGAAGTCTCGTGCAATAAAATATGACTTACAATCAAGTCAAAGGATTCATCCTCAAACCCGGTATTGGCAGCATCGCGTTGTTGAAAGCTAACGTCGAAGCCCATTGCGCCAGCTCGCGCGTGTGCATAACGAACCTGCGGTGCTGCGACATCAATGCCGACTACGTCCGCGTCCGGAAACAGCTCTTTATACGGCAGCGTTGAATGTCCAACGGTACAGCCCATATCTAATATGCGTGTCGGCTTGAAGCCTTTCAGGTTGCGCTGGATATAATTACTAACCGAGCGCCCCATGTCATCATTAAACGGGCCGACGTAACCCATTGCGTAGAGATACACGCCCCGATCGTATAAGGCGCCGGTTGAAATATCGTTGTCGCAAATTTCTGTGGCATAACCACCTGGCATGCAGTGAATATCGATGGAGGAAATGTATTTCGGCACTTCAAGGTTGGGGTCGATATATAATTCGGCGGAATTTTTTGCACTGCCGGCAGCAACCTCTTTTTCCAATTCTGGAAGTTGACGTTCAATTGAAGTTACCACTGATTCCCAGAGTAACTCTTGTGCGACGCGATTGGCCGACGCATAAGATTGAAAGTACTGTTGCTTAACCATGAACTTGCGAACTTCGTGTCGGTCTTTAGGTTCACGGCCATGTTCATTGGCAAACTCCTGCACACTACGCTGGAAAACACTGCCCAGGCCCGGTAATAAATCGGATTGAATGAACTGTCTGAGACTTTTGGAGAATTCCTGACGCGAACTTTCATCAAGATTCGCTTTTGGAAGTACTCCGTGTGCTTTTTGTTGAAATGTATTAAGCATGATAACTACCTCTCATTTATCAATTACAGTCCTAATTGCAAATATTTGCTTTATTTAAACTGTAAAAAGTTTCCTAAGGTTACCATTATAAATCCTGTCAAGCGCGGTTACGATAGAGTGTTATTTCGGTCAGCGGGCAGGTCGGTCGACCGACAGAGGTATCGACGCTACGCTATTGTTGAGCACGGGTGCTGCGGTGTTATTTTCCTGTTCACCGCAGTGGGTCAAAAAAATTGCGACAACACCAAGACAAAGTATTTTGCGTAACAAAGAGATCTTTCTAGCCCAGTTTATTGCAAGCCGTCCGATACTCTTGCTCGAGCTTGTCAACATATTCTGCGACGGATCTTCTTTTGTCTATGGTGCCGATTCCTTGACCACAGCCCCAAATATCCTTCCACGCTTTTGATTTGTCATTACCGGACCCAAAATCCATTTTGCTCGGATCACTCTCGGGTAAATTTTCCGGGTCCAGGCCAGCATTTACTAAAGACGGTGCCAGATAATTACCATGTACACCGGTAATAAGGTTGGTATAAACGATATCTGACGCCGAAGATTCGCAGATCATATCTTTGTAGCCATCAACTGCGTTGGCCTCATCGCAACTAATAAATGCTGAACCGATGTAGCCAAGATCTGCGCCAAGCGCCTGTGCCGCCGCCACCGAGCCACCATTCGAGATTGAGCCAGACAACGCCAGGGGACCGTCAAAGAATTCACGAATCTCTTGTACTAGCGCAAATGGTGAGAGACGACCCGCATGCCCCCCGGCGCCAGTGCACACCGCAATTAATCCGTCTGCGCCTTTTTGCAGCGCTTTCTTGGCAAAGAACACATTGATAATGTCATGCAATACGATGCCGCCATAAGAGTGAACGGTTTCGTTTAGGTCTTTTCGGGCACCTAACGACGTAATAATAATCGGTACTTTGTACTTAACACACAAGTCCAGATCTTCCATAAGTCGATCATTTGACTTGTGTACAATTTGGTTTACAGCAAAGGGCGCAGCGGGTCGGTCGGGATTTTTTTCGGAGTATTCTGCGAGTTCCGTAGTGATGCGGTCTAACCACTCATCCAAAACCGGTTGTGGGCGCGCATTTAGCGCTGGAAACGAGCCGACAATACCGGCCTTACATTGTGCGATAACCAGCTCGGGTCCGGATACGATAAACATAGGGCTGCCGATGACCGGCAGCCGGAGGTTTTGCAAGATTTTTGGTAATGCCATTGATGGTTTCCTTGGTGCGTAAAACTAGCTATTCGTAAAGTAAGATATCGGACTCAGGCAAATTGGACAAATAAAGGCGTTATGGACAAGGGAGTGGCTATTTTACAGCAAAACCATTAAGTCCGTTTTGCCGGCTATTCAACTGTGTTAACTTCCGGGTGCAGTCAATTGTCATCGAAACGAATTGGCGCTTGCCGAATACTCCTGGATTCATTATTTACAACGGCAAGACTATCGTTATGGTAGCGCTTGCAATGAGCGAATTAGGAATGATTTAGGTATTTGATTAAAAGTAGAAAGACTACATAATATGAACGAATATTTGCGATCACTTAGTGATTCACTTTCTTATCTAGCACACTGGGAAATGCTTGTGGCAACAAATAGATACAAAAAGAAAGAAATTATGTCTATTTCAAATATAAAATGGTGCAGCAAATATAAATCAACAAAAGCTCAAAAGGAGCCTCAATATGTTTAGGAGTTCTATTTATTTACTGGGAGCGGTTTGCTTGCTGGCAAGCTGTGCAGGTACTGGCGTGCCGGCAGAAGTAGAAAAAGTCGCCAAGGCCGTTGTTCCAGCTACCGGCGTTTGCTCTGGCTATGGACCACAAACGCCGCGCGATATCGATAGTAAAACCGGTACTAATCAGCGCGTGTTTTCGTTAGCGCCAAGCGCCGCGGAAATGAATTTATGTAATATCCATTTTCACAACAACGCTGAACACAAAGCCGCAGAGTTTTCGATCCTGGCAGGTGAGGGCGACAAGACGGGTTACCAATGCGGTATCAGTAAATCACTGTCAGCAGCTGAACTGACCGCGCCGGCAGCCGATGTATGCGATGGCTTGATGCCCGGCGACACCATAGAGGTGCACTGGGTACACACGTCTTGTGACGTTACCCCGGGTGCCGGTTTAGGTTCGTGTTTGTCAGATAGCTGTGCCAACCCGGACCTTCGCGTTGAGACTCAGGTGTTCACATTGGTGAACGATAGCAACGCCTTGTCTTTCGCCGATGTTTCATATGCCGGTAATACAGTCAATGGCCTGCATCAAGCGAAATCTCTGCCGGTCGGTACCGGAATCCCGGTTCAGTTTACCGGCTCCACGACGGGACCAAGCTATACCGCTGAGTCGGTTTGTTCGCCGCTGCAGGTAACCTGGAGTGTGAGACCACAATGCGCAAAGTTGGATATCAATACGCTTGGCGAGTGGTGTCAAGGTAATGCCTTTGACGAAGACCATGCCCACGGTGTTCGTAAGCTGGTCACGAATCCGGCATTATTATCACCGATTAGATAGCTTTTGATCGAGTGATTGGTTAAACAAAACCCTGCGGGAGTAATCCCGCAGGGTTTTTTGTTAGCGCTTTTTCTCAGGCTTTAGAGCTAGGTCTCTCCGCAATCCGGTCATACCAGGCTTTAAGGTTGGTATGTTCGTCAGCTGGAAACTGTTTTACCCATTTGGCAAAGTCTACCGAAACGAATGCTGTGATATCCGCAATTGAAAAGTAATCGCCCACCACATATTCATTGTCGGCGAAATGCGTATTCATGTCTTCGAAAAAGTGCGAGATCCGCATGAATCCACGTTCTGCCAATTCGGGACTTTGCGGATAGTCGTGCGGACCTGGTAGCGCCCGGTCTACAAACAACCCGGTGGTATTTCTATAGGCCTCGGCTATACCCATCATCCCGCTCAAAAAAATCTGGTGGTTCCATGCTTCAACCTTCGAGCGCTCCAACGGGTCACGGCCAAATAACGGGTTTTCCGGGTGGGTTTCTTCCAGATAGCGACAGATTGCATTGACCTGATGAATAAAGGTGCCGTCATCCAGTTCCAGAACTGGCACTTCCAAGGTCGGGTTACGCGCTTTGTGGGCTTCGCTGAGTTGTTCTTTTTCGGCCAGATTAACCTGAATATTTTCGGTTTCAATGCCTTTTTCCGCCAAGAATATTCGCACCCGCCGCGGGTTGGGAGCCGGGGTAAAGTCGTATAATTTCATATGCTATTCCTATGGTATCTGGTTTATGTTTTCTGCGTGAGGTGTTTGGACAAGAGGTTTTTAACGGTATCGATTCCTGGTTTTTCGCTATCAATTTCTAAAGCAGATAAACCGCTAAGCTCATGCGGAAAAACCAGCCAATTTTCTGTTTTATGCACATAGAAGTCCGGTTTTCTATCTGTCTTGTTTTTGTTTGGTTTGAAATACGGTGTTGCTACCTTGATATCAGGCGTGTTTTTTCTGCAGTATTTTTTTATATCTTTGATAGCCTGATCGATGCTTGATCCGGTATCAAAGACATCATCAACGATAAGCAGCGAATCTTCGGCGTTAATATGGTTAACGATATAATTCAGGCCATGTACCCGCACGGTTTTGTTGCGTTGGTCTATTCCGGTATATGAAGATGTTCGAATGGCGATATGATCAGTTTCGATGCCGACAAAATCCAGCAGCTCTTGTACAGCTATGCCAACTGGTGCGCCGCCGCGCCATACCCCGACAATATAGTTAGGGCGATAGCCACTTTCGATAATTTGTAAGCCGACCTGAAACGAATCATCCAATAATTGTTGTGCAGTAATATATTGTTTTTTTGACATGCGGCTACTGGTGGATATGCGAGCCTTACATTATCGGTGGAATCAGCGGTGAGTACAATCGACAATATGGGGTTTAAATGCTGTTAATCCCGTGCTTACGGGGCGTGCAGCGGTTGTAGCCGAATAAGTGGCGCAAGATACAAGCCGCAGTTTCAATTGCCCCTTTTCGAGGGGCATTTTTTTGCCTAAGAAAAAGTGCGAGGGCGAATCGCCTGTATACTAACTACAATCGATCTAAATAATCGCGTCCGAAGAAATGATAAACAGCCATCACGAAGATTCACCTGCGTACGTACAGGAAGTGTTGCAGGCGCAAAGTAAGCGGCGCGGTTTATCTCTGGATAATTACTTTTATCAATCAGCACGGGTTTATCAACGTGAACTGGAGCAATTGCTGTTTCGTAGCTGGGTGTATGCCGCGCATGTATCCGAATTGCCGAATCCGGGAGATTTCGTGCTCTTCGAAATAGCGGGCGACTCTATTATTATCTCCAGAGACAGCGCGGGCCAGATACACGCCTTACACAATATTTGCCGGCATCGGGGTTCGCGCGTGTGTCAAAAACAGTCCGGTAATAGCAAAACCTTCACTTGTCCTTACCATGGTTGGGTCTACGAAAATAATGGCAAATTACGGCCGCCCAGAGAAAGTGCTTCTTACGATGCTCTGAATAGCGACGACTATGGTTTGAAATCCATTGCCATAGAGGTTTTTGAAGGCTTGGTCTTTATCAACTTTGATTTGCAAGCGCAGTCTTTTCGTCCGGCGCTGACGAAAATAGAAACACAGCTTGGTGCATATGATTTAGCACACGCAAAAATCGCCCATCAGCAAACCTATGCAATTGCAGCCAATTGGAAACTGTGTTTGGAAAACTATCTGGAATGCTATCACTGTGCCAGTTCACACAAATTCTATGCTCGTAGTCATAGTCTCAAGGACCTGGAAAAAAACGTTGCGAGTTTGAATAATGACATGTTGCAGCGTGCCGAGCACGTTAGCGGGGTGCAGGGTATCGGGCAGCAGCTGTATCGGGTCTATCAAAATGCCGATAGTTTTGGCGCTTGTGTCAGTCACAACCGCTATGCACTTTATGATGGCTACCAAACCGGTAGTGAAGACGGTGACCCGGTCGCGCCCCTTATGGGCGCTATGCAGGGTTTTGATGGTGGCGCCGGAGATTTTCAATTTGGGCCAGTTTCGTTCATGCTCAATTACCCTGATCATTGTGTTTTGTATCGATTTGTTCCGCGTGGCTTACAGCAAACCGATATGACTCTGGTTTGGTTTGTGCGCGAGGATGCTGTGCCGGGTAAAGATTATGATGTCGATAAGGTAACGTGGTTGTGGCACCAGACATCGTTGGAAGACAAGCACATCATCATGCAAAACAGTATTGGCGTGAATTCTATGTTTTACGAGCCGGGTCCGTACCACCCCGAGTTTGAGGCTTTGTTGATGCAGTTTGTTGACTGGTACATTTCCAATCTGAGCCAGTGATCCGGTTTTAGGGGGTGTCTGACTTAAATTTCCCGTTTTTCAAAAAATAAATAGTTTGCGCGATTACTTTATTATTCTTCATAATAAATGAATGTGTAACCGGCATCGTAATATGATCGCGCATGCCATCAAGCCGGGTGCTTTCGACTGAGACCTTGCCGTCATTGGGTCCCGACAAAAAACTGGACAGAAATAAATTCGAGGTGTCGCTGCCGGCAATAATGCCGACACTAAAATTTGCCGGGCCCAAGCTGTTGGGTACGCTCGTTTTATCTGTTCCAAGTTCGGATATCACGGGTCCCTGGAGTAATTTAACTCCCGGGATTTCCCTTAAGCAATCGACAACTTGACTGCCTTTGTTGGGCGGCGCCATCATCACGACGTGATCGAGATGACTTATTTCATTCTCGGCCAAGTATTGCCTGACTAGTATTCCACCCAGTGAGTGGGTGACAAAACTAACCTTTGATGCCGTGTCGCATTTTTTCAGTGCGGCCGAAATCGTGTCGTCTGCTAACTTTTTGATCGGGTATTTGCGTGACGGATAACTCGCGTTAACGGTGTGATAACCGGCGTTACGCAAGCGTCTGTCTACTTTAGACATAGATAACTCTGTCCGCGCTAATCCGTGCAATAAAATAACGCAATCTGATGCGATTGCCTCAACCGGCAATAAGAGCACGATGGCGATAACTTGTAAGATTTGACGCATTCTCATTAACTTGAATATTTTTCGAACGGACAGTAACAGTGATGGATCATTTTTTTCTTAATCACGAACGTCCGCTTATACATTAAGGGTTCAGTTTTTTCTTGAAAAATTTACTATAGGGGTCATTTTCATAATCACCAAACGGTCCGCATTCGACAAAGCCATTCTTCTCATACATATTGATCGCCGGTTGAAAGGCTTCATGACTACCGGTTTCCAGGAAGATTTTAGAATAGCCAAGCTTTTTAGCTTCATTGATTATCGCTTGTAACAGTTGCTTCGCTACTCCTTTGCGCAAGTGTTCGGTATCGGTTTTCATGGATTTAACTTCACCATAACGCGATCCCAGTTTTTTCAGTGCCCCGCATCCGGCTAACTTGCCATCGATTCTAGCTGCCCAAAAAGTTACTGCAGTATCTCTCAACGCTTTGGGATCCAGGGCATGTATGCTTTCTGGAGGCGAATATTTATACATTTCTTGCAAATGAGCGCTTAGTAATTTCTCTATGGTGCCGTCTGATAGATCATCTTTTTTAATTTCAATTGCCATCGTTGAGCTAAAGTTCTATTGGTATCTTTTTCTTAAATATTTAATTATGTCACTCGATTCGTATAACCAGCGTACTTTATTGTCTTCCTCAATGCGCAGACATGGCACTTGTTGTTTCCCGCCGCCTGCAATAAGTTCAGCCTTAATATCGGGGTCGGCAAGTATATTTTTTGATTTTATCTTTATGCCCATCAATTTTATTGCCAATTTTACTTTTAGACAAAACGGGCAGGTATTGAAATGGTAGAGCTGAACGTTATCGACGTATTTCATTTTCGAGTTCCGCCATATTTTTTCTTGGA
>CAZUMV010000080.1:0-11265 GCA_964621435.1 uncultured Thiotrichales bacterium | reverse complement strand
TAGCATGAGCAATGCGGCCGATCGTGAGTTACTGGCAGCGGCCGGGCTGCTGCTGTTGGATAGCGAGCAAGCCGTGGCAGACGTTAAAGGTCTATATGCCGATTGCGAGTTTGCCGGTGCGAGTGGTAATCAGGACTTTTTCAATAATCCGAATTATCCGCGTTCGATGAAAAACCTAAGTGCCGAAATACAATCATCATTCGTTGCCTTGGGGTTAATTTCCGGAACGAATGAGGTTACTGCAGGTGACGCAAATTTCGGTTCGGGCGCAACGACCGCAAAAGAAAAAAATCGCTTTGATCAGGAGCAAGTAGCTAGCGTGATTGCCAAAAAACAGCAACAAGGAACCCTTGGTGATGGCGAGTTGTTTTCGTTCGATATTTTCTTTGAGCCGAACCAAAATGAATTTTCGTCCGACCTGTATGAAGATGCGTTTGCAAAAGTACTGGACTATGCGGCAACTTACGGAGGCGCTTTGATAACTGTCGAAGGTCATAGTGATCCCTTGGGTTACTTACGCCAGAAAAAGGGTGGTGCCACCGAATTGGTTTTGGGGCGCATTAAACAATCAGCCAAGAACCTGAGCCTGACCAGAACAATTTCGGTCCGGGATAGCCTCATCGCTTATTCTCAAGCAAGCGGCATTGAGCTTGATCAAAGTCAATTTGCGGTCATAGGGCATGGCATTGCCAAACCACAGTCAGGCATTTGTGGAGACGATCCATGTGCGCCAAAGACCGAGAAAGAATGGCGCGACAATATGCGGGTTCAGTTTCGAATTATTCAAGTGGAAGCGGAATCAAGTGTCTTCTCACCACTGTAGAACATCAACCGCTACGCACGACGGGAGTTAAGTATGGCCAGATATCGAAACCGCCGCAGGAAATCCAGTTTTCCCAAATTCCTGTTCTTCGCAATTTTTGCGTTTATGATCATCAATATGTTTGAGTCAAAGCAGGTATCAAAACCATCGACAAAGCACGGCAGCAACACGGGCACCATACCGGTGCGCGGTACTGACAACCAGGCCGAGATAAATTCAGGGCTGGTCACAAGTTACGCGTTGCAACCTTTGACCAACAATTGGCCTGATGCAGATGGAACTGAAACAGTGGTGTCGAGCCCGAGTGAATACCTCACCAAAAACTACTATGTGATTT
Source organism: uncultured Thiotrichales bacterium (assembly GCA_964621435.1). Classification (GTDB taxonomy): domain Bacteria; phylum Pseudomonadota; class Gammaproteobacteria; order CAZUMV01; family CAZUMV01; genus CALIRD01. Next base: position 10,105 of record CAZUMV010000080.1, on the reverse strand, counting down.
TAGATGCATCAGGCAGTATGCGTAAGCCGGAATGCACTGATGGCAAAACTAAAATGGAAGTTGCCATTTCTGCGCTAGCAGAGTTTTCTCAGGCGTTACCTGCGAGCAGTAACTTTGGTCTGGCGCTATTTCACGAAGGGCTGATCGAAGAGTTGATACCATTAGGCAAAGGCGATCGGTCAGCCGTACAACAGCTCCTTAATAACGTAAAACCGGAAGGTTCAACCCCGTTACGATCTTCAATTGATTTTGCCTTCAATAAAATTACCGAGCAGGCTAAAAATCAACTGGGTTATGGCGAATACCATTTAGTGGTATTGACTGATGGAAAAGCGTCCGATGGACAAAACCCGCGACGAGTCGTGAATGCTATTCTCGGCAAGTCTCCAGTGAATCTACAAACGATTGGCTTTTGTATTGGTCTTGATCATATTCTAAATCAGCCCGGTCGTAGCCAGTATCGCGCTGCCGACAATGTCGAGCAACTCAGAAGTGGTCTGAAAGAAGTATTGGCTGAATCGCCAGACTTCGACGTTAGTTCATTTTAGCCGGACACTTCTTTGAATAAACATCTTAAAATATTTGCTGTGCTTGTGGTTGTGGGCCTGATCGCGATTGTATTTGCCCGCCTCAAGTTGCCAGAGTTGAAAGAGAAGATGCAACAAGCAACCTCGGACTCGGGCGACACTAAAGGCACTTTGAGAGTAGGTTATGACAGTTGGGTAGGATATTTTCCACTATGCTCTCCCGAAATGCGTCGTCGCTTACGGGTAAATGGCTATCGTCTGCAATGCGAGGATGACAACGCCGACTATGCGCAACGCTTTACGAAACTTAAAGAGCATAATCTGGAGTTTGCAGCAGCAACCGTTGATTCATATATTCTTAACGGACAGGATACCGGCTATCCCGGCGTGATTGTCGGGGTTATTGATGAATCTAAAGGCGGTGATGCGATCGTCGCAAATGCGGAGTCGATTCCGGATCTTGATGCTATAAAAACGAATCCTATAGCTATTGCCTATACGCCCAATTCGCCAAGTGAACAGCTACTGAAGGCCATGAGTACTTACTTTGATTTGCCACTTTATGATCGCGGTAATTTATCATGGCAAATTCAAACCAATGGCTCGGAAGAGGCACTAAAGCGACTCCAGAAAGGCAAGGCCAATGTTGCAGTGCTTTGGGAGCCAGATGTTTCGCGTGCCTTGGCCAACCCCAAGTTCAAAAAACTTATCGGTACTGATGAAACAGATAAGCTTATCGTAGATATCTTATTGGTTGATCGACAATTCGGTGCCGAAAATCCCACACAAATAGCGATATTCTTACAAGCTTATTTCGAAACGCTGAAGTTCTATAACGATAACCCGGACGAACTATTGAGTGATTTAAAAAGTGCGACGCGCCTGCAAGAACCGCAAATAGAAGCAATGCTCCAGGGTGTTGCCTGGGCTGGTGTGGTCGATAATGGTCTTGACTGGTTTGGTGGTGCGCAAAATGTACCCGGGGCATCTGACAGTTTGGTAGACGCTATTAACACCGCCATAGAAATTTTGCTCGATAACGGTGATTTCTCCGCCAACCCTTTACCTAATTCCGACCCTTATCGGATTATAAATAGTCAGTTCATTAACGCACTATACGCCAAGAGCGGGGCAGGTACCGGAGTTACAGCGAACACCAGCATGCCCTTGGCCGGTGACTTCGCTCCGCTAAGCGCCTCTGCGTGGGCGCAGTTGAAAGAGGTGGGTACCTTGCGCGTAGAGCCAGTCAGTTTCCGGCGCGGCACCAATTCTCTGGATCTTGATGGAAATCGTGCGGTGGACCGGATCGCCGACAAAATTAAACGTTATCCAAAATTCCGGATCGTAGTAGCTGGCCATTCGGGATTATCTGGTGACCCGTCAGCAAATCTCGAATTGTCTACATCACGGGCTGCTGCCGTGGCCAACTATTTGGCGCAAAATTATGATGTTGATCCTGATAGAATGCGAGCAGCTGGCTTTGGCTCATCAAGACCATTGGAGAGAAAACCAGGCGAATCCAACCGCGCCTATGGCTATCGCTTGCCACGGGTCGAAATTTCTCTAGTGCGGGAGAACTTCTAAATGTTTCGTAAACCCGAAGTACCGCGAAACAAACGCCGGACGAAAAAAGCCAGTAGTCGGAAAAAGGAAACCCGGGTTGAGTCAACCAGGAAAGTCGACTTTTCGAAAAAAGCGATCAACAAAGAAGTCGCAAAACAAACCATACAAAAACCTTATGTATTGTACCCCACCGGAATTGCCATCCTTGCCGGTGCTGCAGCACTGTTGTTCGGGGGCGGTAGCGCGTTAGTCGCCGCCGCTGCTACGGGTGCCTTCGTCGGGCTCGGAAGCTGGATTTTCAATATGACGTTAAGAAAGCAAGTTCATATTGGTGAGTATCTTGCAAGAATGAACTCTATTTTGGCCAGCCAAACACAGCGCTCTATTGGCGAGCTAAGAACGGAGTTACAACGGGTCGACGAGAAACAAGGCTTCAAACAAATCGAATTGCTACAACGGAAATATGGCGCATTCAACGATATTCTAGAAAACAAATTCAACAAAGGTGAAATAACGTTCAATCGCTACCACGCTATGGTTGAGCAGGTATTCCTCGCAGTGCTTGATAACTTAAAGCAAATTACCAATATCAAACAAGGTATAAATGTTATCGATGAAGAGCATATTAGAGATAGAATACAGACACTGGAAAGGCAAAAACTAAACGCAACCAAAGAACAAGAATTAGATGCATTGGTAGGGCGATATCGTCTTTTGCAAAATCAACGTGATATGGTACAAACCAAGTTGGCGCAAAATGAATCAGCGATGACTAAAATGGACGAGGTTATGGCGGCGATCTCGCTCATTAACCCTGCTACATCACAGGCTTCTATGGATATGGAAGACGCCATGAAAGAGTTAGAGGCGCTTGCCAGACGCGCAAGCAGCTATTCGGCATCATAGATAATAAAGATAAGGTAATCGTATGACTGAACAAGGTAACGAGCTCATTTATCAGAGCAAAGAGAAAATCAAGAAAGAATTGCAACTAAGTGATCCGCTAAAGGTCGGCGAGCAATCTGCAGTGGCAGATCCGGGTTTGAATGATCAGGCCGAAGACGTTGTCGCGAGAATATTGCGCACCGATATGACGTCCATGGAAGATCAGAAAAAAGCCTCGGCCGCGATGGAGACCATGGGGCAAGAACTGCAAAAAGAGGCTTCGCGGCGAAGTGCGATGCTCAAGCAGCCTTTGAGTAAGCTGATGCAGGACTCCCAAGACGGGGGCCAAGTGGCAAAGTCCTTGATTGACTTAAAGCTTCAAGTTGAAGAACTGGATCCTTCCAAAATCAACCTTAACGCGGGATTTCTGACTCGAATTCTTGGAGTAATCCCAGGTGTTGGTACACCGTTAAAACGGTATTTTTCGCGTTATGAGAGTGCTGACACGTCATTGACAGCGATACAAAATTCGCTGGAATCAGGCCGCGAACAACTCAAGCGCGACAACATCACCTTGGCTGATGATCAGCAGGCGATGTATAACTTAAGCCGTAAAATTGAGAAGACCATAGAACTCGCCAGACTAATTGACGGTAAGCTACAAACCAAGCTGGATAACGAACTAACGACTGACGATCCGCGGCATAAGTTTATTTCTGAAGAGTTGCTATTTCCATTGCGTCAACGCACTCAGGACTTGCAGCAACAACTGATTGTTAATCAGCAGGGCTACCTAACCACTGAAATGATCATCCGCAACAACAAGGAGCTTATTCGTGGTGTTAACCGTGCGCTCAATACCACCATGAGTGCACTACAAATAGCTGTCGAGTTGGCATTGGCACTTAGTAATCAGAGAATTGTGTTGAAAAAGGTAAACGCTATTAATAAAACCACGGAAAGCCTGATAGCGGGAACCGCTGAGCGATTAAAGACGCAGGGAGCGGAAATACAAAAGCAAGCATCGAGCACACAGCTTGATTTAGAAGTCTTGCGTAAGGCGTTTGCTGATGTGGAATCAGCCCTGACCGATATCAGTAGTTATCGCCAAAAAGCACTACCAGAGATGGCGAAGAACATCATTGAGATGGATGAGATGGCTGAAGATGCAGAGAAGCGCATAAATGATATCCGGAAGGCTGACGTAGCTACGGCCGATTTTCCGCTAGAAATACTTGATTGAGGAATTATGATGAAAAAACTGATTTTAACGATCTTTTGTCTGGCTTTTTTGGTCGCCTGCTCTGGCGAAAATAGCACCACTAGCGGCAGCACAACCGCCACTAACGCAAATACCGGAAGTGGTAGCAGCGATACCGCAGCGACCAAGAGTGCCCCTGAAACTGCTGGCAAAACAGAAGCTACTTCTTTTCGTGTAGCGTGGTCCCATTACACCGGCTGGGAGCCGTGGGCCTACGCAGACCATTCCGGTATCCTGAAGAAATGGGCAGACCAGGAAGGCATTGAAATCGAGCTGACTCTGGTTAATGACTATATCGAATCGATAAACTTGTACACCTCTGGTGAGTTCGACGCTTGTACCATGACCAATATGGACGCGTTGACTATTCCGGCGGTTGGAGGCGTGGATAGCCAAGCGGTTATTATCGGGGATTTTTCTAATGGCAACGATGGTGTGGTTATGAAAAACGGCAACTCGATTAGCGACTTGAAAGGTAAGACCATCAATCTGGTCGAGCTATCTGTTTCACATTATTTATTGGCTCGCGCACTGGATTTAAATGGTTTGGCGGAAGCCGATGTCAAGCTGGTCAATACCAGTGACGCGGATATTGCTGCGCTGTTTATATCTCAGGATGATGGTGTCGCAGTAACCTGGAATCCACCTCTAATGCAAACCCTCGAAGACCCGAACGCAACGCTGGTATTCGATTCTTCTGATATTCCGGGAGAGATTATAGACATGATGGTCGTTAAAACTGATGCGCCGGACTCACTCAAACGAGCACTAACCGGTGCCTGGTATGAAACAATTGCTCTAATGCAAGCTGGTGATGCCAATGCCTTGGAATTTATGGCAAAAAATGCCGGTGCAACGCTTGAAGAGTTTCAGCAGCAGTTAGCAACCACAAGTATGTTTTACACACCGGCGAGTGGTGCAGAGTTTGCTGCTTCGGCCGCGGTCACAACGACCATGGATAACGTCCGGCAATTTTCCTTTGCCAAAGGATTGTATGGTGGCAATGCGCCATCGGCGGATCTGGTAGGCATCGAGTTTGACGATGGTTCGGTTTTGGGAGATCGCAACAACATCAAGCTACGGTTTACTTCAAAATTTATGCAAGCGGCAGGCCAGTAGTATTTAATGAAGGCTCGAAAAAGCCGGCGTTCACTGTTCGGGATTCATGCCAATATACCGGCAGGTTTAGGTCGGTTATTGGCTATTCTTCCGTTTGTATTGCTACTAGCGGTGTATGTATTTGCTTCACACCAACGACACGCGGCTAACCCTAATGACAAATTACTACCTACAATCAGCCAGATGGCCACTGCGGCCAAGTCTGCGGCCTTTGAAAATGATAAGCGTAGCGGTAAAAAAATTCTTGTCGAAGACACGATAGCAAGTCTACGACGTCTACTGCTGGGCGTATCAATTGCCGCATTAATTGGTTTAATTGTTGGTATCAAAATGGGTATGTTACCCATTTTAAATGCTTCGATTAATCCATTTGTAACGTTTTTATCAATGGTTCCGCCGCTCGCGATACTGCCTATATTGTTTATCACTTTTGGTGTTGATGAATTGTCGAAAATCATTTTGATCGTTTTCGGTATCGCGCCACTTATCGCCAGAGATATCCGCCTGGCGGTGCGCAAATTACCGAACGAACAGATTATAAAAGGGTTAACGCTTGGCGCGAGTCAATGGCAGCTTGCCACAAAAATCATACTGCCACAGGTTCTGCCTCGGCTCATTGAGGCGGTACGACTGACATTAGGTGCCGCATGGCTGTTTTTGATTGCGGCCGAAGCCATAGCCGCCTCGGAAGGGCTTGGTTACCGGATATTTTTGGTGCGAAGATATCTCGATATGGCCACTATATTGCCGTACGTACTCTGGATCACCTTGTTAGGTTTTATGATTGATTTTGGCCTGCGTCATGCTTTAAATTTCTGGTATCCGTGGTATGTCAGAGATGAGGATGCGCATTGATCACGAACGAATATCTCAAATTCAACAATGTCTATAAATCCTACGGCAAAAAATCCGTATTAGATAATATCGACTTATCCGTTACCAGCGGCGAACTAAGCACCTTGGTCGGACCAAGTGGGTGTGGCAAATCAACCTTATTAAGGCTAATAACCGGTGAGTCAATGCCCACCAGTGGCACTGTGACATTGGATAACGAGACAATTGGTTCGCCAGCCCCGGATCGCGGGATAATATTTCAGAGGTACTCTTTATTTCCGCATATGACAGTTCTGGAAAATGTCGCTTTGGGACTACAGTTCACCGCGGCCAACAAAAGCGAAATCAAAGATAAAGCACAGCATTATCTTGAGCGGGTTAGATTGGGAGAGCACGGTGGAAAATACCCGCACCAACTCTCCGGCGGCATGCAACAACGCGTTGCCATCGCCCAGTCACTGATCATGAAACCCAAGATTTTGATGATGGACGAACCATTTGGAGCACTGGACCCGGACACCAGAGAGGATATGCAACTATTTTTGTTGGAGCTATGGGAACAAGAGAAAATGACAATTTTTTTTATTACCCATGACCTGGAAGAGGCTGTGTTTGTTGGCTCTCGCATATTGGTACTGTCCCAGTACTATACTGATGACCGTAAATTGAACAAAGATAGCAACCGTGGTTCTAAAATTGTTTCGGATTATTCAGTCACTGGCGGAGCACATGCGACTGGTGTAAAACGAACCGCGGAATTTGGTGAACTGATCGCGCAGATCCGTGAAGAAGGTTTTAACCCGGAATATCTTCAGCACGCCAAAGACTTTAATTTAACCCATCCGGATTCCTTTCAAACTTTAACACGAGAGGAGCATTTCACTTAAGGGTGGAGTGAATTCGTTTTGCGGCTGATCGAGTTAGAGTATCAAGTTAACACCAGTGAATTATTCTCTCCATTCGCTGAAGAACCCTGGTCAATATGGTTAGACAGTTGCGCCGATGGTGCGACCCCTGGCCGTTATGATATTTTTTCGGCGCAACCTAAAGTCACCTTTGTGTGTCGCGGTACAAATACAATCATCACCCAGGATGATGGCAGGTTCGAAGAGTCAAAAACCGACCCTCTGTCATTATTGGAAGACGCATTGGGGCAATTGGACTATCCTGATTGCGATTTACCATTTTCGGGCGGCGCCTTAGGTTATCTTTCCTATGATTTAGGCCGCCGTTTTGAAAACCTGCCCGCACAAACCATGGATGACGAGAATCTTCCGGAAATGGCCATGGGTATTTATAACTGGGCGGTTGTCGTGGATCATCATCTGAAGATGACGACACTAGTGATACAAGGTAAGAAAGAAACTATTGATGAGCAACAGGAACGCTTGTTAAAACAATTAAGCTCCCCTTATAAAGAACGAAGTTTTTCGGCATTAAGTGACTTGGAAAACGATATCAGCAGAGAAGCTTATGACGAAGCTTTTAACAAAATAAAGGATTACATCGTAGCAGGGGATTGCTACCAAATTAACTTTGCCCAACGATTCCATGTGCAATGTCAGGGCGCTGTATTTGCTGCTTACGAAAAATTACGTAGTGTCAATTCCGCACCGTTTGCCGCCTATATGCATCTACCATTTGTAACCATCATGAGCAGTTCTCCGGAACTATTCTTGACGTGTAAAGATGGCTATGTCACAACCAAACCGATCAAGGGTACAATGCCCAGAAAAAAGACTGCCGCGGCAGACAAGCTCGCAAAAGAACAGCTTGCTGACAGCCAAAAAGATCAAGCAGAAAATGTCATGATCGTCGACTTATTGCGCAATGATTTCAGTAAAAATTGCGTACCACATTCGGTTAAAGTGCCAGAGTTATTTGCCATCGAGAGCTATGCCATGGTGCACCATTTGGTTAGTAAAGTGACCGGCATTTTGCATCCTGATAACTCGAGCATGGATCTTATTCGCGGTGCTTTTCCCGGCGGTTCGATAACTGGCGCACCGAAAATCCGGGCAATGGAAATAATCGAGGAGCTGGAAACCTATCGACGTGGTGTGTATTGTGGATCAATTGGTTTTATCAACAGCAATAGCGACGCTCAATTTAATATTGCGATTAGAACTATGACATATTTAAACGGCAAAATGCGTTTTTGGGCTGGTGGTGGTATTGTTCATGATTCAACCGCGGAAGGTGAATACCAGGAAACGCTTGATAAAGCAGCGGCCATAATAGCCGCTGTATCAGTGGTGCAAGAATAGCCATGAAGTTACTTTTTATTATGTGTGGCGGCGCAATCGGCGCGGGCTTGCGATACCTTTCCGGCCTGGGAATTGTGCGGATACTTGGTAAGGATTTTCCATACGGCACCTTGTTCGTCAATGTATTGGGTTCTTTTATCCTTGGTTTTTTAACCGTTGCTTTGGCCAATCGCCTGACGCTATCCGAGGATATTCGCCTGGCGCTAACGATCGGTGTACTTGGAGCTTTCACCACGTTTTCAACATTTTCGCTCGAAACAGTGCAACTCTTCGAACATAGCGCGTATGCCAAAGCGGTACTGAATATTGCATTAAATCTCGGCCTCACAATACTTGCGATCATAATAGGTATGACTTTAGCAAAATAGTAAAGCATTGTTGGAATGGTAGTTCTTCACTTGCTACTATCCCCACGGAAATTAACAGGAATTTATGCGTCATGCTCGATCCCAAAAAGTTTAGAAATGAACCTGAAGCAGTTATTGCCGGACTTTCCCGACGTGGTGTTAGTCTCGATCGCGCCGAGCTCGATACATTAGAAGCGCGGCGCAAAGAAATTCAGGTCAAAACGCAAGACTTGCAGGCGGAGCGTAAAGCCCGATCCAAAGAGATTGGTCAAGCTAAAGCGCAAGGAGAAGATGCCCAGCCACTACTGGATGCAGTTTCCACCTTAGGTGATCAATTGGCTGCTGCGGAAAGCGAATTAGGTCAGGTTCAAGATGAACTTAACGAGCTGATAACCGGACTTCCCAACCTACTGGATGACAGCGTGCCCGACGGCAACTCCGAGGATGACAATGTAGAATTAAGAAGCTGGGGTTCGCCCAAGTCATACGACTTCGATGTAAAAGATCATGTTGATATTGGCGAACAACTTGGCGGCATGGATTTTGATGCTGCTGCGCGAATTACTGGCTCCCGATTCGTGGTATTGCAGAACTCGTTAGCTCGCCTGCACCGGGCGCTTACCCAGTTTATGCTTGACACGCACACATTAGAACATGGCTACAGTGAACTGTACGTGCCGTACATTGTGAATCAGGATAGTCTGTTCGGTACCGGACAGCTTCCGAAGTTCAAAGATGATCTCTTTGAGTTAAATACAACCGGTGAGAGCGGCAATGATTTTTATTTGATTCCAACGGCTGAAGTGCCAGTAACCAATTTACTGCGGGATCAAATCACTGCTGTAGATAACCTGCCATTAAAATTCGTATCTCATACCCCGTGCTTTCGTTCGGAGGCAGGGTCATATGGAAAAGACACCCGGGGTCTGATACGTCAGCATCAATTCGAAAAAGTCGAGTTGGTGCAAATGGTAAAACCGGAAAACTCGGAAGCCGCGCATGAAGAACTTACCGGGCATGCGGAAGCAATTTTGCAGAAGCTTGAATTACCTTATCGGGTAGTTACTTTATGTTCGGGGGACACCGGTTTTTCCGCACAAAAAACTTATGATCTGGAAGTCTGGTTGCCAGCACAAAATACCTACCGGGAAATTTCCTCTTGTTCTAATTTCGGCGATTTTCAAGCTCGAAGAATGAAGGCCAGATACCGTGAAAAGGGTGCCAAACCGCAGTTACTACATCCCCTGAACGGTTCTGGAGTTGCGGTCGGCAGGGCGCTCGTAGCCGTAGTCGAAAATCACC
>CAZUMV010000079.1:0-11267 GCA_964621435.1 uncultured Thiotrichales bacterium | reverse complement strand
CGCGGCGACGGTTGATGAAGATAAACAAACTATGGACATCGGTGTCGATCAGGAGCGTTTGTCACAGGCAATTGGTAAAGGCGGTCAGAACATCAAGTTGGCGAGCGAGCTTACTGGATGGAATTTGAATGTCATGAGTGAAGAAGAAGCGCATGAAAAAAGCCAAGTTGAATTGCGCGAAAGTGTTGCACGATTCACTGAGCAGTTAGATGTCGACGAGGAGGTTGCAATCATTCTGGTGCAGGAAGGTTTCTCCACCGTTGATGAAGTTGCCTATGTCCCGGAAGAAGAATTATTGGGTATAGAAGAGTTCGACGAGGATCTGGTGAATGCCTTACGCGCCCGCGCTCAAGATGCGTTATTAACCAAGGCAATTGCAAATGAAGAAGGTCTTGGTGATGGTAAGCCCGCGGATGATCTGCTGGCTATGGAAGGAATGGATGAGAAGACCGCATTAGAATTGGCAGCGGCCGGTATTTGTACTATGGAAGATCTTGCCGAGCAGGCGGTTGACGATATCGTTGAACTTGAAAATATAGATAAAGAGCGTGCCGGGGCGTTGATTTTAAAGGCACGTGAACCTTGGTTTGCCGAAGAGGCAAGCGAATAGCTGGTGCATAACCAGTACAGGAGGCGGAATGAGTGATGTAAGCGTAAAGCAATTGGCAGAAGCCACAAAAACCAGTGTCGATAAATTGGTTTCACAGCTTAATGATGCCGGTATTTCGGTGTCTGGCGCTGAGGATACGATTACCAACGAGCAAAAGATGACATTGCTTTCGTACTTGCGAAGTAGTCATGGGCGGACTGACACCGCGGGTGATAAAAAAATCACCCTGAAGCGAAAGCGCGTTAGTGAGCTAAAGGTCGGGTCGCGAACCGGTGGTAACAAGACCGTCAATATAGAAGTGCGCAAGAAGCGTACATTTGATAAAAACCCGGTTGAAGAAGCACCTACACAACCGGCTCCGGCGATAAAAAGTAAAGTTGCCGAACTTGCAGCGCAGCAAGAAGCCGAGCGCGCCGCAAGATCGTCTGCGGCTGAAAAGAAAGTTGAAGAGGAAGCTCAGAAGCGCGAAGCGCGTGAGCTTAAGAAAGCAGAAGCAGAAAAGGCGGCTGAGATAGAGAAAGCTAAAGCTGCGGAAAAAACTAAAGTTGTCACTGACACTGGGTTAAAATCCAGGCCTGCCAAGCCAGGCAAGCCTGCTGAGGCCGCCAAGCCTAAAAAGGTCTTTACCAAGCCAGACGCGCCATCCAGTGCTGATAAAAATAAGGGTAAGAAAACCAAGGGTAAGTTCGGTCGTGAGGAATTGCACGTTAGTAAGGCGTCTAATCGTCGTCGACGCCAACCGCATAAAGCCCGGCGGGTTACCACAGTTAATGTTGATAACAAGCATGGTTTTCAGGCACCGACAGAAAAGGTCGTGCGTGACGTATTGATCCCCGAGACGATATCTGTTGGCGAACTTTCGAAACGTATGGCCGAGTCATCGGGAGAGGTTATCAAGGCGCTAATGCAAATGGGCGTTATGGCCACAATAAACGAAGTGCTGGACGCCGATACGGCGACTCTGGTCGTTGACGAAATGGGTCATAAGGCGGTGCCGCATGAAGAGAAGACCATAGATGAGCAACTAGTTGAAGAAGCCGCGCAGGACGACCGGGAAAAACAACCGCGTGCGCCAGTGGTTACCATTATGGGGCACGTTGATCACGGCAAAACATCATTACTGGATTATATTAGGAAATCTACCGTAACCGATGGTGAGGCGGGAGGTATTACGCAGCATATTGGAGCCTATAGAGTTGCTACTGATAAAGGCGAGTTAACCTTTTTGGATACTCCCGGACACGCCGCTTTTACTGCAATGCGGGCCCGTGGTGCGCAAGCAACGGATATCGTCATACTTGTAGTGGCAGCCGACGATAGCGTCATGCCTCAGACTATCGAGGCTGTTGAGCATTCCCGTGCTGCTGGCGTGCCGATGGTCGTAGCAGTCAATAAAATTGATAAAGAGGGGGTCGATCCTGACCGGGTTAAAAACGAACTTAGTAAACACGAAGTTATTCCGGAGGATTGGGGTGGCGATACGCAGTTTGTGCATGTTTCTGCGATAACCGGTGAGGGCGTTGACGCTTTGCTGGATTCCGTATTACTACAATCTGAATTGTTGGAACTGCAATCGCCAAGTGAAGGCGCTGGTAGCGGTATCGTGATCGAATCGAGTCTTGAAAAGGGTCGCGGACCGGTTGCTACCGTATTGGTGCAAGCGGGTACCTTACGGCGTGGCGATATTATGATTGCGGGTGAAGAGTACGGTAAAGTTCGCGCGATGTTTGATGAGAACGGGCAGCAAATGAAAGAGGCTGGTCCAGCCATGCCGGTTCAAGTGATTGGTTTGTCGGGCACCGTTAATGCCGGTGATTCTATGCAAGTCGTTGATACAGACCGTAAGGCTCGCGACATTGCAGAGACTCGCGCAGAAGCAAGTCGCGAAAGCAAATTGACCAACCGTCAGGCCATGCGCATGGAGAATTTGTTTTCTCAGGTCGGCGATAATCAAAAGCAAGTTGTTAGTGTTTTAATTAAAGCTGATGTGCAGGGTTCCGCCGAAGCGATTCGGGACTCATTGGAAAAGTTAGCCAATGATGAAGTGGCAGTCAATGTTATTGTTAGTGGTGTTGGCGGTATTACCGAATCAGACATAAATCTAGCGGCTGCGTCGAGTGGCATGGTCGTCGGTTTTAATGTGCGCGCCGATGCAGCAGCACGAAAGGCTGCTGAGGAAAACGCAGTAGATATTCGCTACTACAATGTCATCTATGATTTGATTGATGATGTTAAGGCAGCATTAAGTGGTCTACTGTCGCCTGAATTGCGCGAAGAGATTATCGGTATCGCTGAAGTTAAAGACGTCTTTAAGTCGAGTGCGAAGGGCGCGGTAGCTGGTTGTATGGTAATCGATGGCTTGGTTAAACGCGGTAACCCAATTCGAGTCTTACGAGATAATGTGGTCATCTATGAAGGTGAACTGGAATCTCTGCGCCGCCACAAAGATGACGTCGCGGAAGTTCGAGCCGGTACCGAATGTGGTATCGCGGTGAAGCAATACAATGACGTTAAGGTTGGTGACCAGATCGAAAATTATGAGCGCACAGAAATTGAGCGAACGCTGTAAGAGCTGACCTGTGCCAAACGATTTTTCCCGCACGGAACGTATTGCCGCGGCGATACACAAAGAGCTGTCGGCGCTGATTAGCAATGATCTGAAGGACCCGCGGGTCGGTATGATCACGATCAGTGAAGTACAGGTGTCACAAGATCTATCCTACGCCAAGGTTTACTACACCTTGTTCGGCGACCATGGCAATCCTGAAGAGACGCAAGCAGGCTTAAAGAAGGCCAGTGGGTATTTGCGTTCGGCTTTGAGCAAAACGATGAGTATTCGTAGTACGCCCGAGCTCAAATTTATCCATGATGATACGCCCGAGCGCGGTGATCATCTTGAAGCCTTAATCGCCAGAGCGCGTGCACGCGATCGTAATCTCTAAGCTCAATGCCAGGCAAAGGTAAGTTTCGCGACATTGATGGCGTGGTTTTGTTGGATAAACCCGGTGGTATTTCTTCTAATAGTGCATTGCAACAAACGCGTAGTATATTCAAAGCAAAAAAGGCCGGGCACACCGGTAGTCTGGATCCTTTAGCTACCGGTTTGTTGCCAATATGTCTGGGCGAAGCAACCAAAGTTTCCGGATATTTGCTTGATGCAGACAAACATTATCGCGCCACCTGTCAACTCGGCGTTACTACCAATACCGGAGATTGCGATGGTGAGGAAACCAGCTGCAGCGAGGTTCCGGAATTAAGCACTGAAAGCCTCGAAGGCACTTTACGCAAATTCCGTGGTGATATTATGCAAATCCCGCCAATGTACTCAGCCATCAGCGTCGCTGGCAAGCGCCTATACAAATTGGCGCGTGCGGGCAAGGTCGTCGAACGGCAACCACGCCCGGTGACCATTAGGTCATTGGACTTGGTAGAACTTCATGGCACGCAATTTGTCGTTGACGTGGTTTGTAGTAAAGGTACTTACATTCGAACTCTGCTTGAAGACATCGGTGCCGATATCGGTTGTGGTGCACATATGACCGCACTGCGCCGACATGGCGTGTCGCCTTTTGTACGGCCGGAAATGGTGACCATACCGGTTTTGGATGCCACCAGGGATGCTGGTGAGGATTTGAACAAATTTTTACTTCCGGTAGACGAGGCTCTGATCAATCTCCCGAAACTGATGCTCGCGGGTGACCAAGCGCTAAAAATCCAGCAAGGACAGCGACTCTCAATGACCGATTTGCCGGAAACTTCGTTACTAAGGCTATATCGGGAAGATGGTCATTTTATTGGCATTGGGGAGCATTTAGAGGGCGAGTTGAAGGGGAAAAGGCTGTTACGGACTGATTAATACCCATAGCGTCGATAAAGTCGCTCGAAACCGCTAAAAGTCGCTGTTTTCATTGGGATATTCGCAATATTACTGCTAATATGCGCAGCCTTTATAACACTCAACTCATACTAACTCTGGAGCTTAGGATATGGCATTAAGTACTGAAGATATCGCTGGAATCGTTCAGCAAAATCAACAGTCTGCGTCTGATACCGGGTCCCCGGAGGTGCAAGTCGCTTTATTGACCGCGCGCATCCAGGACCTAACCGCACACTTCGAAAAACACAAGCATGACCACCACTCGCGTCGTGGCTTGCTGAAACTGGTTAATCAGCGTCGCAGTCTGTTGGACTATTTGAAAAAGAAAGATGATGAAAGATATAAAAATTTGATCGCAAAATTAGGTTTGCGACGCTAGGAAAGGGAAAGGAAAAATAATATGTTTAATAAAATTACAAAGACATTTCAATATGGTGACAATACCGTCACGATTGAAACAGGAGAAATAGCACGTCAGGCAACTGGCGCAGTGATCGTCGATATTGATGGTACCAGCGTTATGGTGACGGCAACTGGTCAAAGAGAAGCGGATCCGGGTCGGCCGTTTTTTCCATTAACTATGAACTACCAGGAAAAGACTTACGCAGCAGGTAAAATCCCGGGTGGCTTTTTCAAACGTGAAGGTCGACCTTCTGAAAAAGAAACGCTGGTTTGTCGATTAATGGATCGCCCAATTCGCCCATTATTTCCGAAGGGCTTCAAAAATGAAGTTCAGGTAATTGCTAATGTAATTTCTTTAAATAAAGATGTTGATCCTGATTTGGTTGCAATGCTCGGTGCCTCGGCTGCACTAGCTATTTCAGGTATGCCTTTTGCTGGCCCAATTGGTGCAAGCAGGGTTGGTTATATCGATGGTGAGTATGTACTAAACCCAAGCGTAACCCAGCTTCAGGATTCAAAGCTTGATCTCGTTGTGGCGGGTACTGACAACGCTGTATTGATGGTTGAATCGGAAGCAGATATTTTGTCTGAAGACGTGATGTTGGGTGCGGTCGTGTTTGGTCATGAGCAAATGCAAGTGGCGATCACCGCGCTTAAGGAATTTGCCGCCGAAGCGGGTAAGCCTGCTTGGGACTGGACTGCGCCCGAAGAAGATAAGGGTTTGGCCGATAAAGTTAGTGGTTTAGTGTCTGCTGGTTTAGGCGAAGCCTACCAGACTGCGGACAAGATGCAGCGCTATGAAAAAATTGGTGCCTTGCGTGATAAAGCAATTGCCGAGCTGGTTATTGAAGATGGCCCGTCAGAAGATGATGTCAAGGGCGCTTTTTCCAAGATAGAAAAGAACATCGTACGTTCGCGCATCATTGCCGGTGAGGCTAGAATCGATGGTCGTGAACATAACACCGTTAGAGAAGTTGTCGCTCGGGTTGGTGTCTTGCCACGCACGCATGGCTCAGCCTTGTTTACTCGCGGTGAGACCCAGGCATTAGTAGTAGCTACCTTGGGTACCGAGAGAGATGCGCAATTAATTGATGCGCTTGATGGCACCACGAAAGATGCATTTATGTTGCACTACAATTTTCCACCTTCCTGTGTCGGCGAGACGGGCTTTATGGGTGGACCGAAAAGACGGGAAATCGGACATGGCCGCTTGGCCAAGCGCGGTGTTTTAGGCGTGATGCCAGACCCGGAAGAGTATCCATATACTCTGCGTGTGGTTTCTGAAATCACGGAGTCGAACGGTTCCAGTTCCATGGCTTCGGTTTGTGGCACCAGCCTGGCCTTAATGGATGCCGGTGTGCCAGTTGCAGCTCCGGTAGCCGGTATTGCCATGGGTCTCGTAAAAGACGATAAGCAGTACGCGGTGCTCAGTGATATTTTGGGCGATGAAGATCATCTTGGTGATATGGACTTTAAAGTCGCCGGTTCCAGAGAAGGTATCACTGCGTTGCAGATGGATATCAAAATCGATGGTATTACCAAAGATATTATGGAGACTGCATTATCGCAGGCGAAAGAGGGTCGCATGTTTATTCTTGATAGCATGGCTAAAGCGCTTGATAAGCCTCGTGATGAAATTTCAGAGTACGCGCCACGCTTCATCATCATGAAGATTCATCCTGATAAGATTCGTGATGTCATCGGTAAAGGCGGAGCGGTGATTCGTCAGCTTACTGAAGAGACAGGCACAAGCATCGATATCGAAGACAATGGCGAGATTAAAATTGCCTCGGTTGATAAAGAAGCTGGTGAAGAAGCCGAACGCCGTATCAAGGCAATCACTTCTGACCCAGAGGTTGGTACGATCTACGAAGGTAAAGTTGCCAAGATTATGGATTTTGGTGCATTTGTTACCATTCTTCCAGGCAAAGACGGTTTGGTGCACATTTCGCAGATCGCCAACGAGCGCGTTGAGAATGTAGCCGATAAACTCTCTGAAGGTGATGTCGTAAAGGTTAAGGTTCTCGAAATTGATAATCGCGGCAAAATCCGTTTAAGCATGAAAGAAGTCGAGTCAGAGGAGACCGCTGCGAGCTAAGCACTCACGCGACACCCTTTAGTATCAACGGATGCAGGTGCTACCTGCATCCGTTTTTTTGTATTGGACGTAAAGAAATACAAGCTAAATTGATAGGCTAAAGCCGAATGTTTGTTACGGATATTGCGAATGGGTGGTATCATAAGCCCGATAATAAAATTGTTGGACGAGAATTGATCCAAAAGAAGCAAAGTGATCCATATGTGGATCTGCTACGGCAGTGCGCGGATGGAAACCAAAATGCGTTTTCAACATTGTATGCCCAATCTTCCGGGCAATTGTTGGCTGTAAGTATGCGTTTGATGCGCACTCGTCAGGCAGGCGAAGATGCCCTGCAAGATGCCTATCTTAAGATCTGGAATAAAGCGTCAAGTTTTGATTCTTCCAAAGCTTCAGGTATGACCTGGATGACCACCATAGTTCGCAATAGATGTTTTGATCTGATTCGAGCCCAGAAAGTTCGCCCGCAAGAAACTGATATTGAATATGAGGGTCTCGAGTTTACCGACGAAAAGATTGCGCCCGACGACCTTTCGGGTTTAGAGCTAACTACCAGCCGAATGCTAAAATGTATGGAGTCGTTACCCGAGAAACAGAGTAAAGCAATATTGATGGCGTACTATTATGGTATGACCCATGACGAGATAGCGACCAAGCTGGATGCGCCGCTGGGAACCGTTAAAGCCTGGGTGCGTCGTGGTGTGATGAGGTTAAAAGAATGTCTAGAATGAAGCGTTATCAAAATCCGGATTTATACGAACAGTTGGCAGCTGCGTACGCAATGGGCTCTTTAAAAGGGCGTGCTCGAACGCGCTTTGAAGCTTTAATGCGTGAACGACCGTATATCAAATATTCAGTTGATCAATGGGAAGATCGATTTCATAGCCTTAATCAGGCGCTGCCAGAGGAAAAGCCTAGCGCACAGGTCTGGAAAAATATTAATCAGGCAATATCGCCTCAAGCACCTGAACAGCAGGCGCGAGCAAGCAGTCAGGCGCAGGTAAAACCTTCATTATTTGAGCGTCTTGGTTTTTGGCAGGCTGCAACAGGTTTGATGTCAGTAGCTCTGGCCGCGGTTCTGATGCTGCCCCGGGGAAATGTACCAAATGTACCGATTGCTGCAGCAACGGTTGAGGTAGATGTTGCCTCTTACAAGCCGAGCTTTGTTTCCGTTTTAGCGAGCAATAACGATAAGCCAATGATGTACACCAGAGGTTTGCGGGAAAAGGGCGTGGTCGAGGTACGGATGGCAGAAATGCCTAAAATCCCGGATAATGAAGATTGGGTGTTGTGGGCGATGCCTCGAAGCGGCGGTGCACCAATGCCGGTCGGTACTCTCACTCGTGATAGTATGCAAACACAAATAGTGCTTACCGAAGAGCAATGGCAACAGAAAATGATAGGAACCCATACCCTCGGCGTAACGTCCGAGCCACGGCACAGGGACAGCGGTCCGAATCCTCGAATGACTCCAAGCGGGGAGATCATATACAAAGGCAAGTGTCTGGAGTTCATCTAAACCCGATAGATCTGGATCAGTCTCCAGATTCTCTTAGGAAGCAAATAAGCGAAGCCAAGCGCAAAAAATATTTGCTGCAAAATGTACGTACGATAGTCGGCCTAGCAGACCTCGAGAGCAGTGCGGATTGGCAGCAATTCTATCGCTCTTGGGGTAATTTGCATCGCGATGAGTACATGGCTGACCATGGTGAGTACCGAGAGCGACGTTATTCGGTTATTGAATATCAACATGCGCGGCGGCAGTTCGCCGTTAGTCAAGACCAAAACCATTATCAAGCCACCAACTACAATGCGCTTAACGGTGGTGTCCAGCGAATTTACTCACCATTCGAAGCATCGACATTGGCTAATCCTGTGCTCGGGGGTTTGTTGAGTTATGCAACTAAACATGTTCTCGAGTTATACGGTGAGTCTGATTGGCGTATTGAGAGTCATCAATTTCGAATCCTTGCATCTCCCGAAATTCCCGGCAAACCTACGCCCGAGGGTATCCACCAGGATGGAGTTGATTACGTCTTTGTTGCCATGATTGACCGACACAACGTTATGGGAGGGATTAGCAAGGTGTATGCCAGGGATGGGAAATTGCTTGACTCCTTCAAAATGCGTCGACCGTTGGATGTATTACATTTAAACGATGAGTTGGTTTACCACTATGTGACACCGGTTAAACCTTTATGGGAAGATTTGCCTGCATGGCGAGACGTACTGGTGTTGACCTTTAGAGGTCAGTAAACTACAACTATATTTTTTATGTTTCAGGTATCGCATGAAACTCAGTGCGCGCGAGTTTAGGGAACTCCCCAGTAAGTGTTTTACGCTGCTTGGCATGTCAGGTGTCGGCAAGACCTATCTGTCACAAATGCTAAGTGATGCGAATTGGTATCATTATTCAGGCGACTACCGTATTGGCACCTATTATTTGAAAAAGGAAATGCTGGAAAACCTTAGAAACCAGGCCATGACAGTGCCGTTTCTTAAAGATCTGCTGTTGAGCGAATCTATCACCATCGAAAACAAGATCACTATCGATCACCTTAAGCCAATCTCGTCATTTCTCGGGATGCTGGGTAATCCGGAATTAGGTGGATTGCCATTGGCAGAATATAAGCGTCGGCAAAATCTACATCGGGTCTCCGAAATTCAGGCGATGAAAGAAGTCCCCGAATTTATACAGCGCGCTCGAGCCGACGGTTACGATAATTTTATAAACGATGCTGGCGGTAGTCTATGTGAAATGGATGATGCCGAGATGTTTAGTATACTTGAGCAGCATACGATTCTATTGTATCTGGAAGCTACCGAAGAAGAAGAGCAGGTATTAATCGAGCGCGCCGCCGCTGCGCCAAAACCAATGTACCATCGCGAAGAGTATCTGGATGAACAGCTGGATTTATATATGAAAGATCGCGAGCTGGATTACGTTGCCCTGATCGACCCCTTTGATTTTGTGAAGTGGATGTTCCCAAGATTATTTAAATCCCGATTACCGCGTTACAAGGGATTGGCAGAGAAATACGGGTATACCGTAAGCACTACGCAGTTACATCAGGTCAGTGATGCCAGTGAATTCTTGAGTTTGATCGAACAAATAATTGATGAGCAGGGTGGTGCAGGCTAATGCCACTAATTGCCAATACATCCTTGCCAACTTTTGCACGGCTCAAACAAGAAGGTATGACCGTGCTTTCACCCGAGCGCGCTTCTGACCAAATTATTCGGGAAATTCATATCGGTTTATTGAACATGATGCCCGACGCTGCTCTTGAGGCAACCGAAAGACAGTTTCTCCGGTTAGTCGGCAACAGCAACCCGGTAGCTCAGCTCAATGTACATGTCTTTACGCTTGCCGGGCTGGAAAGAGGAGCGGATGCAAAAAAGCATATAGATGCTTACTATCAGACTTTCGATCAAATAAAAGCATCAGGATTGGATGGTTTAATTATTACCGGGGTCAATGTTTCACAACCTGATTTATCGCAAGAAGCTTTTTGGCAGCCTTTAACGGAAGTTATTGACTGGGCCGAGCAACACGTTACTTCAATATTTTGTTCTTGTCTGGCGACTCACGCGGTTATGCAATATAAACATCAACAACTGAGGCAACCGTTGCCCACAAAATGCTGGGGGGTTTATAGCCATCGTGTCGTGAACAAAGCGCATCCGTTAGTCAGTAACACGGATACCAGATTTAACGTACCGCATTCCAGATACAATGATGTCCCGGTGACCGCGTTTGATCAGGCGGGTGTGCATGTTCTAGTGGAAAGTCCGGAGGTCGGTGTGCATATGGCGGTTAGCGCTGACCACTACAAAATAGTTTACCTTCAAGGTCACCCGGAATATGACACTGTAAGCCTGACTAAAGAATACAAGCGGGAAATAGGTAATTATTACTCCGGCGCTCGCGATGATTATCCGCCATTTCCAGAGCATATGTTTGACGCCAGAACTTGCGCACTACTAAATGAGTATCAAGACCGGGTTGAGACAGCAAAGGCTGATGGTGAATCCCTGCCAAACTTTCCTGAGGAACTTGTGGTTGAGCGATTGTTTAATACCTGGCGAGATACGGCTGCTGCAGTGATGAGCAACTGGGTCGGCATGGTCTATCAGCTAACCAATGCCGACCGGCAACTACCGTTAATGGAGGGTCTAGACCCCGACAACCCATTAGGGCTCTAGAAAATAGTTGTTACTTTGCAAGTATTGGAGCTTGTTTTTCATGGGCAATGACGCCCGCAAGTGTGTCTTGGCAA
>CAZUMV010000078.1:0-11347 GCA_964621435.1 uncultured Thiotrichales bacterium | reverse complement strand
TATTTGGGCTTGGGGTTTTACGTGGTTGCCATTGCGATCGTTTTTTCGCCAGCCTTATTTATTGGTTCGGTGCGAAATCCTGACCTAATCGTGCAAGCCATAATTGTTACCGCTGCGTTAGCTGCAGGTATTACTTTTACGGTATTCACAACCAAGAAAAACTTCAGTTTCATGGGCGGGTTCTTACGTACCGCAATGTTTGTGTTCTTTGGCGTGATTGTCGCGAGTATATTATTCGGTTTCACGCTCGGTACGGCATTTATGGGAGCGGGCGTTTTATTGATGGGCGGCATGCTACTGTATGATACGTCTAACGTTGTACATGAATACCGCACGACACAACACGTAGCCGCGGCGCTCTCTGTGTTTGGTAGCGTGGCGTTCTTGTTCTATTACGTATTTAGTTTGATGACGAGTTTAGGCGGTGATTAAGCCTACTCTCCAAGAGACATAAAAAAAGCGGCCAAAGGCCGCTTTTTTTATGTCTCTGTTTTTTAGTATTTAAAGCGGTTTAACTTTGCTTTCTTTTCTGCCTCTATTGCTTGCTCGATCGCGCGCCCTTTCAACCACATAAGAGCCCCCACAATTATCAAACCATACCGGGCGCAAAACGAAACCGTCTCGCCCCAGTTTTCAATCCAGGAAACAAATAAAAAGTTAATGTTAAAAGCATTGAATACGGTCGCAACAATACCGAAAACAAAAAACCATGAACCGAACTCTTTCATAACATCTCCAACGAACCAATTAAAACTTGGAGATGCTGGCCTCCAAGAGCGCGCTTGCCGTAGCCATACCGCTGGTAAGATTCGCGTTAATATCTTCCATCGTTATCAAATCTGCGTGTTTTCCAGCCGCCCAATTTGCAACGATACAACAAGAGGCATAACTCATATTCAACTCTCTCGCCAATACCGCTTCGGGCATACCGGTCATGCCAACGATATCACAGCCATCTCGCTCCAGGCGCTCAACTTCAGCAGCGGTTTCCAATCTTGGGCCTTGAGTCGCACCGTATATCGCGTTTTTTACTACAGTTATATCAATCGCTTCCGCGGCACTGAAAAATCCGTTTCTTAATGACTCTGAATATGGGTGCGTAAAATCAACATGCACCACTTGATCTGCCTGTTGATCGAAAAAAGTGTGCTCGCGGCCATAGGTGTAATCAATGATTTGGTGCGGGATAACGATACTCGCAGGTGCCATCGCTGCTGTTATGCCACCAACTGCGTTAAACGCAATAACCCTGTCCACGCCAAGTGAATCCAGCGCCCATAAATTTGCGCGATAATTTATATCATGTGGTGGAATGTGATGGCTGTTGCCATGGCGGGCCAAAAAAACCACATCTTTTCCATGCAATACGCCATGAGTAAAAGCGCCCGAAGCTTCACCAAATGGAGTGTTGACAACCTGTCGGCGCGTTATGGTGAGCTCTTTTAGCTGTGTTAAACCTGACCCACCTATGATGCCAATTTTACTCATTCTCTGCTCCCTTTTCCTCGTGGCCCACGGACTGTCTCGGACCTAATGTTATCGCGGCGCTCTTTGGCCTCAACCATTGCTTTTATCTCCATCAGTTTTTCCCGTTTCAAATAAGTTTCGTTATAGCCATGAGATATCGCTTCCGAGGCTTTATGGAATTCCATTAGACCGATATTCATTACATCTGGTACTAAAGTGACATCTGCATGTTCAACCGCTTGCCGAGAACGGGAGATTCTCGACGACATGATGTTAATACTGCGGAAAATTGTATCAATGGTGGATGGCGAAGGTTCCTTCTTTTCATCACCCGCCCAGACCTTTTCCATCATGTCTTGAATTTTATTTGATAAGCCACTAAACATACCCGACTCGGCAGGATCTATGCTGATATCGATATCCTCAATAGTCTCATATTGCCGCCACGGCACTGTTTTTGGTAACAACATTTTTGCGTTCAAATCGACCGCGATAACATATTCAGCTCCCAATGCGCGGCACAACGAAATGGGTAAAGGATTAACGAGACCGCCATCGACCAACCAACGGTCGCCGCGCTGCATAGGACTTATCAGCCCGGGTAAGGCAATTGATGATCTAACGGCCTCGAGCAGGTCCCCGCGTCGCATCCATACTTCGTGGCCGTCATCTAGATCTGTAGCAACCGCACCAAACGCTATCTCCAGGTCTTCTATTTGCTTGCCATCCATGCCCTCACGTAGAAACTTCAGGACCTTCTTGGCGTGAATCAAGCCCCCAGACAAGCGAATATCCAACATGCCTATAACGCCCTGCCATGTTAATTCGAGCGTCCAAGCTTCAAGTTCGTCTAAAAAATCACAAGCATAAGCAGCGCCGACTAACGCCCCGATTGACGTTCCAGCGACAACATCCGGTTTAATTCCTTCTTTCTCGAGGGCCCTGATAACTCCAATATGCGACCAACCACGTGCCGCCCCGCCACCTAATGCAAGCCCGATTTTTGGCTTCATTCTAAAATCTCCGAACGTTGACATGCTGCAACGCACTCTAACCAATCAGCGCTGCGATGTAATTTTTCCCAGGAATGTGCTTCTTGCGCCCTCATTTTTCCAAGCCGACGCTGAGAGACTGCTGACATTGCAAATTTTTCCAAGCCATCTAAGGTATTTTGCGCCTCGTTTTGATCATTGCAAACCAGAACCACATCGCATCCTGCACCCAATGCCGCATTCGCGCGGTCCATAATCTGCGGGCCAGCACAAGCGGCTCCTTCCATAGTCAGGTCATCACTAAAAACCACACCATCAAACCCGATTTTCATGCGCAGTATTTGTTGTATCCAGAAACTTGAAAAACCAGCTGGCTCAACAGCACATTGCTCATAAATAACATGTGCCGGCATCAAGCCATCAATACCCTCTTCAACTAAAGAAACAAAAGGTTGTAAATCAGTGGCATGGATTTGCTCGTACTCACGCCGATCAACCGGTAATTCATGATGCGAATCTGCACTCACAAAACCATGTCCGGGATAGTGCTTGCCGACTGCCGCCATGCCCGCTGTATGCATGCCATCAACGTAGGCACTCGCCAAGGCCGTGACGACATCCGCTTGCGCATGTAAGGCTCGATCTCCGATTACTGCGCTGGAGTCATAATTTAAATCCAGCACTGGCGCAAAACTAACATCCACACCAACCGCCAAACATTCGCTAGCCATTAACCAGCCTAGTTGCTCGGCTCGATGGATTGCGATTAAGGGCTCTTTCTCATACAAGTCACCGAGTGCTGCCAACGGCGGCAACTTTAGAAAACCCTCTTGCATCCGTTGCACGCGCCCGCCCTCCTGATCAACGTAAATGAGCATCTCAGGTCGAACTGCTCGGATAGCTTGAGTCAACTGCGTGACTTGTTCTACATTGTCATAATTTCTTGCGAACAATATAACGCCACCGCACTGGGAGTGACATAACAGCGCATGTTCTTCCTTCTCCAGCTCATAGCCATTGAGATCAAGTATCACCGGACCAAGAGCAAAGCCATTATCCATTTATAGCAACTTCCGTGCTTAATTGATCGTTAGGTGCGACGTGCTGCAAAGCTTCATCCAGCACCTCCAACCCAGCGCCTGCCCGGCAAGACTTTTCGCTCAACGTGCGGCGCCAATGGCGCGCACCGGGCTGGCCATGATATAAGCCAATCATATGTCGGGTAATGTGATTAAGATAAATATCTTTTTCCAGTTGTTGTGCAATATAGGGTCGCATCTGCGCCACGATTTCTTCACGTGAACGGCTACTGGCGGGAATCTCATCATATAGACTGTGGTCAACCATGTGCAACAACCACGGGTGCCGATAAGCCTCTCTTCCCAACATGACACCATCCACCAATCGCAAGTGTTCGGCGCACTGCTCGAGATTAACAATCCCGCCATTGATTATAACTTCAAGCTCGGGGTGCTCCTGTTTGAGCCGATAAACCCGTTCGTAGTCTAGCGGTGGAATATTACGGTTCTCTTTGGGACTAAGCCCTTTCAACCAGGCTTTACGCGCATGCACAACGAAAGTTTTGCACCCAGCAGCGGCGACGACTTTTACCAACTGCTCTAACTGCGTATACGTATCTGCATCATCTATCCCGATACGCGTTTTAATCGAGATCGGCACATCTACTTTCGTGCGCATCGCGTCGACACAGGCTGCTACGGTATCCGGCATAGCCATAAGACAGGCGCCAAAACTCCCGTTTTGCACCCGATCGCTAGGGCAACCCACATTGATATTAATCTCATCATAACCATAGTCTAAGCCGATATTCGCGGCTTCCGCCATCGCCTCTGGCTCAGACCCACCGAGCTGCAGCACAAGCGGATGCTCTTGCTCGTTGAATAGTAAATGGCGATCCCGGTCACCATGTATGATGGCGTTTGCGGTAATCATTTCGGTATACAATACGGCGCGACGGCTTATCAAGCGCAAAAAATATCGCGCGTGTTTATCGGTGCAGTCAAGCATTGGCGCCACACAGAAACGACGCGACATCAACTTAGGCATATTGCGTTTTCAGCCATTCGTAAACAGTCCGCATGCCCATCGCTTCCCCACCTTTTGGTCGCCCCGGACGAGCGCGATTATTCCAGGCCATCATATCGAAATGTAGCCAAGGTTGATTTTTCGGAACAAAGGTTTTTAGAAACAAAGCAGCAGTAGTGGCACCCGCATAGCCAGTGCCAGCGGAATTTACAATATCGGCTGATTCCGATTTCAAGAGGTACTCATATTCCTGATGCAAGGGCAGCTCCCACACAGGGTCTCCAATTTCGCTGCCCTGCGCAACCAACTCTTTAGCTGCACTGTCTCTGGAGCTAAACATCGCTGCGATTTCAGTGCCTACCGCAATTCGGGCTGCACCCGTTAATGTTGCAAAATCAATTAACCAATCCGGCTTATGCGTGCAGGCCGCGGTAATCGCGTCAGCCAAAACCAAACGCCCCTCCGCATCAGTATTATCAATCTCGACAGTTTGCCCGGAACGCGCGGTCAAAATATCACCTGGCCGGAAGGCATTACCGGAAATCGCATTCTCGACTGCACTTACCATCACATGTAAGCGTACCGGCAATTTGGCAGCCATGATCATACGCGCCAGACCCAATACATGCGCAGCACCACCCATATCCTTTTGCATATAGCGCATACCTGACGCAGGCTTGATATCCAGGCCGCCGCTATCGAATGCAACGCCTTTTCCGATTAAGGCGATACGCGGATGCTTTTTGTTACCCCATTCCAACTCGATTAGTCTTGGCGCGTGCACACTGGCGCGACCGACTGCATGAATCATCGGATAATTTTTTTCCACTAGTTTCTGGCCAATGACTTGCGTGAACTTGCCTTTAAACTCGGCAGCTAGCTTTTTAGCTATGGCCGCCATATCCTCGGGCATCATATCGGCTGCAGGAGTATTCACCATATCCCGAACCAGCGTGGTTGCCTCTATTGTGGCTTGCACTTCCGGATCCATTTTCCCGGTTACGCACAACTTCGAACATTTTTTCTCTTTCTTATACCGCGTAAATTGATAGCTGCCAAAACCCCAATTTAGCTGATATTGCAAAATGTCCGCGCCTGATACGGCCTTTGCGAACTGATAGTTTCCAAGTGGTAGAACGTCCGGAGCGGCCGCCATAGACCAGCAATGAGCACGCGCTCCCAAACCATACAGCACAGTATTGTTTTGGATTCCTGCCAGTGCACTCGGTAAAACACAAAAAGTATTCTCCGCAGCATTGAATTGATGTAGTTTCAGGGTAGCCTGAACAGCCTTGGATGACTTCTTTAAGTAAGTCTTTAGCTGTTTTTGATCTAGCGGCAGCAAGTGCGTCGCAGACCGTGATGACTTTGTAAATCCTCGAAGCATTGGTGTACTCATATCGACAAAGCAGTATGATACTATTCTCGTCCGAATTTATCCTGCCTGAACCTCGACAAAGCCGAAATATTCATGACCAAAGCGCTCCAAATAAAGGATTTACGAAAAACATACTCTGGCGGCTTTGAGGCGCTCAAAGGCATTACCCTCGACGTTGAAGCCGGCGACTTCTTCGCCGTACTCGGGCCGAATGGCGCAGGTAAGTCAACGACGCTCGGCATCATTACCTCGTTAGTGACGAAAACCTCGGGAAGTATCAAGGTTTTTGGCGTAGATGCCGACGAAAACCACTCGTTATTGAAGAAATTTATTGGCCTTGTGCCACAAGAATTTAATTTCAATCAATTCGAACCTTTAACGGACATTCTCATCAATCAAGCTGGTTACTATGGGATTCCACGTACTGTTGCAGTGCAGAGGGCTGAAAAATATCTTAAGTTGCTAGGTCTGTGGGAAAAGCGTAAAAACTCGGCACGAGAATTATCTGGAGGTATGAAGCGTAGACTAATGATCGCAAGAGCCATGGTTCATGAACCCAAAATGCTGATCCTAGACGAGCCTACCGCTGGTGTAGATATTGAAATACGAAGATCAATGTGGCAATTCTTACGCGAATTAAACGAGTCTGGAACCACGATTATTTTAACCACACACTATTTGGAAGAGGCTGAAAATCTTTGTCGAAACGTTGCGATTATCAATAACGGCGAAATTATCGAAAACACCAGCATGAAAAAATTATTATCTGCGCTAAATCAGGAGACTTTTGTTCTGGACCTCAACGCACCACTTTCCAAGCTGCCAGAGATTGAGGGTATTAAGTTGACGCAAATCAATGACGAAAAACTGGAACTAACAGTGGAGAGGCAACAAGAACTCAACAGCATCTTCACGACCCTAGCAAAACACGGCGTTATGGTTAGCAGTATGCGTAATAAAAGCAACCGACTAGAAGAGTTTTTCTTGCAACGTATCGATCAAGACAGTGCGACGGCAAACAAATGAACTCTAGAGAAAAGCTCATCGCGTTTATGACTATCTTAAGCAAAGAAATTCGTCGTATTTTGAGAATTTGGGTGCAAACGATATTTCCCCCCGCTATAACCATGAGTTTATATTTTTTGATTTTCGGGACGCTGATAGGTCGCCGGATTGGCGAAATGGGTGGCTTTGATTACATGGACTTTATTGTTCCCGGCCTCATTATGATGGCGATTATCACAAACTCTTATGCCAATGTAGTGTCGTCGTTCTTTTCCGCAAAATACCAAAATAGCCTGGAAGAGATGCTGGTATCTCCGCTACCCAATTACATTATTTTACTAGGGTACATTAGCGGCGGTATTGCGCGTGGATTTTTAGTGGGGTTATCGGTAGTCGTGGTATCACTATTTTTCTCCAAGCTCCATATTGATAATATCTGGATCATTCTGAGCATCGCCTTTCTAACGTCCACACTATTTTCTCTAGCCGGTTTTATTAACGCGATTTTTGCGAAAAATTTCGATCACATTTCAATCGTTCCAACCTTTATCTTAACCCCGCTTACGTATCTCGGCGGCATATTCTATTCAACAAAACTATTGAGTCCAGTGTGGCAGAACGTCACGCTGGCGAACCCGATATTTTATATGGTAAATGGCTTCAGAAAAGGCATGCTTGGCAGCAGCGATGTGCCACTATGGATTTCTTACAGTATCATTATCGGTTTTATTGTAGTGCTGTTTAGCCTGGCTTTGCATCTGTTAAACAAAGGCACTGGCATCCGAAATTAAGCGAAAACACTCAACAAGCTAACTACCGACGAAGTCTTTTGCGGCGACTTTGCGTGAGTACGTAAGCGGCCTGATCGTTATTGAATAATATGGCATTCTTGTTGCTATTTTTAATGTCCGACAATGAACGATGCGTACTGGCGAATAAGGCCCAGAGATCTTTGTCATCCATGTTCTCGGAGTTGAACATCGATACGCTCATGTGCGTATAGTACTTATTAAACAATTTTTGATTTTCAGAAAGTTTTCGCGCCAGGCACTTTAGCAAGTATTGAGTACGTTTTTTTAGCGCGTCATGCGATCCTGCCATTAAAAACATAAACTCCAACTCATCATGCCGCATAAAACTATCGGTATCCCGGATACCCGTGCTTAATACGGTATGCACTCGACTAACAATATCCGGCGTGCTGTTTTGCCCGGTAAAACTATCCTCAAACACTTTGAAAAGCACCATGCAATGCATATGCTTACCGCGATTATCATGATGAAAAAACGTACCAAGTCGTTCCCTTATTTCCTTATTTTCCAATACCGGAAAAAGATTTGCCTCTTGCGTTTCCATTAAATGCAGTGCGCCGCGCCCATACCCAACCGTATCTGCGGTTACTCGATCAATGGTTTCCCTAAGTTTTTCTTTGGTGACCGGCTTGCGAACTATTGCCGCAACACCTAGGAGCTCGAGTTTTGAGGTGACCGGAGAATCAACTCTATTAGAGGTGATAATGATGACCGGAATAGACTTGATTCTCGGGTTTGGAGATTGCTTGATGCAGCCAAGCAATTCGAATCCATCAATTACTGGCATCCACAAGTCGGAGATAACAAGGGATATATTATCTTCTCGTTCGATTATCCCGAGTGCTTCCTGACCGTTTCCCGCACTCAATACATCGTATTGCTCGCATAACATTTTTTCCAGAATACTAACAACAACCAGAGAGTCGTCGACGATTAATACTTTAGGTTTTGAAGATGATTGACCGCTCATGGAAGGTGCGTATACCCAATTTAAATTTCAAACGATATCCCTAGCCCGAGAAACCCGCACGTCCTTTACAGCGGTCATTTATATTAAAATGGTTCCCACAGATACGCAAGTCCATACCTAATTGAAAATTTTAAAAATCAATAGCTTAAGGTTATTAAGGAATGCTTTTGATTAAACAATTAACTGCTAATCAGGTCTGAATTAGAATAAGAATGACGATCCTGCTCATAAAGCATCAAGTTCTTACTTCGTCGCCTACACTTTTTGAGCAACTCATGCGCATCGGCAAACAATGCCCACATGGCTTGGTCATCCATATGTTCCGGAGCGTATGGAACAACACACATATGTACATAGTACTTATTAAATGGCGGCTGATTTTCGGCCATTTTGCTCGACAAAGTCACCAACAATTGATGTGCACGTTTTTTGATACTATTTTTCTTTACCCCCGACATTACCAACAAAAAACCTTGGCCGGCATACCGCACAAAACAATCAGAATCACGTATGCCTGTATTTAAAGTATCGAATACTCTACTACTAATTTCCGAGGTGCTTTTCTTGCCAGTAAAGCTATGCTCAATTACTTTGAACATGAACAGGCAGTTTGTAGCATCCTCTGGCTGCGCCATATTAAAGAATTGCCGCAAATGCGCACGTATTTCACTACCATTTAGAACCGGAAACAAATTGGCTTGTTGGGTTTGCAACAAGTGCAACGCTCCCATGCCATAAGCTTCATCGCTTTCGACCTTGGTTATTACAGAAGTTAGCTTCTCCACGGTTACCGGCTTCTTGACGATAGCCGCTACCCCTGACACTTCAAGTTTTTCTCGCACAGAGCTGTCGAGTTGACTGGCCGACACAATAATAACCGGAATCATTTTGATATCAGGATTTGAAGACCGTTTTATACAAGTCAATAATTCAAAGCCGTCAATAACCGGCATCCATAAATCAGAAATCACCAGTTTAATGTCGCGATGCTCCTGGATAAGACTTAAAGCCTCTTCTCCGTTAGCGGCAGTTAGAATGTCGTATTCTTCCCGTAACATACGAGTTAATATCTTAACGACCACTCTTGAGTCATCTACTATCAAGATAGTCGACTTTGATGTTCTTAGTGCATTCATTAATAACCCGGAATTTATACCTATTCTAAAATTTGACCGGCCGTACTATCAGTTACGGCACTGTGAGGATTAGACCTCTTTAATATTTCTATCAAATCATAAGCCCACAAATTTTACTGGATGATCGTTCACATCCCCAAGCAAATCCCTGTAACATCATTTTTACCTAATCACCATATATCCTTTAAAAACAATATTTTAGCCCTATATGTAAAAGCTTTAAAATAAACCTTGAATGTTGCATTAATGTTGCCTATCCTAAATGGAAACTTTTAGGCAACATTTTATGCTCACTGCTAAACAGAAACAAATCCTCGAATTTATCCAGTCTTTTACTGCAAGAAACAGTATGAGCCCCACTCAACAGGAAATTGCCGATGAATTTAATATTCGTCATCGCGGCACCATCTCCAAGCATTTAAGCGCATTACGCGATAAAGGCTACCTCGGTAAATCAACCAATGGATGGCGTGCAATAGAGCTCACCGAGACTGCTCATCAATCAAATAAAGCTTTCTGCCTACCTATGGCTGGCAAAATCGCTGCTGGCTCCCCTATTGAGGCTATCCAGGGTCGTGACGAAATCGATCTTTATGACTATCTACTAGGGCCGGATAGATTTTTGCTCACGGTTGAAGGCGACTCTATGACTGATGCCGGAATTCTGGATGGCGACATTGTCATTATCCAACAACAAAATACTGCCAATAACGGCGAAATCGTAGTCGCTTTAATAGACAAAGAAGAAGCCACTCTGAAATATTTTTTCCGCCGTGACGCAGGCAAAGTAGAACTTATGCCCGACAACCCGAAACTCGAGCCGATGATGTACGACGGTAATCGAGTACAAATACAAGGCGTGCTGGTCGCGCAATTAAGGAGATATTAGATGAATGCCATAGCCATTCAAAACCCACCTGAAAAACATTGGGAGCGCGCCATCGTCTCGATAAAGATGAACACTTTTTTTTCATCTATCGAACAATGCGACAATCCGGCCCTAAGAAATCGCCCTGTCGGAATTATTAATGACACAAAAGGTAAATTAATATTTTGTTGCTCTGATGAGGCTGACCGCTTAGGAATAAGAAAAGGCATGAAAATCAACGATGCGAAACGATTAGCTCCTGATTTCATCTTGACCGCTGCACGATATGAAAGATACGATGAAGTGGCGCAAAACATTACTACCGCTCTTTCAAAAATCACGTCCGATATTGAGGTCAATTCAATTAACCAGATATATATGGACATCACTAATATTCAACACACACTCGGGCGACCAGAAACCATTGTCGAATTTATTAGCGACGCTATTCAACAAACCTACCCCGGCATCTCCACCACGATCGGCGTAGCTGGTGATAAGACTACAGCTGCATATGCCGCCAGTACCAAACGAGCGAGCGGTACCGTTGTTATACCACCATGTTTGTCCGCGCAAAGATTAAGTAACGTACCTCTATCACGGTTAGATGGAGTATCACGAAGTACTGCTTTGTTTTTGGCACGACGCGGCATCCGTCGCTGTGCAGATATGA
>CAZUMV010000077.1:0-11424 GCA_964621435.1 uncultured Thiotrichales bacterium | reverse complement strand
CCGCGCACCAACTGTGACGCCATGGGACCAACTGACTGAAGAAGATCGACGTATGCATGCCCGTCGCATGGAAGTTTATGCTGGAGCCGTCGATAACATGGACGACAATGTGGGCAGACTGCTCGATCACCTGCGCGAGTCCGGTGACTTTGATAATACGTTGATTCTGTTCCTGTCAGACAATGGTGCAGCGGGATTCTATGGCTGGCAGAGCCAACGATTAATCGAACGATACAACGATGCGGACAACACTCTGGTAAATCTGGGGCGCGACGGCTCGATGATGTTTTATGGGCCAGGCTGGGGTTCTGCCGGCAGTACGCCTTTTTATCTGTTCAAGCGTCACATGTCGGAGGGTGGACTGCGGGTGCCCTTTATTGTCAGTGGTCCCGGCGTCGCACATCGAGGGTTGATCAGTCATCAGGTGTTGACCGTGCGTGATGTCGCTCCCACGCTATTGGAATTGGTGGGCATAAGCTACCCCGAAGGAACCTATGATGGTCACGAGATTTTGCCGCAAACGGGGCTTTCCTTTGCCGCGCAGTTAACTAATGACGAAACCACGATACATAGTGAAACAGAAGCCTTGGGCTGGGAATTGTTTAAACGTCGTGCGCTGCGCAAAGGCAATTGGAAGTTGTTGTGGCTCGATGCACCTTTCGGTGTCGATAAATGGCAGCTCTATGATCTGAGTATTGACCCCGGTGAAACACGAGATCTTGCCCGGCAAGAGCCAGAAAAGCTGGCAGAATTGATTTCGGCGTGGAGTGACTACGTTGCAAACAACAATGTCATTATCACTGATGGCCCTTTAAATCTCCCGTAGTACCTAAGTTTGGCTAAGCAATTAATGAGTATCCCGGAACCGATAATAGTATGAACATTCTTAGAGCTCTTTTTTTTGGAATTTTATTTTTCGTTACAAGTTGTGCCTCGTATCAATCCGATATTGGTCACGCAGCCTGGAGCAAAAAAAAGGTCAAGGTCAACGGGATGAATATGGCCTATTACGAAATAGGTGAGGGAAGGCCTATTGTCATGCTGCATGGAAACCCGGCCTCGTCTTACCAATGGCGAAAGGTGATTCCACATGTGCAACATCTCGGTCGAATCATCGCTCCGGATATGATCGGCATGGGTGACTCTGATCCATTGCCCGATAGTGGACCCGGAAAATACGACTATCTCACGCACAGAGATTATTTGTTCGGTTTATTCCGGGAGCTTGGAATTGAAAACGATGTGATTTTAGTTGGTACCGATTGGGGTTCTGCGCTTGGGTTTGACTGGGCCTTCCAGAAACCGGACAAGGTTAAAGGCATGGCTTACTTCGAGGCGATCGTATTTCCCCCCGACTTTGTGATGCAGGATCCGACCGGCGGAATGTTTAGTGTTTTACGAACGCCGAAAGGTGAAAAATTGCTCCTTGAGCAGAATATGATGTTAGAGAAAAGGTACATTGACCGGCTAGGTTATTATCTGACTGAAGAAGACAAGGTTGAATATAGACGCCCGTATTTGGAGCCTGGAGAGAGTCGTCGCCCGATGCTCGCGTGGACCAGACAGTTACCCTTGCAAGGTAAACCTGAAGTTAACGACAGGATTATCAAGGAATATTCCAACTGGCTTGCCAATGACACCCTAATTCCTAAACTGTTTTTGCGGGGCGAGCCCGGCGCATTACTGGCAAACAAACAGCTACTGGATTTCGTGCGGACTTTCAAAAATCAAAAAGAAGTGATGGTCTATGGTGCGCACAACTTGCATGAGACGTCCCCGGACGCCATAGGACGTGCTCTGGCAGAGTGGATATCTCAGCTGGATTAAATTTTTGCAGAGTTATTTAGAAGGACTAAAAACATGATCAAGCTATACCATAATGATATGTCTACCTGCGCCCAAAAGGTGCGCTTTATCCTGGCAACCAAGGGGTTGGAATGGGAAGGTGAAGAGTTAAATTTACGGCGTGGCGATCAAGTTCAGCCGGAGTTTTTGAAAATCAATCCCAAGGGCGTGGTGCCAGCTTTAGTGCACGAAGGTCATGTGATTGTTGAATCCAACGTGATTATTGATTACCTCGACGAAGCCTTTACCGAGCCACCACTGATGCCCGAGGCGCCGCTCGAGCGAGCCAATGTGCGTTGGTGGATCAAGCGTCTGGATGATGGCTTGCATCTGGATGTCGCGGCACTAAGTTTCGCCATCGCTTTTCGGCATCAGCTGATTAAAGTGCTTGGCTCGGACGACGCTGTGGTCAAACATCTCGATGGGGTGCGTGATCCTTATATGAGAGAGGTACAGCGTCAGGTTGTTTTTGATGGACCGGATTCACCACGTTTTGTTGTGGCGGTTAAGCAATTTGAAAAACTGATTAAGGAAATTGATGCAGAGTTGCAAACGCACTCGTGGATTTGCGGCAACCAGCTGACATTGGCGGATATTGCCTTTGCACCCTACGTCACCCGCCTTGATCACTTATATATGCATGGCTTGTGGGACGATCGCCCGAAGTTCGCTGACTGGTATACAAGGTTGCAGGCGACTGAAGGTTATCAAATGGGTTTGGCTGAATGGTTTAATGCTGATTTTCTCTCACTTATGCATGAAAAAGGCAAAGAGGCTTGGCCTGTTGTCGTGGAGATCCTTAAAAGCTAACTGTCTGATTTAATAAGTGTTTCGGGCAATTCCAGGCTCTTGATTAGATGTGTTTACAATAGATTGAACACGATTTGAGAACAATAAGAATACAAAAGATCTAATTATCATTCAAAACGAAGTTAATTATAGTAGTGCTCAGCTCCCTCAAAGGGGGTCGGATCGCTATATAAAGATGTTAATTCGCCGATACAGGCGATAAACAAGAAAGGGGTAGTTTCATTATGTTCAGTCAAAAAGCCGTTCGCCTATTTTTATTCACCGTACTATTTTCTATCAGTAGCATCCTGTCAGCACAGGGCGCGCTCGAAGAGATCACCGTTACAGCGACCAAGCGTGCCGAAGGTATCCAAGATGTACCGGTATCGGTGAGCGCCATTACCGCCGACCAAATAGCAAAGTTGGGTATTTCCGATATGGAAGATTTGTCGCTCTACGTACCTAATTTCGAGATCAACAGTGCCTCTATCCTGCCAAACTTGTACATGCGTGGGCTTGGCTCCGGCGCGACCCACTCGGTCGAACAATCGGTTGGCCGATTTATCGACGGTGTCTACATCAGCCGGGCTGCGATCAACCTGCATGGTTTTATGGATCTTGCCGGCGTCGAAGTATTACGAGGGCCCCAGGGAACATTGTTCGGCAAGAACACTGTAGCAGGCGCATTGATTCTCAACACCGCTGATCCAACAGAGCACTGTGAATACGGGGTCGACCTGACCGTGAGTGATTACGACACCACCGGCGGCCGCAACGAGATCGAAGCGTTCCTCTCGGGCCCGCTGAGCGATAACGTGCAAGGACGGCTCGCGGTTCAGTATAAAAATAATGACGGTTTTTATATAAATCGGCTGGCAGGACCAGGCGGGCCGAATCGCGAGGACTATGGCATTCGTGGCAAGCTTGCGTGGGATGCGGGTGAAAATACCCGCGTTGATCTGAAGCTCGAATACAATGAATTTGAGTCAGAAGGACCGGATACAGCTGAATTCGGTGGACTTGGTGGTCCGCCACTGTTTGTTTACCAGCTGCAATCTCCAAATTTCACGCCCGAACTTGACTGGATCGTTGATGTGAATTGCGATGAAATTCTAGCCAACAGAGATACCGACGGCGATGGCGTCGGGGACACAGTTTTCAATGCCGGCGCGTTTTGTCCGAGTCGTGACCAGGAGTCGACCAACGCCACGGTAAAAGTAGAGCACAACATGTCAGGCGGTACCTTTACCTCGATTTCTGCGTATCAGGATTACAGTTATCAACACGATTTTCTCGGCCTCGACATGGGTCTGGCGAGCGGCTTTCGCGCCAATCGTGACGAGGATTACGAAGGCCTGTCGCAGGAGTTTCGCTATACCTCGGATGATTCGGACACGTTTGATTACATTGTCGGTCTCTATTTGGAAAGCAGTGAGGTATCACGTTTTCAACGTTCTGACGTTAATCTGGTGACGATCTTTAATGACCCGAATGGTGCCTTCATTCAGCGTAACGAGCCATGGACTGCAGAAACCGAGACGATCGCAGCATTCGCACAGGCTCGGTGGCATTTTAATGATGCATTCAGTCTGATTGTTGGTGGTCGTTTTGCCACTGAAGACAAGGATTTTGAATTCGAGCGTTTCTACAACGACTACGGCACCGAAAACCCGAGCGGTTTCCAGGGCGGTGGCCCATTTGGCCCGCCATTGACCGCACAAGACAGTCGCTCTGAAGATAAGTTCACTGGATCCGCTACGCTGCAATGGCGTTCGACCGAAGACACCATGCTCTACGCAGCGTTTTCGCAGGGCCACAAGACGGGTGGTTTCAGTGACCGTATCGACTCGCCAACTGCTGATTTTGAATATGATCCCGAGGACGTTGATTCGATCGAGCTCGGGCTCAAAGGTACTTACCTTGACGGCTCACTCGCATTGAACGTTGCCGTGTACAGCATGGACATCCAGGGATTGCAGCTCTCGACGCAACTACCGGGTGCGGCTGGCGCTGTGCCTGCGTTCAGTGTGTCGAACGCCGCGGATTCCACCAGTGAAGGCCTTGAGTTCGATGTCACCTGGGCGGTCAACAATGTCTTGACCCTTGGCGCCAGTGCTGCATTTTCCGACGCCAGTTATGATTCGTTCCCGGGTTCCGAGAATTGTCCAGCGGGTGTAACGCCGGCACCAGACGGTACCTGTGATCTGGCTGGCTTCCCACTGATTTTCGCACCGGATACTAAAGGCACAATTTACGCTGACTTTCTGGTGGGCGATGCCTTCGGCGAATGGGATGTTGGTGGCAGAATCGACTACAACTTTTCCGATGAGCAATTCACCGACATCTCCTACCGAGATGAGGTCTTAACCGATTCCTACTCCATCACTAACGCATCATTACGCCTCATTTCTCCTAGCGACAAGTTCACTATATCGCTGATCGGCAAGAATCTGGGTAACGAAGCCTACTGTGCATGGTGTATTCCATCTGGCCCGAACATACTTGCTTCTATGAATCCGCCGCGTGAAATTGCACTGAAAATTTCCGCGCGATTCGACTAAGCCATCGTTCCTAAGCTACTACAGAAAGGACATTAAGAATGGCCGAAGTTAAACCAACCAATGATGCCGCACTTGAACTCAAAGGCTTACATCTCTATCACGCAGGCGTATCGAATTGTTCGATGCGCGTGCGGATTGCGCTGGAAGAAAAAGGCCTTGCCTGGACCAGTCATCATTTAGACCTGTTCAAGAAAGAGCATATAACTCCTGAGTATTTTGGTATTAACCCGAACGGGTTGGTGCCGACGCTGGTGCATGATGGCAAAGTGATTATCGAGTCTGATGACATTATTGAGTACCTTGATATTACTTTTCCTGAAATTCCACTTAGGCCGCCAGAAGGACCGGACCGCGAAGTGATGGAAGTCTGGTTGCATCGGGCCACAGCGATACATCTGAAAGCCGTAAAAACACATATCTATGAAAAGCGCGTACGCGGTCAGATGGCTCAATCCGATGAGCAAAAAGAGCAATACGAAAAACTGCAAACTAATGAGTCATTGCTGGAGTTTCATCGCAAGAGTGCCAACGATGGTTTTACCCAGCAAGAGCTGGACGATGCTAAAGCAACACTGGACCAGTCATTCGCGGATCTGGAGCACGAGCTTGCCACACGTGAGTGGTTAGCAGGAAAGGATTTTTCTTTGGCCGATATTGCCTGGGTTCCACTGTATTTCACCATGGATGTGTTGGCAGGCTATTCGTTCGATGGACTGGATAATGTGGCGGCTTGGGCACAACGCATCGAAG
The DNA here is from genome assembly GCA_964621435.1 of uncultured Thiotrichales bacterium. GTDB lineage: Bacteria > Pseudomonadota > Gammaproteobacteria > CAZUMV01 > CAZUMV01 > CALIRD01. The sequence goes on along the minus strand of CAZUMV010000077.1, from coordinate 5,479 downwards.
CGCGACCCAGTTATAAAACCGCGATACTTGATTGGTGGCCCGAGGCGATGACGCCACTCAATCAAAGCAATGCATAGGTTTTTGGTTAAAAACCGATCACTATCTGAGGCGCTATAATGTTAGAGCTTTATCATCACGGGTCGTCAGTATGCGCCGCGAAAGTCCGCTTTGCGCTGGCCGAAAAAGGCGTAGTGCCGGATGAAATGCACTATGTCGATATCCTCAAAGGCGAACAGTTTACGCCGGAATTTCTTGCCATAAACCCAAAGGCTGTCGTGCCCTCAATGGTCCACGATGATCAGATCATCAATGAATCGACGGTCATCTGCCAGTATGTTAACGAAGCTTTCGACGGACCATCGTTGGTACCAGACGATCCGCTGGCGCGTGCCCGCATGCGCATTTGGGAAAAGGCCGTCGATGAACAGCTACACCCGGCGTGCGGGGAGTTAACCTTTGTTTCCTGTCATCGCCATATAGTGATGCGTCTGGGTGAGGAAAAGCTGAAAGAGTTTTTGAAAAGTACACCTGATCAATCAGTGACTTCGAAGTGGAAGGCGCGTAAGCAAGAGATTGTGCGCATGGGCTTTGACGCACCGGGTATTGAAGACACCATCCGCTTGTACGACAGTTATCTTTACAAAATGGAAGAGACGCTGAAGCAATATGAGTGGCTTGCCGGTGATGAGTTTTCACTGGCGGATATCGCTTTGACACCCTACGTTAACCGGCTTGATATGTTGAGTATGTTCGGGATGTGGACAGAGGGCAGATTGCCAAAAGTAGAAGACTGGTTTAATCGCATCAAGGCAATCGATACCTTTGAGCCGGCCTTTCTGGATTGGTGTCCGGAAGAGTTAACTAACGATCTCAAAGTGTTTGGGGCCCAAAGCTGGCCAGACGTAAAACGAATAATTGGAATGAGTTGAGGAATTGATATGGGACGCATGAGCGGTAAAGTAGCAGTAGTCACTGGCGCAGCACAGGGGCTTGGTCTTGCCTATGCAGAGTGTATTGCCGCAGAGGGTGGGCAGGTTGTGGTTGCCGATGTTGCAGACACCACAGATGCGGTTGCAACGATCAAAGCCGCGGGTGGTGAGGCCATCGGAGTTACCACTGACGTCACCGATGATGATTCTCTCAACGCCATGGTTAAGGAGGCTGAATCAGCTTTCGGCCCGATTGAAGTACTGATTAACAACGCATCGATTTTCGCGTCGATCGTATTAAAACCGTTTACTGAAATCTCCAACGACGAATGGGATGCAGTGATGCGAGTGAATGTTCGCGGACCTATGCAAGCAACCAAGGCAGTTTTACCCAGCATGCAAAAGGTAGGGCGCGGCAAGATCATTAATATTTCTTCGGGCACCGTTATGCGTGGAGCGCCGATGTTCTTACACTACGTTTCCTCAAAAGGCGCGATTCTTGCGCAAACACGCTCGATGAGTCGCGAGGTGGCGCAACATAATATTCAGGTTAATTCGATTATTGTTGGCTTGACCGAAAGTAAGGGTGTGAAAGAACACGAACAACTCAGTAAATTAAAAGCGCCAACACTCGCCATGCGGGCGATTCAACGAGCGATGTTACCGGAAGATTTGAACGGCACAATGTTAATGCTGGCCACCGAAGATAGCGACTTTATTACCGGCCAGAGTATTAATGTGGACGGCGGGGCATTGAACCAGTAATTCGTTCGTTCAAGAGGAACAACATTATTATGAGCACAGCAGAAAAAACAGCTAGCGTCGACTATCGACAGATCGATCACTGGATCAATGGAAAAAGCACAGCGCCAGCCAAGGGAAAGTACTTTTCCACGCTCAATCCATTAGACGATGCCGAACTTACCACGGCAGCATCCGGTTCCGCAGACGATATCAATGCCGCCATTGAAACAGCGCAAAACGCATTTACTTCGTTTAGTAAATCGCTGCCGAAAGAGCGTGAACGTATCTTGTGCAAAGCCGCCGAGCTGTTGGAACGCGACCGGGATGAATTCATTAATATTCTGGTTGACGAAATTGGATCGCCAATTAAAAAGGCTGGTTTCGAAGTCGAAAAAGGTCTCGCTTTTCTGAGGGCGGCCGCTGGCATGACGCGCCAGATGACCGGCAAAACCATCCCTTCTGATGTGCCCGGAAAATTCAGCATGAGCATCCGCTCGCCGATTGGTGTGATTGCCGCGATTACGCCGTTCAATGTACCGTTGATTAAGGGTGTTCGGCTCAGTTGCAATCCAATTGCACTCGGCAATACTGTAGTGATGTTGCCTTCTGAGGAAGCGCCGCTGTTATCAAACCGCCTGGCCAAACTGTATCAGGAAGCGGGTTTGCCGGATGGCGTCTTCAATGTGGTCTCCGGTAACGGTTACGAGATCGGCGATACACTGACCACCCATCCCGACGTTAAAATGGTGACCTTTACCGGGTCGTCAGTTGTCGGCCAGCATATTCGCGAGCTTTGTGCCAAACATAACAAGCGTATGACACTGGAACTTGGTGGCAAGAGTCCGCTGGTCATTATGGACGATGCCGATATGAAGGCTGCTGTTGTCGGTGCGGTACAAAGCATCTTCATGTTCCAGGGGCAGGTTTGCATGGGTGCGAGCCGTATCTATGTGCATGAAAAGATATTCGATCCCTTCGTCAAACAATTCGCAAAAATTGCCAGCTCCCTCGGTCGGGGTGACCTGCGCGATCCGGATACCGTGATTGGCCCCATCATCAGTGAGCGCCAACGCGGGCGGGTAAAAGATCACATCGAAGATGCGCGCGAGAAAGGTGCAACGGTTGTAACGGGTGGTGATTGGGAAGGTAACCGTTGCCAGCCGACGGTGCTTACCGGCGTGACACCAGAGATGACCGTGTATGCTGAAGAAACTTTTGGGCCGGTGGTATCTATGTATCCGATCTCATCGATTGACGAGGCGATCGAGCGTTCCAATGATTCGCGCTTTGGATTAAGTGCGGGCATCTACACGCAGAACATTTCTGACGCCATGCGCTATGCGATGGAAGTAGAGTCAGGCATGGTGCACGTTAATGGCGCCATTCTGCACGATGAGCCGCACGTACCTTTTGGCGGCGTTAAAGACAGTGGTTCCGGTCGCGAGGGTACTGAGGAAGACATTGAAGCGATGACCGAGTGGAAGTGGGTTACCATACAAATGTAGCTGCCAGCGTTACGTTAATCCCAACAAAAGCAGGGTACGCTAAAAATAACACGAGAAGTAACAGGGGAGTAAGCAATATGAGCGAGTTTCGTCTTGGCTGGGGACCATTGTTGGCTGCAACGGTTGGTACCATGTGCGGTATTTTTACGTTGACCAATTATTCGCAAGGGTTTTTTGTTGGTCCGGTAATTACCGAGTTTGGTTGGAGCGCGCCACAGTTTTTTCTTAGCTATACCATACTGATGTGTCTGGGTCTTGTGACTGGTCCAATCATTGGATCGTGGGCGCAAAAGTCCGGACTGCGCACCATCGGTATCATTGGCTTGATCGGACATTCTCTGGGTTACTTTTTACTCTCGTTCAATAATGGCTCATTACCCTTGTGGTACGCCAGCTGGGCATTGTTATCTATTCTGGGTGCTGGTTCATTGCCGGTTATCTGGACCGGCATTCTCAACGACTGGTTTAAGAAACACCGTGGTAAAGCCATCGGTATAACGATGGCCGGAACAGGACTGGGCGCATTTTTGTTGCCCCCGTTCGTCGAATTTCTGATTTCAAATTATGGCTGGCGAACCGGTTACCGGGGTATCGGTATCGCTGCTCTGTTGATATCACTGCCGATCGTCTTTTTGTTATTCAAAGAGCGGACGTCGTTTACGTCAGACAGCAGCAGCGCGGCAGTCGTCGATACCAATACCAGCTGGGGCATGACCCGTGGCGAAGCCATGAAAACCCATCGATTCTGGATACTCGGTGCGGTACTGTTTTTGACCGTCATTGTTGTCGCCGGTTTACTGTCGAACTTTCCCCGTATCATGACCGAACATGGGTTTGAGCGCGCTGCGATAGCTAAAATCGCGGCGATCATGGGCTTGACGGTAATTATAGGTCGGGTTTTGGTTGGCGCATTGGTCGATCGTTTTTGGGCGCCTGGTGTTGCGGTGTGTTTTTTCGTCTTGCCGACAATCGCCTTACTTATGTTGGTCTATACTGATGTGACATTCTCAGCAGCGATTCTCATCGGCATTATGATTGGTCTCGCCGCGGGCGCTGAACTAGACCTGCTGGCCTTTTTAACCAGTAAATATTTTGGCCCCGCTAACTATCCGAAAATTTTCGGCGGTATCATCGCATTCTTTATGGTCGGCGCTGGTATCGCGCCTCCACTGTTTGGTGCAGTTGCGCAGGCGTATAAGGGCTATGACACGATGCTGATGATCTCGGTTGGACTATTGATAGTATCTATGCTGCTATTTCTTGCGTTGGGCAAGTATCCGGAAAACGAACGGGTTTCTTCATAGTTAGATTTCCTAGTCCGATAATGTGAACAGCTGATTGAAAAAACGAAAGCAAAAAACAGCACCGCGTCGTCTCAAAGTTATCCGTAAAAGCGAGGTCACTCCCCATATGCTACGCATCACCTTGGGCGGTGATGCTTTGTCATCCTTTCCCGTGCATGAGGTTGGTGGCTACGTAAAGTTGGCCCTGCAAGATAACGACGAAGAAAAACTTCGCACCTATACCGTGCGCAACTTCAATCCGCAATCGCTCGAGCTTGATATCGACTTTGTTTTGCATGAAGAAACCGGACCGGCAGCACAGTGGGCGAAAAACTGTCAGGTCGGTGACGAAATTGATATCGGTGGTCCCGGCCCAAAAAAGATGGTCGATACTAAAGCAGACTGGTTTCTTATTGCGGGAGATATGAGTGCGTTGCCGGCTGCCAGCGTGAACCTTGAAGCGTTGCCAGATGACGCGCGCGGTTACGCGTTGCTTGAAATAATCAGCGCAGATGACCAGCAAGAATTGAACATACCTGAAGGAATCGAGGTGCAATGGTTGGTCAACCCGCATCCCGAACAAGCCAACACAATGATGTTGGATGCGGTAAAGGCGCTTTCCGGTTTAACCGGAACGCCTTATTTTTGGGTTGCCGGCGAGTTCACGCAGTCAATCGACATCCGCAAGTATCTCAAGGCCGAGTATTCGATCAATCGAAAAGACATGTACGCCAGTAGCTATTGGCAGATCGGCCAAACTGAAGATGGACACAAAATTAATAAACGCAAGCATGGCGAAATATTACGCACCAGTTCCGGTAAGTAATTGATAAATAGTATATTGGGTTGCCGTTCGATTACTCAAAATAGTGATCGAGATCCACCTCGGGTAGTAGCGGACTAGATCGTAGGTGCTTTTTTCAGATTTTCATTGGAAGTTCTGTTCGATAAATTACGCGTTTTAAAGAAAAGCTCGATTCGATATTTCCAACGCCTGGAATGTTAGAAATTTTATCCA
>CAZUMV010000076.1:0-11431 GCA_964621435.1 uncultured Thiotrichales bacterium | reverse complement strand
AATTAAGTGATCCAGAGGTCGGCAGATCAAGTGCCGCGAACAGTATTAGCCTCGCGAGCGGTACTAATAACAATGCCGGAGATGCCAACGACTGGTTTAATCGCACTCTCTCGCAGGGCAAATTATGGAAAGTTGCTTTGGCCATGCTCGGATTTGGTTTGGTACTGGCCTTTACCGCATGTATGTATCCCATGATTCCAATTTTGTCCGGCATCATTATTGGTCAAAGTACTCGCGATCAGGACGGCGTGAACGGGCAAAGCAAGCCTAAAGCGTTTTCCTTGTCGGTAGTTTATGTACTAGCGGTAGCTATCACCTTTGGTGTATTTGGTCTCATCACCGCGACGGTCGGCGGCGGCATCGGTATTCAAGCTTACTTTCAAAGTCCGTGGTTACTGATTCCATTTTCGATCTTGTTTGTGCTGCTTGCGCTTAGCTTGTTTGGCTTCTATGACATTCAGGTCCCGGCCGGGATTCAAAACAAGCTGCAGAATTATTCGAATCAACAATCGGGTGGTAATTTTATCGGGGTCGCGATTATGGGGGCGCTTTCTGCTCTGATCATTGGCCCTTGTGGCGGACCAATACTAATTGCCGCGCTCGGCTATGCTGCAGCTAGTGCGAACGCGATCTCGGGATTCGTGGCGCTTTTCTTTCTTGGCTTGGGAATGGGCTTGCCATTATTGGTGATCGGCGCTGGCGGGGAAAAACTACTACCTAAAGCAGGCGGCTGGATGGTCGCAGTTAAAGCCTTTGGCGGCGTCATACTGCTCGCGGTTGCGATCTTGATGCTGGAACGTATGCCTACCATATTTGCGCCGAAGTTAGTCATGCTGTTGTGGTCTGCATTGCTGATTATAAGTGGCGTCTATTTAATTTCGGCTCGCCTTGAAGGTGCCTCTGCGTGGCAAAAATTCGGGCGTGGTATTGGCGTTCTTATTATTGGCTATGGTTTGTTAGTGATGCTGGGCGGTATGACCGGTGGCAGTAGAGTCACGGACCCGTTTGCAGGATCGGCATTGACGCTGGCGGGACCACAAACCCAAACCACCAACCGCGACTTTATCCAGATAAAGACGCGGGCGGACCTGGATACAGAGCTTGCCGCTGCCAGCGCTAGTGGCAAAACCGTGATGCTCGATTTTTATGCTGATTGGTGCACCTATTGCAAAAAATTTGACGCCTACGTTTTCCCTGATCCGCGAGTTCAAAACGCGCTGCAAAATACGATACTAATTAAAGCCGACGTGACCGCTACCGATAAAGAAGACAAGGCACTGATGGAGTCGCTCGGCGTGGTATTGCCGCCAGCGATATTGTTTTTTGATCAAGCTGGCGACGAGATTACCAACGCGAGAGTGATTGGTGAATTGAGTGCCGATGAATTCCATCAAAATCTGATCGAACATTTATAAGCGATAAAATTAGCTCCGTATGCCCGCGAAAAAAATACCACTCGTTTTCGTTTTTACATTAGCAATTGCTGCCGCTCTGTTTGGTGCCACTGTTCGCCACTTACAAAATGCAGAGACTGCCGCAAGCTCTGAAGTGCGGCCCGAGTTCTCGCTCCCCGACCTAAAAAACGAACCGCGTTCAATTCAAGACTGGGATGGCAAACTGGTTCTGGTGAATTTTTGGGCAAGTTGGTGCCCGCCCTGCGTAAAGGAAATGCCATTGCTGGACCAGCTGCGTCGCGAAAACCTGCATCGCGACTTTGAAATAATCGGGATAACAGCAGAACCACTTCAGGATGCCACGAAATACCTGAGCGAAAATCCGGTAAGTTATCCAATTTTAAATGGGGAATCGAATGTAACTATGCTTGGACAACGCTTTGGAAACGAGATCGGCAGCATCCCGTTTAGCGTGCTAATCGATAAAAATGGAATCATACAACGCCGCTATCATGGCGAAATAAACCTGGAAGCTCTGCAAACCGATATTAATGACTTTAGCTAGTCTTCAATCGGATAATTTTCGGCAAATTTGCCACAACTTGTTCCGAAAACACCCTTAAGTTCGTTAAACATGTTTATTTCTGGACAGATCATCAGCGCTGATGCACAATTTACCCTCCCCGACAAACACGAACTTATTTCGCCATGGACATACGAAAAATAAAAAAACTCATTGAGCTGTTAGATGACTCTGGCGTTGCCGAAATTGAAATCAAAGAAGGCGAAGAATCGCTGCGAATCAGCCGGCAATCATCTGCAGTCGTAAATGCCGTGGTCGCACCAGCCGCGGTTGCGGCTACCCCGCCGGCTCCCGCTGCACCAGCAGCGCCAAGCGCCGCCGCAGAACCGGAAGCCTCTACAGCAAGCCTTCCGTCTGGACATATTGTTGAATCGCCTATGGTCGGGACTTTCTATGCTGCACCGGCACCGGGCAGCCCAACCTTCACCAAGGTCGGCGCCAACGTAAATGTCGGTGACACCGTGTGTATAATCGAGGCGATGAAGATGATGAATCAAATCGAAGCTGATAAAGCCGGCGTCGTAAAAGCAATTTTAATGGAAGACGGCCAACCCGTTGAGTTCGGCGAACCGCTGATCGTCATAGAGTAAGCTGATGATCGAAAAACTCCTGATCGCCAACCGTGGCGAAATTGCTCTGCGTATTTTGCGTGCCTGCCGAGAAATGGGCATCAAAACTGTTGCTGCGCATTCTGAAGCTGATCGCGATCTAAAACATGTGCGACTCGCAGACGAGGCGGTCTGTATTGGCCCGGCCCAGTCCTTAAATAGCTACCTCAGCATCCCGGCACTGATTTCCGCGGCGGATGTTACCGAATCAAACGCTATTCACCCCGGCTACGGATTTCTTTCGGAAAGCGCAGATTTTTCCGAGATGGTTGAATCCAGCGGATTCATTTTCGTTGGCCCGAAAGCGGAAACGATCCGTGTTATGGGCGACAAGGTTTCAGCTAAAGCAGCCATGATTAAAGCTGATGTACCCTGTGTGCCGGGCTCACCCGATGCGCTTGGTGAAAATGACGACGAAAATTTGGGATTGGCGCGTGACATTGGCTATCCGTTAATTATCAAAGCTTCGGGCGGCGGCGGCGGGCGCGGCATGCGCGTAGTGGAACATGAAGATGATCTATTAACCTCTATTGAACTTACCAAGTCGGAAGCGCGTACAGCCTTCAATAATGACACTGTATATATGGAGAGATACCTGCAAGACCCGCGCCATGTAGAATTTCAAGTGATGTCCGACGGACAAGGCAATGCGGTACATCTGGGTGAACGCGATTGTTCCATGCAACGACGACACCAAAAAGTGGTAGAAGAAGCACCTGCACCAGGCTTAAGCGACGAGTTGCGCCAAAAAATCGGGATGCGCTGTGTCGAGGCGTGCCGGCAAATTGGCTATCGTGGTGCGGGCACCTTCGAATTCTTGTTTGAAAACAATGAATTCTACTTTATCGAGATGAATACCCGGCTACAGGTTGAACACCCGGTGACTGAAATGATTACCGGTTTGGATCTGGTAAAATTACAACTCGAAATTGCCGCTGGCGAACCGCTCCGAATCAAGCAAAGCGACATCAATCTTGATGGTCACGCGATCGAATGTCGTATCAACGCCGAAGACCCAAAAACATTTGTGCCGTCGCCGGGCTTGATTACGCGCTATCATGCTCCCGGCGGACCCGGTGTACGTATGGATAGTCATATTTACGCCGACTATTTTGTGCCACCTTACTATGATTCCATGATTGGCAAACTAATTTGCCATGGCTCGGATCGTGACGCAGCACTTGCAAGAATGCGCGGCGCACTGGAAGAATTGGTGATTGATGGTATTAAAACCAATCTACCCCTGCAAAGAACCATTACTGAAGATCCTAATTTCAAGCGCGGCGGGGTCAACATTCACTATCTCGAAAAAATGCTCGCAGCGGAATAGGTCGACCCTTCCCGTATGCCCTGGCTCGAAATTCGATTTCAAAGCGCATCCGCAGAGATTGAAGAAACCGAGCACCTGTTAAACCAATTGGGTGCTTGCTCGGTTTCCATACATGATGCCGGCGACCAACCAGTACTTGAACCAGCGCCTGGTGAATTTCCTCTGTGGCAAGACCTTCAGATTCGCGCCTTGTTTGAGGCCAATGCGGAAGCTAAACATGTGACTGCGACGATTGCCCGCGAACTAAACGTTGACGAGAAGTTGATTGAGCATAAAAACATTGCTGATCAGCATTGGGAAACACTCTGGATGGATGATTTTAAACCCATCCAGTTTGGTCAGCGGCTTTGGATTTGCCCCAGCTGGACCGAACCACCAGACCCCAACGCCACAAATTTGATGCTCGACCCCGGCATGGCGTTTGGCAGTGGCACCCATCCAACCACGTTCATGTGTATGCAATATCTTGACGAAAATCCACCCGCTGACCAACAAGTGCTGGATTATGGTTGCGGTTCCGGAATACTCGCACTAGCTGCTGCGCTACTGGGAGCGCGTCATGTCACGGGTGTTGATATCGACCCACAAGCAATATTGGCGGCCACACAGAACGCTAAAAAGAATGCGCTCGCGGAAGATATTTTTGATTTTTACCCTGCGAACGAGTTATCAGCGCTAAAATGCGACCTATTATTAGCAAATATATTGTCAGAAACGCTGATTCAGCTCTCGAATGAGCTAAAATCACTAGTGACAGTCGGCGGTAATATCGTTCTATCAGGTGTGCTCGAGTACCAGACCGAAGCAGTAGTTGCCGCGTATAGTGATTGTTTTGACGTAACGGAAATCAAACATCAAGATGAATGGGTGATGATAAGCGCTAAAAAACAGCGTGATTAGATAACAAACTATGTATACAGAATGCCCACATTGTAGCGCAATTTTTACCTTGCCCCCTGAGCTGGTCGCGTCGAAGGTCAGATGTGGTGAGTGCAACACTGTGTTCGACACCGACAAAGCGAAAGCTGATTTAATCTCGCAATCAGAACCGAAAAATGCCGCAATCGAGAAATCAAAAAAAGAATCCATGCTGGAAGTATCCGCGCCACCGCCGGCAACAGAGATCGATCTGACTACTCTGGATTTAAGTGAAATCGAAAAAATCGATGCCGGGATCAACGATACCGTGGATGCGGAAATCGGAAAAATCGTGGGTGATCGAAGCAGTCCGGAAAAACAGAAACTAGCCCAGGAACTTGAAGACGATTTCTTATTCGAAGCGAAACAAGCAAAAAGTCTTGGTGACACGCTAGAGTTACCGGTTCTGGATGACATGGACTATACCGACCATTCAGATTCAGTCAGACGAAATGACATGGCCGCAACGCTCGATGAAGCAAGTCACTCCGAACAACCGCTGGGTGATGATATTTTTGACGAATTTATTTCCAGCGAAGAGATCAGTGATTCGGAATTAATTGATCCAAAGGTGACTACTCCTGACAATGACCACACCGGTGGCATAACCGCAAAAACCAGTGGCGAGAAAATTGACGACCAAGATGATGTCCTCCCTGACCTCGATATTGATATTCAAACAGAACGTAAGTCGGCAACAGTTAGTCCGATATCAGATAAGCTGGCCGCGACTGCCGATGATTTGTTCATTCAGGAAGCACCGCCAAACAGCGTTTTTACCGAACTGAATCCACCGATTGAAAACACCGAAGAAATTGCACTTCCCGATCTGCAGGAATTGCCCGCGGTCAAGCGCAATGTCAATCAAATAGTTGATGAATTGCGCAACGCAGCCACCAACGACGATGTTCTTAGAGGCCAGATTTTCGAAGGCGAAGACCAACAAGCACTTAAATTTGATACATCAAAACTTGATACCCAAACCGAATTGCCGGGCTTGGAACAAACCCCACAAGAGACCTCTAGCTCACCATCTAATGAAGGGCTTGATCACCTCATTAGCCTGGAGGAATTCGATCTCGAGAATACGCCATTGCAAGCGCGCCAATCGAAGCGCGAATTTTTATACGAATATAGAAAAATGATTGGCGCCGGTACGCTTTTTACCCTGCTCTGTTTAATTCTGGGCGGACAATATATGCGCCACAACCGTGACGAATTCAAGCACTACTCGGCAACCCGATCCATTACCAATGTGATTTGTCGCATCAGCGGCTGCCAAATCGAACCGCCACGGGAATCAGAGAAAATCAAAATCCTCGAACATAGTATTTTTCCGCACAAAGTTGTCGAGAATGCTTTGACGGTCAAAGCCAAAGTCATGAACAACGCCGACGGCTCGCAACCTTTCCCCGTATTACAGGTAAACTTCTTCAATCTGTCTGGCCAAAAAATTGCTACGCGCAGATTCGGCCCCAATGAATACCTTAAAAAACTACCTCGCCGCAGCGGCTTAATGCCTAACAGTGAGCCGGTATTTTTCGAGTTTGATATCGCGGATCCCGGTCGAGACGGCGTTTCGTTCGACCTGCAAATACGCCAGCTACCCCGCTAGCACGAATCCCTATGCAGATCGGTTCATGGCAACTAGCGAATCCGCTAATTTTAGCACCGATGGCGGGCGTTACAGATTTGCCATTCAGGCGCATGTGCCGAGAACTCGGGGCAGCGCTCGCAGTATCAGAAATGGTCACATCCGACCAATCGCTCTGGCATACAAAAAAGACCCAACTACGGCTCAACCATCGCGACGAATACGCCCCAATATCGGTACAAATTGCCGGTACAGAGCCATTACAAATGGCCGAAGCAGCTAAATATAACTGTGATTTAGGCGCCCAAATTATAGACATCAATATGGGGTGTCCAGCCAAGAAAGTTTGCCGAAAAGCCGCTGGTTCTGCGCTGCTCCGCGACGAAATAAAGGTTGCTAAAATCCTCGCTGCGGTGGTTAAAGCGGTAGACTTGCCGGTCACCCTGAAAATCCGCACCGGCTGGAGCCCGGAAGAAAGAAACGCCGTCAACATTGCACGCATCGCAGAAGCGGAAGGGATACAAGCCCTGGCGGTGCACGGCCGAACGCGTGCCTGCGGCTTTCGTGGTCAAGCAGAAATAAACACGGTAACAGAAATAAAAAATACCGTGAGTATTCCGATAATCGCGAACGGCGATATTAACTCTGCTGACCAAGCGTTGCAGGTTTTAAATTTATCCGGCGCAGATGCCATCATGATTGGGCGTGGCGCACAAGGTTGGCCATGGATATTTGAAGAAACTCTGGCACTACTAAACCAGAAACAAGATTACCATCGACCAACAATTGACCAACAACAAATGGTAATAACCCAGCATTTACTTGACCTGTATGAATTTTACGGAGAATTTATGGGCGTCAGGATTGCACGGAAGCATTTGGGATGGTACCTTGTAAGAAGTCCTGATGGCGACATATATAAAAATAAAATCAATCAGGCACAAGACACAGGAACGCAATTAGATGTGCTTGATTCGTTCTTTGAAAACAAAAAAATAAAAAAGATTAAGAAATCTCGGGAGAATTATGGGCATGCCAGGAGCTTCAGTTCAGTCACTGGATAATAAACGCGAAAGCCATTTATCCGTGGCAGTAGAAAACGCGCTTAATAACTATTTCGATCACCTCAATGGTCACGCTTCTAACGGCTTATATGACATGGTCATAGGTGAAGTAGAAAAACCTCTATTAGTATGCGCATTGGACCATTTTGGTAACAACCAAACCAAAACCGCAGAGCTCTTAGGCATCAGCAGAGTCACCCTCCGCAAGAAACTCAAAAAGTATAACCTTATCTAGCATCACAGGAGTTCTGTACTGTGTTCAGGTAGTGTAAAATCACGCGGCACAAATCGATTGCAGCGTGAGAAACACATGGAAAACAGCAAACCCTGGCCTGTTGTAAACGCTCTTCTGAGCGTATCGGATAAATCTGGCTTGCTGGAGCTTAGCCAAGGGCTACACAGCAGTGGAGTAAAGATTCTTTCGACCGGGGGTACCGCCAAGCTCCTCACCGACAACGAAATACCCGTAACCAAAGTATCCGAGCACACTGGATTTCCTGAAATAATGGGCGGCCGGGTAAAAACCCTCCACCCTCGTATTCACGGCGGAATTTTAGCCCGGCATGGCGTCGATGAAACCGTCATGCAGGAAAACGATATCGACGCGATTGCCCTGATTGTAGTAAACCTGTACCCGTTCGCCGAAACGATTGCCAAACCGGGCTGTACGCTGGAAGAAGCTATCGAAAATATCGATATCGGCGGGCCAGCGATGATTAGAGCGGCAGCTAAAAACAACGCCAATGTCACCGTCGTAGTCGATCCATCTGATTACCCTGAGGTCCTTGCAGAAATCACCAACAACAAGGGACTCATCTCTGCCGGCACAAGAGCGCGTCTGGCGGCCAAGGCCTTTGACCATACTGCCGCATACGACCGTATGATTGCTGACTATTTGCTGCAACAACAAGATGCCAGTGTAGACGCCGCACCCATCGCACTCGCAGATCGCTTAACGCTTACTCTGGAAAAGAAATTACCAATGCGCTACGGCGAAAACCCACATCAGGAAGCGGCCTTTTACGCTAGCGGCAAACCACCCAGCGGATCGATTGCGGCTGCCAAACAATTACAAGGCAAGGATCTTTCTTTTAATAATATCGCCGACGCTGACGCAGCCATAGAATGCGTCAAACAATTCCAGGACCCTGCTTGTGTGATAGTCAAGCACGCCAACCCTTGCGGGGTCGCACAGGGAAGCAGTATCGAGAGCTGTTATGACCGTGCCTATAGCACGGATCCGGAATCGGCATTCGGTGGCATCATCGTCTTTAACCGTCCATTAAACGCTGCGACGGCAGAAAAGATAATTAGTCAACAATTCGTCGAGGTGATCGCGGCGCCGGGCATAAATGAAGATGCTCTGGTGGTTATTGGTCAAAAGAAAAATGTCAGGGTTCTGGATCTCGGTGTAATGCCGGCAGAATCACAGACCACGTTACAATACAAAAGCGTTAGTGGCGGCATGCTGGTGCAAACAGAAGACATTCTGAGCCACCATAGTCTCGAAACGGTAACTAAACTAGAACCCGCACCCAAGCAATTTGAAGACTTGAAATTTGCCTGGCAAGTCGCCAAATTCGTAAAATCAAATGCCATTGTCTATGCCAAAGACCTGATGACAATTGGTGTTGGAGCCGGCCAAATGAGCAGAGTTAATTCAGCACGAATCGCTGCAATCAAAGCCGAACACGCAAAACTAAGCGTAACTGGATCGGTTATGGCATCAGACGCCTTTTTTCCGTTTCGAGACGGTATAGATCAAGCCGCCGACGCCGGTATTGTGGCAATCATTCAACCGGGCGGCTCAATGCGCGATGAAGAAGTGATCGCCGCGGCCGATGAGCACAAAATTGCCATGGTCTTCACGGGCATGCGTCACTTCAGGCATTGATCAGACACACCGAACAGGAAATACAAATGAAAATACTAATCATAGGCAGTGGCGGCAGAGAGCACGCCTTGGCGTGGAAAATTGCCCAATCCAGTTCAATCGCAAAAGTGTATGTTGCGCCTGGCAATGCCGGCACTAGTAGTGAAGAAAAGTGCGAAAACGTCGAGCTTAGCGCCTCGGCTTTGCCCGAGCTCCTGGCATTTGCGCAAAGTGAAAATATCGACTTGACCGTAGTCGGGCCCGAAGTGCCATTGGTAGCAGGTATTGTAGATCTTTTCCATGAGCATGGCCTGAAATGTTTCGGACCATCAAAAGGCGCTGCGCAACTAGAAGGTTCTAAAGCCTATACCAAAGATTTTCTAAAGAAATTTGATATTCCCACTGCCGCTTACGGCAACTTCACTGATGTTGCAGAGGCAATTGCATTTATCCGCGAGCAAGGTGCCCCCATTGTCGTTAAGGCCGATGGCTTAGCTGCCGGAAAAGGTGTGATCATTGCACAGACAGAAGCCGAAGCAATCGCTGCGGTTGAAGATATGCTCGCCGGAAACGTTTTTGGCGATGCGGGTCACCGCGTTGTGATCGAAGAATTTCTGAGTGGTGAAGAGGCCAGTTTTATTTGCATGGTAGATGGCGAAAACATATTGCCCATGGCGACTTCGCAAGACCACAAGGCGCGTGACAATGGCGATACCGGCCCTAATACCGGCGGTATGGGCGCGTACTCACCAGCCCCTATCGTTGACGACGAAATGCACGCACGCATCATGGCAGAAGTGATTCGGCCAACCGTCATAGGTATGAAAAAAGAGGGTCACCCATTTACCGGCTTCTTGTATGCGGGCGTTATGATCGATACCGACGGGATACCGAAAGTGCTGGAGTTTAATGTCCGCTTCGGCGACCCCGAAACGCAACCTATCATGATGCGTTTAAAGTTTGATTTCGTCGACGCCATGCTAAAAGCGCTTGACGGAAATCTGGACCAAGTTAAAGCCGAATGGGACCCGCGACCTGCCTTGGGCGTAGTAATGGCGGCCGGCGGCTACCCTGACGCTTACCTTAAAGGTGATCCGATAAGCGGATTGGATAATATTAGCTCCGCGGACGGCAAAGTATTTCATGCCGGCACACAGACTCTAAATGATGCCGTAGCAACCAACGGTGGACGCGTACTTTGCGTGACTGCGCTAGGTGGAAATGTCAGTGAGGCCCGTGACAATGCATATGCACTATTAGATCAAATTAGCTGGAACAAGGCTTATTTCCGAACAGATATTGGCTATCGAGCGATCAGGCGTGAACAAGGAACCTGATAACGACTAGGATCGCTTCATCGAGTCAAAGAACTCTTCATTAGTTTTGGTCCCGGTCAGTTTATCGAGCAAGAACTCCATCGAATCGATCTCATCCATTGGATGCAAGAACTTTCGCAAAATCCACAGTTTTTGTAGTTCTTCATCGTCAGTCAACAACTCTTCGCGACGGGTTCCGGAACGATTGATATTGATCGCCGGGTAAATGCGTTTCTCGGCGATCTTGCGATCCAGGTGCACTTCCGAGTTACCGGTACCTTTGAATTCCTCATAGATCACTTCGTCCATCTTGGATCCGGTATCTACCAGCGCTGTCGCCAGGATTGTCAAACTACCACCCTCTTCAATATTACGCGCGGCACCGAAAAAACGCTTTGGACGTTGCAAGGCGTTGGCGTCAACACCACCAGTCAGAACCTTACCTGAAGATGGTACAACCGTGTTGTAGGCGCGCGCCAAACGGGTAATCGAATCCAACAAAATGACCACGTCATGCTTATGTTCGACCAGACGCTTGGCTTTCTCGATAACCATTTCAGCAACTTGTACATGTCGGGTAGCAGGCTCATCAAAGGTTGATGACACTACTTCACCTTTTACCATTCTGGTCATTTCAGTTACTTCTTCCGGACGCTCGTCAATCAACAAGACGATCAAGTAAGAATCCGGATAATTGGACGTAAGGCTTTGGGCGATATTTTGCAACATGATCGTTTTACCAGCCTTCGGC
>CAZUMV010000075.1:0-11644 GCA_964621435.1 uncultured Thiotrichales bacterium | reverse complement strand
TGAAGAAAGCTTGGCGACCGAAACACTATCCGATACCAACGTAACGCCAGAACCAGATTCAGCGTCAGAGACCGAAGAGAGCATGGAGACAGAGACACTAGCCGAGACTGACCTAGCACCAGAGATTGACTCAGCACCAGAGACTGAAGCGATTTTGGAGACACAGAGCGCGTCCGAGAGTGAACCGGTCGAAACCGACTTATCACCAGAGGTAACAACGGTGGTACGGACTAATCAACTCACAACAATTAGTTTGACCCGAAGTGCTCCGCTTGTGACATCGGAAAACCAAAGTACTTCGACCGAAAACGCGACCAAAAGCGCAGAGATTGTGGTGCCTGAAGGATTCAACTTGACTTCGCAAAGCGGGTATAAGCTGTCGATCGATCATCCGCACCAGGGTACCGTGGCATATCTGTCGGTATGTAAAGATTTTAAAATTGATGAAAAAGATGAACTCGTTATTAACTATGAAAGTTGCATGATTAGAACCTCAATTCAGCATCAAGCACACGAAATGGAATTCAATGTGCCAAACGAGGTGGAACATCTGGCCGCAGCCTTATGGTTTCTTGACGACACCATAGAGCCTGTCTCGATCCTGTGGCAATTAAGCAATATTCAATAAGAAGTCTGAAGATGCGAAAACTAATTTTCTTATTCCCTAGATTGCAGGACCAATGTGGAGGCCATTTGGCACAGGAGCGGTTTGTAGAAATTGCCAGATCATTTTGCGACGTTGAAATTGCGACGTACAACGAATCAGAGTCTGGAACCGCCCACCTAAACGATGTACTCAGACGCGACGAGGAAGAATTGAACAAGTGCATGTTCATTATTCACTGGGGGCCGGATGTTGCGATGTTACTAAAACGCCTCAAGCATCGAAATGTAGTCTATGTCGGGCATTCGACCGGATGGGGATTTAAGTTGCCAGTGAATGTACCCGTATTAGCGGTAAGTCGCCATGTCCAGTCTTACTGGGCGATTCGTGCGCCGTCTAATCCGATATATCTCTTACCCAATGTGATTGAGGATGCTTTTAGAAGTGGATCTGAACCTCGGGACATTGACATTTTAATTATGAGAAGAAAAAATTCGCCCTACGTTTTGGATAAGCTTATGCCAATGCTGGAGTCACGATGTCGTGTGCACTTACTTGAGGACTGGACAGACAATCTCCCCAACCTCATGCGTAGTAGCAAGATTTTTCTATATGACTCGGACCAGTATTTTAAAGACCTCGGTTTTTGCGAAGGCTTTGGCTTGCCGCCGCTCGAAGCGATGGCAAGTGGCTGCTTTGTTTTCTCCAGTTTGAATGGCGCACTCGCCGACTACCTCGACCCCGGCGTTAATTGTGGACAATTAGGTGTGCATTCGCCCGAATACGATCGCGATAACATTCTGGATGCGCTTACAAACTGGACTCCCGATAATTCGCTGGAAGACTTTGCATTGCCCTATCGACGTGAGCAGGTAGCGAAAAAAATGCAGACAACGCTACCTGCAATTGATAGATTTTTTAACTTTAACCAATACAGCAAACATTCTATTCGATCTAAATGGTCATGGATGCCGTTCAGACGAAGACTGCATAAAATTCGGGCATTCCTAATCCCAAAGTTCTTGCCCAAAATTTTGGCCGGTGAAGAGCCATAGCTGCAACCAGCGTTACAATAAAGCTCATCACTGCCTCGGTTCGGTTACTGACGCCGAGTTTTTTATAGAGGCTTAGCAAGTGCCTTTGCACTTTAACTAAGACATTTCATCGAACGTATCACGCCAGTCTTTTGCGAGTTCCGGAAGTTCAGATAGTGCTTTGGCCTCTGAGGTGGAAATCTTGCGAGTCAATCTGGCGCGCGTCACTGTCTCAACTGACCAGACGGGATTAGGGCGCTCCAACAATTGTAAGGATTGCCCTTGCCGTACCTCGCCCTCTTCCAGAACGCGGTAGTACCAACCCGTTTTGCCGGTTTTGCGAAACTGAGAAGCCAAAGACGGCGTGGCCGTATGCTCGTTAAGTTTCCAACAGGGTTGGCGACCCTGACTGATCTGCACTGTCGCGGCACCGAGCTTAAAGATATCCCCAATACATACTGCCGCCTCGGTTAAGCCTGTAGTTGATACATTTTCACCAAATCCTCCTGCGCAAAAAACCGGACCAGCACCGTACATCGATTGCCAATATGGATAATGGTCGGCGGCATAGTGGTGCACCGCTTTATCTTCACCACCGTGCACACTTAGATCTGCTTGCTGATCACCCGAGAAACCGGTTTTCGTTAGATACTGCAATGAAGATGTAGAGGTTTTCGCGATCGCCGAAGGTTCTTTGTCTGGCCATAACTTTTGCACCTTGCCCAAATAGAGTGAATCAATAGTTACGAATGTATTGTTCATATCATCAACGGGTGAATTTTCAATTTTCATTAGTTAATCGACGTAATGGCGAAACACGGCATTTTTTATTCGTATGCTGCACGTTCTGGATTACGCTAAAATACTGTATATACCGGAGTCCTTCAATGATCAAAACCAACACAGTAGCACCAGCGCTGACCACCTCTCACTGGTTCAACACCCCGACACCGATCTCGCTTAATGATCTGAAAGGCAAAGTAGTTGTAATAGAAGCGTTTCAAATGCTTTGCCCAGGCTGCGTCAGTCATGGGCTTCCGCAAGCAACACGGGTTCGTCAAACATTCGCAGAAGATGACGTAGCTGTATTGGGATTGCATACCGTATTCGAACATAACGAGGCGCAAGGTTCAAAAGAAGCACTCGAAGCATTCTTACATGAATACAAAATTACCTTTCCGGTTGGCATCGATTCGCGATCATCGGACCAGCGTTTACCACAAACAATGAGCGCATATCAGTTACAAGGTACCCCGAGTTTAATCCTCATTGATCGTCATGGGCGTTACCGGGAACAATTCTTTGGTGCCGTTCCTGATCTCGCCCTAGGAGCAGCGATCATGGATTTGATTAACCAAGATTCGAAGGGTCGTCTGTAAGAATTGATACGCCCATGTTGAAAGATTGTGACGATGTTCGTGTATTACTGAATAAACAGCGGCATATTAAATAGCAGACAAGAAAGATCTTTGCGCTAACCGGCCTATCATTCTATCGATCTTCCTGCCCATTAAACATTCAACAAGCAAGATATCAACTCAAGATAAACCATTTTCATTCATATTTCGTTTGAATGGAATAGTCATATCTAAATGCGGAATAGTCTAAGCAAGTTCAATCACCGCAATGGTCGATTACAACAAAAAAATCAGATTACTTTGTAATACGCGAGAATACACACGAATATATTTAATTGATTATATAAATTGGTATACTGTTTTCTTGAGAGTACTTCGCATGAGTTTCTTGATCATGAAAAGATTGACTGTCTGCATCGATTTCATAAAGCAGCATATTTTAATCATCCTGGTGATATTGACTGCCTATTTACTCGGTCTGACTTACTATTCGACTATTTTTCTCGAAACAGCTAACCAAGAGCCGTTAGCGCAAAAAATACGAATCGCATTGGCATCTAGCCATTTTCTATTCCTTGGTTTACCACTTGCTTTCTGTCTCTCAAAACGAATTCTCGTTAGGATCATTAGCATCGGAATTGTTATTTCATTTATTTTTTATCTTATCTTCCTTATTTCATATTTTAAATACTTTAGATTTGTTCCCAATATTTTTCTTTTTTCACCTGAAAGCGCCAGTGATCTCGTGAAGGTAAGGACACATTATTTTAGGCAGGTTTTCGGATTGGCTGAATCGTTTACTCTAATTGTAGGGCTAGTATTCCTTCTGATTACAGTATTTATCAGTCGCTATAAATCATTTTCTTTGGCTGGTAGCAATCTTGTTATTTTATTGTTGGGAGCAATAATTACTCCGCTATTGGTTTTATCTGCAACTACTTTTGCTTACGGCTCTCCCTCCGCTTCCGCAGGTTTCGGAGGTGCAACCATGATTCGCCGGTTTGGACCAGCCACACACTTAGCTTTTAACTACAGAGAATATACTTCAACCAAGTCGAGCGAATACCTGAGCGCGCCAATTTCCTTTCCGGGAAAATTAAAACATTTGCACTTCGACGATAGCTATACGCCGGAACAACATGATTTACGTAATGTGGAAGATGTATATTTGTTACAGATTGAGTCTCTCGATTTTGAGGTAATCGAAAAGACTTTAAATGGCAATTTAGTGATGCCATTCGTAAACAAGCTTCGGCAATCTTGTTTGTCTTTTTCCAATTTTTCAACTGTCAAAGATATCGGTGGATCTGCAGACGCAGAGTTTAGTGTAATTACGGGGTTACTTCCTTCCAACAAACGCCAGTCTATCCGGAAAGCGGATTCCCGTTCAATTAAGACCATTTTCGATATTTTAGAGAACGAACAAATAAAATCTTATTTCGCACATAATAATGAGTTCGGATATTACGGTAGGAATTATTTTTATAAGGATCTTCGAAGCGTCTCAACTACCTTCCTAGCAAACCCGAATGAATCCGAACTTGACTTTGGTGTAAGAACAGCGACATCAGCAATTAGTGATCAAACGCGTTCGTTCTACTACTTTTTCAATTTTCAATCTCACGGACCGTTTACAGGCTACGATCGAGTAGTAAATCATATCGGAGAACGTCCCGAAGACCTGTCAAAACTACAATACGATTATTTAAGGACAATCAGCGAAGTCGATAAAACTATCGAAAATATTTTTGACACTCAAGAGAAGCTGTTTGCCAGCGGCAAAAGTGTGGTAATCATTACAGCGGATCACGCTAGTTTCGTTTTTGATGCAACAGACGAATTTGGCGGCAGAAGGGTTCCATTACTAATTTGTCATGCTAACATTAGTCACGAGAATCGTTTACAAACAGCGAGCCATGTGGACCTGTTTCCTACCATTCTAGCAATGTTCAATATAGAACAACCGGCTATCGGCGTCGATTTACTTTCGGATAGCAATTCAGTCGTGGTTTTTCCGGATAATACGTTTACTTATTACGACAACAAAAAGATTGTGAAAAGAAACTGTGATGCGGGCTGCGAGAGCTTTAGAAAATATACCAATCAATATATTAAACCATAGTCAATGAACAAAACTTCAACACTACTTTTTGGGGATACTCTTACAAAAGTATCGCTTGGGACCTTCATTTTATTGAGTGCTTGCGCCCATCAAGCGATATACCCAAACAACCTTTTCGAATCACTTTGTGGAAACACCTACGCCGGAGCCGTTGTCAGCACAGATCCACAAGACGAAGACTGGCGAAAAGAGAAATTGGTTTTAGGCCCGGTCAAATGTCTCACCTCAACTCATATAGAAATGCCTCTTGCAGTTGGCGCAAACACCAGCCGAACCTGGGTGATTACCGGGAATACTGCAAGTCTTGAATTACGTCACCGTCACCTGCATGCCGATGGCAGCCCAGATAAGGTTTCGCAATACGGCGGCTATATAGACTCCGTGCCAAGACTGGTTGGCGAAAAATGGCAGATGAACTTCCCGGCTGATAATAAGAGTATCGAGCTATTTAAGGCGAACGATCTGGAGGTTTCCGTCACCAATATATGGACACTCGAACTGCATCCAGGTAACTCTTTAGCGTATGAATTGAATCGAAAAAATCGACATTTTAGAGCTGAGTTTGATTTAACTCGCGCAATGCAATAAAACGATATCTCCGCGTTGCGGGGACCATTCTTTTCAAGAGATACAAAAATTAAACGAACAAGGCCGACTTTCAAGTCGGCCTTTTTTATTGGGCTTTAGACTAGCTTCCCACCAGTATAAACTCGCCACCACCATGTCCGGCATGTTTGATTGGCGCATAAGATGGCTCTTGAGTGAAACCCACTTCCGCGGCGCGCGCACGAACTTCGTCGTAAACGTTCAAGTACATGCGATACGCATCTATAACACCGTCGTTACTTTCCAACTCGTTCAGGAACGCTTGCGCAAATACTGAGTGCTTTCCATCGACCGTATCCAACACCGGCTCTACCCCGCCGGATGTCAGTACCGTGCGCGATGTGGTTTTGCTCATTACTTGAAGCCACTTATCAATATAGTCACTGTTGAGTTCAGACTGAAGTTGCGGGATACCTCCAGTTGACATCGAACCTGAATAGCAGGAATCGGCAACGACCAAAATATGCCGGGCACTAATGGTATTGATCATGTCAGATATTCGGTTATTGGCAATCCATTGCGCAGTGTTATTACGCTCAGCATCAATGGGTAACCAAAACCCTTGTTCCGTTCGTGGGTCAATCTCGCCATGGCCAGCGTAATAGATCAAAAGATTGTCTTCTTCTGAGACTTTATTTTTCATCTGGTCTATGGCCGTGATAATTTCCGCACGCGTTGCATTTGTTACGACCGTAGTTCTAAAACCGTATTTTTGTTCGAGCACGTTGGCGATCGCACTCGCATCGTTGACTGGAGTTTCCAACTGCGGGTAACTCTGGTAAGCATCGTTCCCAATAATGAGCGCATAATAACGACCGAAATCAATATTTTTGGCGGCACGAGTAACAACCCTGGAACGCTCCTGCTCGACATCGTTGGTACGCGGTAACACCACGAAAGTTAATTCGCCAGTCTCACCACGACGATCGGTCGCAGTGATGGTCATCTTTACTAACTCGTCGCCGATAGCCAATGGTGTTTGAAACAAACCTTCTGCATTCGGCGTTAATCTACGACCTTCTATATATGCCTTCTGCAGTCCGGCCGGCGCTAAAATCCGCCCTTTTAAAATTGGCTCCGTGCCATCCGACCTGAGAGTCAGTTGCGGCGGCGTACTGCCGCGCGTGACGAGCATCTTGGGTGACAATATTTCGATAACCGGTTTGGCTAAAGATGCCATTTGACGAGTCAGCTGCTGACGTAGCGCTTCTACCTCGCTACGCATTTGTGCTACCCGTATTTGCTGGTCTTCGAGCTCTTGCGTTTGCGAAACATTGTTGGTTCCTTGCGCGGAGTTATTCGCTATAAAGCGGCGCAAACGTTCAAGTTTCTGGTTAGCTTGGGTCAGATCTGAAGTTTTTTGCTGTAGTGTATCTTCATTCGTGTTTAGCGAGCGCTGTAGTGACGAGATTTGCGTTTTTTGATCAGAAATTTGACGCTCATAATCAACGGCCCGTTGTGTAGCAATAACTTCGGCACGGTTTTCGGCACGCGAATTCAAGGTACTAACATAGTCAATGTCATCGTTAAAACCAGACGCTTTTCGGTACCAGTTTAACGCCGTTACTTTATCTACCGGAACACCCAAACCCTGTTCATATATATTACCCAGGTTAATTTGCGCCCGACTGTTACCGGCTGCTGCTGCTTTCGTATACCACTGCCGTGCGATGGAAAAATCAGGCGTAAGGCCTAACCCCTTCTCATATATTTCACCAACATAAGCTTGCGCGACTGGATCGCCCGCCTGCGCCTGTTCGAGCCATACCGATAATGCTGTTTTATAGTTTGCACGATCGTAGGCGACGTACTCCCCACCCCGGATGCCGCATTCCGCAGCACTGGACTTGATCGGTCGACGCGCGGTCATAAATGTTGCCTGGGTGCCGAGTTTTCGAACTTGCGGCGGCAATAAACAATCAACAGTTAGCAAACTTTCCGCAGCAACACCGGATTTGGCCGTAGTAGTAGTCGCTGCGGGAGTTGTAGCGCAACCGCATAAGATCGTTATCAGTAGACTGCTGCTTAGTACTATTAATGATTGAATAGTTTTCATGGTTTGCTCCGGTAAAGGAAAATAGTCAATTGTGTTTGATGAAATCGATTTTTGATTGAAGCTCGAGCAGGCGTTTATTCTTTTCGTCGATCTCTAGACCTGCTTCTATGTAGTACTCTGCATTCGATAGCTCGCCGGTGCTAATAAGGCGGTCCGCCTCTGCAGCCATAGCCGAGAGTAAGAACTTAATGCCAGCAATTGCCTCTCGGTTGTAGGGATTTATATCTAGAATATTTAGATATAGGTCGTGGGCACTACCACCAATCGGTTGCAGCAAGCGTCCACTTAGCAACTGCACTTCAGCAACTTCCAGCATATTATTAACACGCTCCTGAACAGGCGCAGACATACTTGCCTGGGGCAATGGATTGTATAAAATATGCGGGTTCTCGGGTGGCTTCAACCATAGATACGAAAAGTAAATAACGGATAGAACCGCGATGCTCATGGCCGCAAGTTTCCAGGGCTCACGACGAGCCGGTAATATTTCCTTTAAAAATTCCCGTGCGCTTTCGGTTCGGTACTCGCGCTCCAGCTCCAAACCACGCAATAAACCTTGCCACTGTTTCTCGGGCAACCCTGGGATCCGGGCGGGCACCATAGCTTCTTCATATGCTTTATTAGATGGTTGGTTTGAAAACGGATGCATGCCAGACAACAATTGATACGTTATTACCGCCAGCGCAAAAATATCATCACGCGGATCGGGCGGCAGTTTTTTTATTATTTCCAGACTGGCATAACGAGGGGTAAACGCTAATACGCCAAATGTTGGTGTGACTGTCTGGTCCAAAGTAGAGTTAACAACATCAGGATCCGCATCAATGACTGCGCGGGCAATGCCAAAGTCCAGAATTTTAACGCCACCCTCGGTCAGATAAATATTGGCGGGCTTTAAGTCGGAATGAACAATACCTTTTTCATGGGCATATTCCAGACCCGCTACCAACCCGCGTATTATTTCTTCAACTTCACTCAAGTCCCGCGACTGCTCTGGCTTCTCATTCATATACTCGCTAAGCGACTGCCCTTCGAGTAATTCCATGGTCATGAAAACTGTGGATTGATCTCGATCAAAATCGTAGACGTTAACAATATTGGGGTGCGCGAGTTGCTGAGATCTTTTGCTTTCTTGTTGTAATGTGCGTAACGCGAGCGGGTGTTTTTTAAATTTTTCGGAAAGTAGTTTTATCGCAATTTTTGAATCGAGGTCGTCTGCTTCTTCTTTGCGCAAATCTCGAGCGCAGTAAACCACGCCCATCCCGCCTTTGCCAATTTCATCCACCAAGGCAAATCTATTTTTTATCAGGCTCCCGAGTTTAGGAGATTGCTCAAAAGACCCGTCTTCCATTGCGGCATGCGGCTTCGAGTCCAACTCATCTGGATCACGATTGACTACCGTAAGATCATCCTCGTGTGATGTCGCCGCAAACGCCGCGCCGGCTACTACGGTCGGATCGAGATCTGGGCCGGAATCCTCACCAAGAACGACAGTTGCTTCATCGAGTATAGTTTTGCTCAACTGTGGTTCCACAACGGCAGCGTCGACTTCGGCTTTGGCTTGCTCGGTCAGCATGATTTCAGTACTCGAATCCTCTATGTTTTTTTGAGTTACCTTATTCTTGTCATTTTTGGTAGTAGGCATTATCGCCCTCCGGAATTACTCCAAAGTGTATCTTTTAACTGTAGCTATCAATATCAAACGGTGTAAATTGCGGGACATGGTCACAAAAATACTAATTAATACGCAAATGCCGGAAAAACCAGTAGCGGTGGAGTGACGCCTATATGCAGGATCCCGCTAACTGGCTTTTGACGACTATGATTTACATGGCCTCAAAATTCAAAACGTATGCCACCGGTTATGGTGTTTTGAGTGACATCATCCTGATCTATTTTGGTTTCGAAATTTATAAACCCGAATTTTCCGCTCGTACTGATTACCGAAAAACCGACACTAAGATTGAGATAGTCACGATCAGGATCACCCGAGAATACACTGAAGTTGGTGTTGGTTGGATCAAAGACAAACTGCCCGGAAATTTCACGCGCGTTGTCCGCGAATTGGTGTTCCCATTCAAGCTGAATCTGTGGAATAAATATTCCTTTTTCGCCGCTGAAATTATGACTAAGCTGAGCACCCAAAGCAGTAGTTAATGAATCTGTTTGCTGCGCATCGATCGCAAGTACTGAACCGGCACCTGCACCAGTCGGGTCGCTCGCTGTTTCAGTATATGAATCGATATCCAGATTAACATAACCAAGTCGACCGTAGCCGCTGAACGCAGTCGCACCGCGATAGCCATTATAGCCGGCACTTAAGTTTATCGAATACTCAAGGCCATCAGTTGAACCAAGCAATGATTGTGAAGCACTGATATTGCGCGACATATCATAGTCATTGGCGCTTACTTTAAACAAACCATCAACGTAGATGCCCTGACCTTTATACCAAGTACCGTATAAAGACAGCGCTAAGCTTTCAACATCCAGATCACCGCTATTGGACATAAAGTCCGCGGAAGCTTCACTGTATCCTACAGCCGCTCCGATAATCGTATTTGCATCGACGCGATAATCCATTCCCGCGGTCAGGATTGGAATCGTAAAATCGAAACCGGATTCATTAGTGGTTTGATCTCGCTCGCCGAAACTAACGTCACCATTGAGGAAAAATGCCCAAGGTGAAGTCAGTCCTGAATTACCACCGGCACCACCCTTATTGGTTTCTTCGTCGATCAGGTATTGTGCTAACGGCGAGAACATTAAGTTCTGTCCGTTATAGTTAAAATTCAACTGGGAAACGTCTAGGCTTCCCGACCTTCCTGTCCGTAACGCGTTTAAGCGATTAGTAACACCGGACACTTGCCGATTGGCTATTTTTATCGAAACATCTGCCTGTGCGACTATTTCTTCCGGGGTAAGACTTCTGACCATATTGAGTGCTTCTTCGTCGGTCATCTCCAGCAACCCGCCACATGTATCGACCAGATCCTGTTGTTCTGCACTGAGTGCAACAACCTCTTCCGAAAGCGCGGTACAAGCATTATTCAATACATTAGTCACCGCTTGTTCGGTGAGAT
This sequence comes from uncultured Thiotrichales bacterium, assembly GCA_964621435.1. Taxonomy (GTDB): domain Bacteria; phylum Pseudomonadota; class Gammaproteobacteria; order CAZUMV01; family CAZUMV01; genus CALIRD01. Next base: position 781 of record CAZUMV010000075.1, on the reverse strand, counting down.
TGAGTCCGGCGATACCCGCAGCAAATCCGCCGTTGATCAAAACTACTGTAGAAGGCCCGCCCGCAGCTGGTGTGGCGGTCAAAACAGCTCGTTGGTCGGTCAACAACATTAAGACCACCTCCGTCTGACCGTTCTGATCCGTTGCTGTGGTAATGGAATCAGGCGCACATATCTGCGCTCCGTTTGCCTGCGTTCGACAAACTTCTGCGGCGCCAGCCGGAGAAACCTGCCATTCAAACTGAGCGCCTTCAGCCGGAGCCCCGTTTGCTTGAAAAGCCTGGATAACAAATGGCTCAAGCGTCTCATTTGCGCCACCAGTTTGATTCTCTCCACCAATTGCATCGACGGCGCCTACTTCATCACCGTCTTGATTAACATTGATCGTCACGCCCGGCGCGTTGGATTCCGGAACCGAAACTGCAACTGATGCAGGGGCATTGGAAGTTAACGACACAACTGCTTGAGCCTGACCGTTTTCATCCGTACTGACGATCACTTCTCTGGCGCCTGTCGCAGCGCCCGGACCTTCACTGATAAAGCCGTCACCGCTCGTTAGAGCGAACGCGACCTCAACGCCAGAGACTGGCGCACCATTGCTATCTCGTACTTCTACTACCAAAGGCTCAAAATTAGAGGTGGCATCACCGCTTTGATTATCGCCAGATGTTACCTGGATACTGGCAGGCGCGCCTGCTTGGTCTTCTCCATCACCGCCGTTCCCATCTCCGTCGCCATCACCGCCGTTTCCATCGCCACCGCCATCACCGCCGCTGCCATCACC
>CAZUMV010000074.1:0-11693 GCA_964621435.1 uncultured Thiotrichales bacterium | reverse complement strand
GAGTACCCGGCTACGAACCGGGCGGTCGGGAGTTCGAATCTCTCCGGGCGCGCCAAATAAAGAACCACCCTCTTTTCGGGTGGTTTTTTATTTGGGGAACGCGGAGTACTTGGTTCGAACTCCGTAGTTCGACTAAACGCGACTAAGCGTTTGGGCCGCTGCAGCAGAGCGAAAGCGGGGGCAACGCCCCGAAGATCGCCCACGAGGCGAGCGTAGCCTATCTCTCCGGGCGCGTTTTCAAGTTCACTCTGCGCTTTTAGTCCTTCGCACATTATTCCTCGCAATAAAAAAGCACCCAATTTGGGTGCTTTCATTTACATCTTTTTAAGAAACTAAGCTTTCTCTAATTCAAACGCATCATGTAAGGTACGTACTGCAAGCTCCAAATATTTTTCATCAATAACCACTGATATCTTGATTTCCGAAGTTGAAATCATAATGATGTTTACGCCCTCTTCTCCAAGCGCAGAAAACATGGTACTAGCAATACCTGCGTGCGAACGCATGCCAACACCAACCAAAGAAACTTTCACAATTGTATTGTCACCCGAGCAGGTTCTGGCGCCAAGAGTCTTAGCAGTGTCCTGTAAGATGCTTTTGGCGCGTTCGTACTCATCGCGATGCACGGTAAAGGTAAAATCGGTGGTGCCATCCGCGCCGATATTTTGCACGATCATATCAACCTCGATATTTGCATCGGAAATTGGACCGAGAATCTTAAACGCCACACCCGGGGTATCAGGTACACCAGTTAAGGTGAGTTGTGCCTCATCTCGACTAAAAGCGATTCCGGCAATGACTGCATCTTCCACATTTCTATCCTCAACTGTAATAAGGGTACCTTCACCCTCGTCTTCGAAACTAGATAGCACCCGTAACGGCACTTTGTATTTTCCTGCAAATTCTACTGAGCGAATTTGCAGGACTTTCGAACCCAGACTCGCGAGTTCCAGCATTTCTTCAAAAGTGATGCTGTCTAGCTTGCGCGCAGTGCTCACGACCCGGGGATCCGTGGTATAGACGCCATCAACATCGGTATATATCTGACATTCGTCAGCATCGAGTGAAGCCGCCAGAGCGACCGCTGTGGTGTCAGAACCACCACGCCCTAATGTAGTAATAGCGCCACTTTCATCCACACCTTGAAAACCTGCAACAATAACGACCGCGCCACTATCAAGATCAGCGCGTATATTCTCGTTATCAATTTTAATAATGCGGGCTTTGCCGTGCGCATTATCAGTCGTAATTCGAACCTGGTTTCCGGTATACGATCGAGCTTCTTGTCCTGCTTCTTTTAAACTCATTGCCAGTAATGCAATAGTTACCTGCTCGCCGGTAGATAACAAGACATCCATTTCACGTTTATCAGGCTGCTCACAAATTTCTTTAGCCAGATCTACCAGACGATTGGTTTCGCCGCTGAGCGCCGACACCACCACCACAACATCATCGCCCTTAGCTTTCCAGCGCATGACCCGTTTGGCGACATTCCTGATTCGCTCTGTATTCGCCACCGAGGTACCGCCATATTTTTGTACGATCAACGCCACTAGCTTTGCACCCGATCTTTCACCCAATCAGCTACCGATGCTAACGCTGTCGCAAGATTCTCCGGCTGATCGCCGCCAGCTTGCGCCATATCGGGACGGCCACCGCCTTTACCTCCAATCTGATTCGCTACAAAATTCACCAACTCTCCGGCTTTTATGTTCTTTGTTTCCGCCTTCGTTACCCCGGCGCACAAGCTTACTTTCGAACCATTGACAGCAGCGATTACCACGGCCGCAGTGCCTAATTTATTCTTTAACTGATCTACTGTATCACGCAGAGATTTCGGATCAGCACCCTCCAGATTTGCCGCTACCACTTTAACGCCACCGACATCAACTGCTTCACTCGAGAGGTCTCCACCAGCGCTCGACGCCAGCATTGATTGCAAGCGCTGCAGGTTTTTTTGCTGTTGCTTGGCAAACGACTGAAGTGAAATATTTGCAGCTTCCGCATCCGAGATACATTGCTTTGCGGCATCTATGGCGACGATACCATTGTCTTGGAAATTACTAACCAGATTCGCCGCCAGAGTTCGACAAGTGCCCGGCGCCACATCCTCCTCCGGTAATTCGCTCGGTTCATCCAGATCCAATTTGGCATTCAATTCTTCCAGCGAGCTTTTGTTGGCATTTATTCCCTGCATTGCCTGGTCTAGGTTTTCTGCGCACCGACCTAAGTCATCCTGGTAAGATTGCAACGCGCCATCACTGGTATATGCAGTAACCCTTCGCACGCCTGCGGCAACACCGGTCTCTTTACCCATGCGAAAAAGCTCGACCTCGCCAACATTGTGCACGTGGGTACCACCACAGAGTTCCGTTGAAAAACCCAACTTCACCACTCTGACCTCATCTCCATATTTTTCGCCGAACAACGCCATGGCACCAGCGGCTTTGGCACTTTCCATGTCTGTTAAACGAACCTCGGCTTTCGAGTTAATCTGAATTTGCTCATTCACCATGGTCTCGACGGCTTCTATTTGCTCGTTCGTCATTGGCTCAAAATGAGCAAAATCAAACCGGGTAAGGTGCTCGTTTACCAAGGAGCCCTTTTGCTGCACATGCTCACCGAGAACCTCGCGCAGCGCCTCGTGCATCAAATGCGTTGCTGAATGATTTCGCACAATCAAATCTCTCCGCATAACGTCGATATTTAAATCAATCTCGTCATGCACCGATAACCGTCCTTCTTTTACAATACCCATGTGCAAGAAGGCGTTACCTTGTTTTTGCGTATCGACGACCTTCAGTAATCCGTTACCGGCCTTAATTTCGCCGGTATCACCTACTTGTCCACCCGATTCCGCATAAAACGGCGACGCATTAGCGACCAAGACAATTTCATCGCCAACGTCAGCGGTCTCGACAGATTCGTTGTTTTTGAGCAGGGTTGTAATGGTTGCTGTGCTTTTGGTCGTGTCGTAGCCAGTAAACTCTGTCTGTATTTTTTTATCTAGATTTGCAGAAGCAGCCGCGGCGAAGTTGCCTCCGGATCGCGCCATTTCCTTTTGTTTTTCCATATCACGATCAAACTGCTCAATATCAATCTCCAGATCATGCTCGCGTGCAACGTCAGCGGTGAGATCAACAGGAAAACCATAGGTATCATAGAGTTTGAATACGGCATTACCGCTTAGAGTGTCGCCCTTGGTTGCTTTGATTTCCTGCAGCAATAATTGCATACCTTTATGCAAGGTTTCCGCAAATCGCTCTTCTTCCTTAAGTAAGACCTTCTCAACCTGGGAACGAAGCTTACTCAATTCGGGATATGCTGCCCCCATGACACGATCCAGATCGGAAACCAGTGTATGGAAAAAGGGTTCGGCTTGCCCCAACTGATGAGCATGTCGCGCGGCGCGACGTATAATCCGGCGCAAGACATAGCCTCGGCCTTCATTAGATGGCAATACTCCATCTACTATTAGAAATGCACAGGATCGAATATGATCAGCAATTACGCGTAGCGACTTGTTCTCCATGTCCTGACAACCGGTCGCTTTCGCTGCGGCGCCAACCAAGTCCTCAAATAGGTCTATTTCGTAATTGTTATGCTTGCCTTGCAAGATTGCTGCCAACCGCTCCAGCCCCATGCCGGTGTCTACAGAGGGTCTAGGCAAGTCTTCCATATTGCCATCGGCATCACGGTTGAACTGCATAAAAACCAGATTCCAGATTTCAATATACCGGTCACCGTCTTCCTCCGGCGTACCTGGCGGACCGCCCGCCACATCGGGCCCATGATCATAAAATATCTCACTACAAGGACCGCAAGGACCGGTATCACCCATCGACCAAAAATTGTCTTTAGCCCCAATCCTGGCGACCCGTTCTTTTGGCACACCAATTCTGTTAAGCCAAATATCCTCAGCCTCGTCATCTTCTTCAAAGACCGTAATCCAGAGTTTATCTTTAGGAAGACCAACCACCTCGGTCAGGAATTCCCAGGCAAATTCGATCGCTTCAACTTTAAAATAGTCTCCGAAACTGAAATTCCCCAACATCTCGAAGAAGGTGTGGTGGCGTGCGGTATAACCAACATTCTCTAGATCATTGTGCTTGCCACCGGCTCGGACGCAACGTTGCGAAGTCGTAGCACGAACATAAGATTTTTTTTCGTCACCGGTAAAAACATCTTTAAACTGGACCATGCCGGCATTGGTGAATAACAAGGTTTTATCGTTTCCAGGCACCAATGAGCTTGACGAAACCACTGAGTGGTCACGCTGTTCAAAATAATCCAGAAACATTTTTCGCAATTCTGCGGTTGTTGTCATTCGTTAAGTTACCGTATTACTCTAAAACTTTTCGTATATGCTCATTACTAAAGCCACGTCCCTGCAAGAACCGCATTTGGCGCGCGCGATCATTAAAATCATCTGGAAGGCCTTTAAATTTTTTTAGATGCTGCGTTCTAGCCAGCTCGAACCACGCATCTTGATATTCTACCAAAGCTGCATGCGCCATATCATCCGCTACTCCACGCACACGAAGTTCGGCCGCAATTTTTAACGGTCCAAAACCCTTATTAATACGCATGCGTGTGTAAAGCTCTGTGAAACGTTCATTGGATAACAAACCCTGATTTTCTAGTCGATCCAGAGTTTGCTTTATCTCGGCATCATTATATTCGCGCTTACTAAGCTTCTGCTCGAGTTCAAGACGGGCATGTTCCCGTCTTGCCAGTAGATCCATTGCCTTATGTCGACACTCCATGTCCAATTGTACTGCCCGAAAGCAGTTTAATCAGCTTTCGCTTTGCTCTTGGGCTTACTCTCTTTCGTCTCTTTCGGGGCTTCAGCGTCCGACCCGGCAACCTCTTCGGGTGTCTCTTCGGTTACCTCAGGATCAGCAAGATCAAGGAACTTGGCGCGTAAAACAGCTTCAACTTCTTCTGCTATGTGACTGTTTTCTTTAAGATAAGCTCGAACTTTCTCTTTACCTTGACCTATTCTCTCACCTTGATAGCTATACCAGGCGCCAGCCTTGTCAATTAAGCCTTCCTTAACGCCCATGTCAATAATCTCGCCTAAACGCGAGATTCCCTCGCCATACAGAATTTCGAATTCAGCCTGCCTGAATGGCGGCGCCATTTTGTTCTTGACGATTTTAACGCGGGTTTGGTTACCGGTGATCTCGTCACCTTTCTTGATTGCACCAATTCGGCGAATATCCATGCGTACTGAAGAATAGAACTTCAGGGCATTACCGCCCGTAGTCGTCTCGGGACTGCCAAACATGACACCTATCTTCATTCGAATTTGGTTGATGAATATAACCAGGGTATTAGATCGCTTGATATTCGCAGTAAGTTTGCGCAGCGCTTGCGACATCAGACGCGCCTGCAAGCCCATATGATGATCACCCATATCACCCTCTATCTCCGCCTTGGGCGTTAGCGCCGCCACAGAATCCACAACTACGATGTCAACCGAGCCAGAGCGAACCAGCATATCCGTGATTTCCAGCGCTTGCTCACCCGTATCCGGTTGCGACACCAATAAATCATCTACATTTACGCCGATTTTATCCGCATAATCCGGGTCCAGCGCGTGCTCCGCATCGATAAATGCCGCTGTACCACCCTGTTTTTGACACTCTGCGACCACTTGCAGTGACAGCGTTGTTTTACCAGAGGACTCAGGACCATATATTTCAACCACCCGTCCCTTGGGCAGACCACCAATACCCAACGCAATATCAATTCCCAGTGAGCCGGTAGAGATTGTGCCGACTTCGGGCCGGGTACTCTTGTCACCCATGACCATCACCGAGCCTTTACCAAACTGTCTTTCGATTTGCCCTAGCGCTGCAGTCAGCGCTTTCTTCTTGTCTTCATCCACGGTAGCCAGCTCCGATTGTCATTAGTTGACCCCAATTATCACATAGGTATTGAGCGTAGAACACCGCAGAGCCTCAACAAAACTCGTGTTTTTTCTTAGATCCAGCGCGCAATCGAATTCAAATTTTTAATATGAATAACTTAGTGCGCCAAGTTAATTTAAAATCACAGTATGGACCGATGAGCGGCTCATATATAATTCCGCATCTGTGGAGCCTAGAGTAGCGTATAATCGCCAAGCACTGAGCTTAAGAACTAATCTGGTAATAAAAATTATGAAGCCAAGTAGAATCATTATTTTAGTCATTATGGTTGCCCTTGTTGTAACCGCCTTTCTGAATCGCGATAAACTTCAAGTTGATACGCTGCAAATGTGGGTCGAAAATGCCGGCATTCTCGGTCCGCTAGTTTTTATCGCTTTATACATTTTTTCTACCGTATTATTTTTGCCAGCGACGATTTTAACGCTGCTAGGCGGGTTTTTATTCGGTCCGGTGGCCGGCACGCTGTATAATCTGACCGGTGCTACCATAGGAGCTTCTATCGCGTTTATGATCGCCCGCTACACCGATGGGGGCTGGATTCGATCAAAAGCCGGGGCGGGACTCGGTAAAATATTGGATCGCATTGACAATGAAGGATGGCGCGCCGTCGCTTTTTTCAGACTAGTTCCGATTTTCCCTTTTAACATACTCAACTACGCTCTGGGCCTAAGCAAAATTCCATTCGTACAATGTGTTGTTACCAGCTTATTATGTATGGCACCGGCGACCGCTGCGTATACTTTCTTCGGGCACACCTTTGGACTGGCTTTTTCTGCCGATGATGCGCCATGGCTAAAGTACCTCATAGCAGGCTTGGCACTCGTCGCGGGTATGCTCGTCTTAACTCGATTCATCAGCAAGAAAGACAAAAGTCATGCATAAAATGTTACCACTGTTGGAGAAAAGCAATTTTCCGCAGATTGCGCGTCAAACGATTAACACCTTGCAGGTGAATCTCGGCTACACCTGTAACCAAACTTGTCTGCATTGCCATGTCAACGCGGGCCCAAATCGTAAAGAGCAAATGGACGATGAAACCATTGATCTGGTCATAGATGTCTTGCGCGAAAGAAATATTACGACTCTAGATCTTACCGGTGGCGCGCCCGAGTTGAATGTGCATTTTCGACGCTTGGTAGTCGCTGCTCGTGAGATGGGTATTAAGGTAATTGACCGCTGCAACCTCACCATTCTTTCTGAACCCAATCAAGAAGATTTGGCTGAATTTTTGGCAGCACAACAAGTGGAAGTAGTTGCGTCCCTACCTTGCTACACCGAGGACAACGTTGATGAACAACGCGGCAACGGTGTATTCCAGGCAAGCATTGCCGGCCTGCAGATGCTCAATGCACTTGGATATGGAGATCCGGATACGGATTTAAGTCTTAATCTGGTTTACAATCCGATCGGCCCGCACTTGCCGCCGTCGCAAATGGAACTCAAATCAGATTACAAAAAGCATCTGAAAGAGAATTTTAACATTGTCTTTGACGATCTATTCACTATCACGAACATGCCTATTTCCCGCTTTGGCAGCACCCTCGTTTCCCGAGGTCAATTTCATGAATACATGAATCTGCTACGCGATGCCTATCTCGAACAAAACCTTGATAGTGTGATGTGCCGCGAGATTGTAAGCGTTGACTACAATGGTGATATTTACGATTGTGATTTTAATCAGATGCTAGACCTGCCCATTGAAAACGACTCACAATTGCATTTACGAGATCTACTGGACTCTGATTTGGCAGATCACCCCATAAGGGTTGCCGAACACTGTTACGGATGCACCGCTGGTCAAGGTAGTAGTTGCGGTGGATCGCTAAATTAATCAATGCCTGAAGATCGATCGATCAGCATCATTGTTCCAACGCTCAACGAAGAACACTGTATAGAGCAGCTGATAGATACGCTAAAGATCCAAAACGAGCGAATCGAGATCATCGTGGTAGATGGCGGCAGCTCAGACCGCACTTTAAGCTTATTGTCCGGGAAAGCTGGCGTTATGGTCAAGCATGCGCCTCAAGGCAGAGCAACTCAAATGAACCTTGGCGCGCAATGCGCTAGTGGTGATACTCTGGCGTTTCTCCATGCTGACACCAAAGTCCCAAAAGACTTCGTACAAAAACTTACTACTGTACCTGCGAAAAAATGGGCTTATTTCAAGGTTTCATTAGGCCGCTCAAAAACAATATATCGAATAATCGCAAGCATGATGAATTTCCGTAGCCGCGTGACCTCGGTTATCACCGGAGACATGGTGCTGGTTATTTGTAAAGACCTCTACACGCGCATCAATGGTTTCCCTGACATCCCGATCATGGAAGATGTAGAAATCAGTAAGCGCTTGCGTCGCCACTGTAAACCCTATTCCTTAAACAGCACTGTCATTACATCCTCGCGTCGTTGGGACAATAACGGCGTCTACAAAACAATTTTTTTAATGTGGCGCCTGCGACTACAATATTTCCTGGGATCCAGTCCCGAACAACTGGCGAAAAAATATCAACAAGGCTAGCGCTAATTAATTACTACCTGGTTTAACAACGCCTTTCAAACGCTTTAAACTTGCAACTTTTTTTCGAACACGCTTTTTCGCAATCGGCTTCATTTTTACGCTCTTGACCGGCTTGGCTTTTTTCTTGATCGCAGCGATCCGCTTTGGCTTTCTTGTCGCTTCAATCTTTTTGGTGCTCACGACTTTCTTACGCCCACTGGGTCGCTCACCGTTTCGAACATTTTTCTCATCCGGAGCTACATTCTTGTCACGCACCGAATATTCATCCACCAATTCTTTTGCGTGATCCAGGTATTGCGAATATGTTTTCAGGGTATTCGGGATTTCTCCTGCACTTATTTGCTTATGGACGCGCATAACATCAGCTTCTTCCATTAACTCCGTATCTTTACTCAGGATATATTCAATAAAATCACTTTGGGTGCGGACGTTATTCGGCATAGTACCCGCAAACTTTCCCTTACCTTTAAAAATTACTAATGAGTGATAAATACTTGGCGCAAAGTCATAACGAGATCGCAGTACCGAGACTGCATCTCTATTACTATTTAGAGGGTTTGAAAAACGTTGCGTTTTGCCCAGACGCTTGCTGGTCCACATGACATGATTAGCTTGTCCTTCTACGAGTCCGACAAAGGGTCTCACCTGAATTGCAAAAATACCGAATTTGGACGTGATGACGTATTTGATTTTAACGCTTTGCTCTTTGGTCCTGATCTCGACATCCTTATTTAAATGATATACTGACGAATCCAGCTTCTTATTTAATTTGACCTGTACCGGATCGTCACGCTGTTTAACGCGTGAAACCAAATAAGGCAAAAAGCATATAAACAGGACCAACGGTCCAATAATACGCAGCAATGGCATGAGATCTGATAACAATTTAGGTACGTTTTTTCGATTCTATGGTCATACCATATTACAAACTGTTACACAGTACTTTGCACTACATCAACGCGAGATTGAGAAGTTAGTATGACCCTCCACGCGAGTTTACAGGCCGTTCGTCGTCGCCCGAGAGAGCAATGAGTAAAATCGATCAGTGCATCATATTATTTGCACGAGAACCTGTCCGTGGCACGGTAAAATCACGTCTTGCCGCGGCACTCTCACCGACCGAGACTCTGACGCTTTATAAGAAGCTACTTATTCAGTCAATTAAGATAGCCTGTGCTTATCGCAGCGCAAAAACTCACCTTTATGGTACGCCTGGAGTCAAGCACCCATTGTTCGCGTCTTATGCAGATTCGCATGATCTTCAACTTAACATGCAATCATCCGGCGATCTGGGTGAACGTATGATTGACGCCGCTGAAAGTATGCTGCAAAAGTATCAGCGTGTATTAGTTATGGGCAGCGACTGCCCCTTTATTTCCCAAGACTATCTAGACCGTGCCTTTAACATGTTAAGGTCCAGTCAACTGGTGTTCGGCCCGGCTCAAGATGGTGGTTTTGTTTTAGTTGCGTGCGCCAACAAAGGTTTATTAGAAAAAATTTTTACTGATGTGGATTGGGGACAGAACACGGTGCTGAAAAACGTGCTGGAAAAAGCTCGCAGAGAAGAGATTAGTTATGAATTATTAACACCGTTGCAGGACATCGATCGGCCCGAAGATCTTTCCTTGCTGGAACAAGTTACATGGTTTGAGTAGGTCGGTCAGTGGACAGTGCGCCACCCAACAAGGTCTCAATTTTTTTGCGTGTCTCGCCATTATCTTGATCACTAAACTGCACACCGATACCCGGTGATCTAGAGCCGGCGGCACCCTTTGGCGTAATCCAAACGACTTTGCCTGCGACTGGTAACTTTTCCGGGTCTTCCAACAAGGTTAACAACATGAATAACTCATCACCCAGATTGTAACTACGAGTGGTCCGGATAAATAAGCCACCGTTTTTAACAAACGGAATATATGATGTATACAAAGACGATTTGTCTTTGATTGCAAGGGTTAAAATTCCCTGTCCACTTGCCATAATGTGTTCCTAATTCGGTTATAAGCTTTGCTTCCAGCGCAGCGCAAGTTGCTCACGAAAAGTTTCCGCTCTTAACGGAGCGTCTGTTTTACCATAGATTTCGGTTAAATAGTCATATAAAACAAGAACTTTGGACAAGTTTAAACGATCACGGACCTTCTGCAAGGCTTCATATTTGTCCTGGTTCTCATAATAGCGTTTTGGTACCCCGTTTATCAGCCGGATTAAGTCACGGCTCAAACTTAACTGCCATTCAATAAGCCCATTGATGGGGCAGTGTTGCCATGATTGACTGGCTTCCAGCACGCCGGGACGACGGTTAAACATCAAGTTCAAACAATCTGTTATGACGCTATTATAATCAACATCGCTTTCCGCTAGCTCATCGGCAAGGTCGAGGGCGGCTAACGGAGCACCTTGTGCTAATTTCAATACACTCTCCGCATTACCGCTAAAGTCCTCTTGCTCGTTCAACCAGGCCAGCGCTTCCGCTTTGCCCGGCAAGGGCATATTGATATTTTGGCAGCGGCTACGAATAGTAGCCGGTAATTTTTCGGCCTGATTCGCTACCAGAAGAATTATTGTGCGCCCCTGCGGCTCTTCAAGTAACTTCAACAAGCTATTAGCTGAAGAGATGTTCAGCGAATCGGCAGGCGAAAGCACAACAACTTTATAGCCGGTGCCCGACTGGCTCAAACTAACAAACTGAATAAGGTCACGGATTTGGTCAATACCAATCTCTTTTTTTTGTTTGCCGGTTTTTGTATCTGTGAGAATGGAAACATTGCGAAAATCAGGATGAGAATCAGTTTTGACCAAGATGCAGTTCTGGCAATTACCGCATGCTTTCGCTTGGTTTTCGGTGCACATGAGGAGCTCCGCGAACCATCGGACAAACTTGGCCTTACCCGTACCTTTTGGCCCGGAAAAAATCAAAGCATGTGGTAAGCGATTTTGTTTCTGTAAACTCAGTAAAACCGCAAGTTGCTTTTGTTGCCACGAATATGGAATCATTTTGCATGCGACCACTGGTCTATAATGACTTGCAGCACTTTCCTTACTTCGGTCGTGACTTCGGCTCTATCAAGTGCCGCATCAAGCACAGCGTATGCAGCAGGCGACGCTTTCGCACGCTCAAGATATCCGTGACGCACCCGTTCGAAAAATTCAATTTGTTCTTCTTCGAAACGGTCCTTGGCACCGCGCTCGCTTACCCGTTCCAAACCAAGGCGGACATCGATATCGAAAATCATTACCAA
>CAZUMV010000073.1:0-11897 GCA_964621435.1 uncultured Thiotrichales bacterium | reverse complement strand
TCGACGGCAAAGTCGTGCTGATCCCTGAAGCACAAACTGCGATAGACGCCTATATTGAAGCGGGTTTTGTAAATGCTTGTTTTGATCCAGAACACGGCGGCGCCGGCTTACCGGAATCTATTATCCAGGCACTCTTTTTTATCCTTGCCAGCGCCAACGTTTCTTACACCGGGTACGGACTGCTCACCAGTGCGGCCGGTCGCTTGCTGGCAAAATTCGCGAGTGAAGAACAACAGCAACGTTATCTAGCACCGATGGTAGAAGGACGGTTTTTCGCTACCATGTGCTTATCAGAACCCCACGCCGGATCCTCTTTAACCGACATCACGACTTCGGCGACGCCACATGCTGACGGCAGTTACAGAATTTCAGGGCGTAAAATGTGGATTTCCTGCGGTGATCACGAACTCAGTGAAAACATTGTCCATTTAGTCATGGCCAAGATCCCTGGCGGGCCCGCTGGCGTAAAAGGGATCTCGTTATTCATTGTGCCGAAATACCGCCTTAATGAAGATGGCAGCCGCGGTCCCGCCAACGATGTTTCACTGGCCGGCTTGAACCATAAAATGGGTTATCGCGGCATTACCAACTGCGCCCTCAACTTTGGCGAACAGGATGATTGCATTGGCTATTTGGTGGGCAGCGAGCATCACGGGCTCAGCTACATGTTCCACATGATGAATGAAGCGAGAATATTTGTCGGGCTCGGCGCGACTGCCTTGGGCCAAGCCGGTTATCAAGCGTCGCTTGCTTATGCACGTGAACGGCCACAAGGCAGGCACCCCACTGATAAAGACCCTAGTTCAAAACCGGTACCAATTATTGAGCATGCCGATATTCGACGTTTGTTGGTAGCACAAAAAGCGGCGGTGGAGCCCGCCCTAGCGCTAGGGTTTTACTGCGCCAAACTGGTTGATGTTGCCAATAGCAGTGAAAATAAGGACGCAGTCGACAAGGCAAAATTATTGTTGGAGATGCTAACGCCTATCACCAAGTCCTGGCCCTCTGAATTTTGTCTAGAAGCGAACAAGAATGCGCTGCAAGTGCTTGGCGGCGCAGGCTATACGCGTGACTACCCTATTGAAAGACATTACCGTGATAACCGCCTCAATCCTATCCATGAAGGCACCCACGGCATTCAGGGCTTGGATTTTCTCAGCCGAAAAGTCAGAATGCTCGGTGGTCAGGGACTGAAATTGTTGTGCGCAGAAATCCAGCTAACCATTAGCGCCATGCAAGACGTGAATGAGGCAGCATATTTTACCGCCAGGCTAAGTGAGGTTGTTGATGAGTTCCAGCAAGTATCGGAGGCGCTGACAACTGCCGTTAACTCCGACGCCAATACCGGCCTAGCCAATGCAACTTTATATCTTGATTACGCTGGTCACATCGTTATGGCGTGGATGCACCTACGTATCCTTGAAGCTACTGGCGCCAGCAAACAATCAGAACAGTTTGTGCAAGGTAAATGGCAATCGGCTCGATACTTTTACCAGCGGGAATTATCGCGAACATCTAAGTGGGCGACAACGTTGTTAGAGAATGATCAAAGTGCGGCAGACATGCGCGACGAGTGGTTTTAATGACCGACCATCCATTATTTGGCGCCATCACCCAGCTTGCCTATGTCACCGATGATCTTGAAAGCACTGCCCGCTTCTGGACCGATACCACTGGCGTCGGACCATGGACGGCAATGCGAGAAGTATCCCTACCGGCAATGATGGAAGGCAAGTCGGTCGAGTTTAAAATTGATGTCGCGCTCGCGTATCAGGGCGACTTACAACTGGAAATCATTCAGCCGTTATGTAAAACACCCTCGCCCTACCGTGCGCATGCTGAAGCAGGTTTATGGGGCCTCCACCATGTACAATTTACTACCAACAATATGAAAGACTCGATTGAACTCGCAGAACAAGCCGGTTTGCAGGCGAGTTGTATCATTGAACAAGGCGAGCGTGGCAACTACACGTATTTACGCGGGCCTTCTATCTGGTTTGAACTTATGGAAAGCAATCCGCAACTACAGGGATTGTTCGATATGATTAAAGCCAGCAGCGCAGGATGGGACGGTACAAACCCCATCCGCGATTTAGAACTCCCAGGTAATTAGTAATCCAATAATTTTAAGCCCTCTCGAGACAGCCATGAAAATATTAAGAACCCCAGAAGAAAGATTCGAATCACTGCCAGATTTCGACTATGCAGCAAATTACCTGGAAGGAAACCCGGCCTACCAAAACTGTCGCATCCACTATCTTGATGAGGGGCCAAAAGATGCACCACTAACCTGGTTGTGCTTGCACGGCGAACCCAGCTGGAGCTATCTATACCGCAAAATGATCCCGGTTTTTACCGCCGCAGGACACCGCGTAATTGCGCCCGATCTAATTGGGTTTGGTAAATCTGATAAGCCCGATGACGATGATTTTTACACATTTGAAATGCATCGCAACATGCTACTGGCATTGGTTGAAGACTTGCAGCTAAAAAATATCGCCCTAGTTTGTCAGGATTGGGGGGGACTATTAGGCTTAACACTACCTATGGAAAACCCAGACCATTATAAAGCACTACTGGTTATGAATACCGCATTGGGTACCGGCGATATTCCGCTTGGTGATGGTTTCATCGCTTGGCGTAGCTTTGTCAAGAGTCAGCCTGACCTTGATGTGGCAGGACTAATGCAGCGCTCGACTTCAATACTAAGCGCGGAAGAAGCGAATGCCTACGCCGCCCCTTTTCCCGATCAAAACTATAAAGCCGGCGTGCGCAAATTTCCTGAATTAGTACCTGAACATTATGATGATGCGGGTGCTGATATTTCCCGTACCGCCCGAAGCTGGTGGCAATCTGAATGGCAAGGTAAAAGTCTAATGGCGATCGGTGCGCAGGATCCGGTACTCGGCGAACCGGCTATGCGTCACTTACATACCTTGATTAAAAACTGCCCTCCACCGTTGATAATCGAAGACGGCGGACACTTTTTACAAGAATGGGGAGCAGATATCGCCAAACAGGCGCTTGACGCTTTTAGTTAAGCGCCTCAATTATTGCCTGCTGGTTCGTCGCGCGCGTACACCAACCCGGTTCTAATGCCCACATAGGCGCCGCCGTTCGGCCCTAGCACGACCGGAGCAGTGAAACTGGACAAGGCATCGGTAATGCCGCCAGAGCCTTTGCCAATCAAACGATCAAAGACTTTTTCGCCGCTTTCAAAATCCAGCGCAGTGAGATACCAACCGCCGGTACCGGCATCGGGGTACGGTTTGGCGAAGGTGTAAAAGTAAACCAATCCGGTTGCGGTTGAGAGTCGTGGTAGCGACTGCGATACAATCTGACTTTCCCAAACCGTTGTACAGCCATCGCGCGCCTCATTCATATCTACCCTGGTTACGCCCGGCGCGGTTTGCAGCGCATTACCGGTGTAAACATGCCCATAATCGTTTTGCACAATCATTGAATTGCCGTAGACCATTAAAGAGTTTTCCGTCGCACTTTGGCCTGTTTTGAAAATAGGCTCTTTACACACCAGCCGCGAGCCTTGATGGTCGGGCAATCGCTGGTAAACCAAAATATGCGCGCGCGGGCTTGCGTCATCAACAATGCCGATTAAATCATCGCCAATCAGTGTTGGCGATGTACCGGAACCATGCGCAAGCATGCCCGGCTTATGTTCGGTGCCGCGCTCATAGGGTTCACGCCAAGTTGCTATGGGTGCGCCCGACTCAGGATCAATATCGAACCGGTACAAAGCGTGATCAGAAATCACATAAACGCCATCTGCAGCTACCGCAAATGAGTTTTGAATGGTCTCTTCTGGCAACTCCAGATTGGCGAGATAAAACTCACCAGTGGAAGGATGGCGATAGCCCAACACATTGCCGGTGGTGACAAACCACAAGTTACCCTGCCAGTCTGGCATCACATCATGAATGTTGGCACCTTCTGGCAGTAGGTCACCAAGCTCATAGCTCTCAACTACTTGCCAGCGAATACCTTGCTCATCCTCAACCACATCTAGTATTTTGATGGAATTATCATTTGGTGCCAAAATCGGGCGGTCGTGTTTATCAAGATGAAAGTAACCACCGCCACTATTATCTCGACTGGATTTTTTCGGCATTTGATACTCAGCCAAAGTTTCCAAAGTGTCGGCATCCAGCAGATGCAATTCAATGCCGTTAAATTGCATGCTCACCGTGATTAAACGCCCTTTGCTATCAAAGGAAATATTCGGCGTTACGCCAAGCAAAGCACTAAACTTTCGGTGCTTAGTTACGGTATTGTTACCAAGAGGACCAGCATAAAAGCTGACATCACTATTATGCGAACCGGCGTGCATACCGCTACGCTGTCCTTCCGCCAGAAGTGGATGCTGCGGCACCGGCAACGCCGGCAGCGGCTGCGCGGCAACCGAATCCCCAAACGCCACTGGCACATCATTGTCGTTCATGCATTGCCGGACAAAAAACAGTACCACTAGCAGTAGTAAGATGACAAAAAACCACTTTAGTATTTTCATGATGTGACCGCACTAACCGATTGTTTTATTGGCATAATATTGACTGGGACACCATGCACTACGGCGTTTCCCGTTAACTCATCCATGACCTTTTCATTGGTGATGTCATTCAAACTAGCGCCCGGATGCGCATTCGCAACCCGCTGTCTGGTACCCGGCCGATTGTGGCCCCAGGCGTGCGGCAAACAGACCACGCCGGGCATGACACTATCGGAAATAACGACCGGTGCTTCGATACTACCAGCAGCTGAAGTGATAGCGACTATGTCACCATCTTCAACGCCACGTTGCTGTGCATCATCTGGATGAACCAATAATGTACAAGTGGGCTTACCTTTCACCAATCGCTCACTATGATGCATCCAACCTAAGGTTCTTTGCGTCAAGCGGCTGATAATAATCAGATCGTATTCGCTTTCATCGTAGCCAGAATTGCCATCCAACCAGCGCTCTTTCAAGCGCGGCAAATCGCTTAAAAATATCTCGGGTACCAGATCTATTTTCTTATCTTTGGTAAATAGACGTTCCGGAAAACACTGTTTCGGCTCACCTAAAAATACCCCGTGTGGATTTGCTTTTAGCTTCTTTAAACTCAAACCATCTTTAAACGGGTTTAGTTTGGCACCATAGGGACCAAAGCGCAGACCCATATCCAAAATAAACTCTACGCTAATTAGTTTGGATAACTTTCCAAAAGACCAAGCTTTAAATTTTTTCAGCGGCGTGGTTGCGCGCTTGACCGAAAACCTTCTAAGCATTTCACCAACAATTTCGAAGTCCGTATAGCCTGGCCTTTCCGGCTTGAATAATGGCGGATGGTAGGTCGCCCAGTTTATGGTGTCATAGGTATGGTAGAACAAGTCATAGTGACTTTTTTCAAAAGGCCCAACCGGTGGCAAAATAATATCCGCATGCCGAGTGGTTTCATTCAGATACGGATCAATCGCTACCATAAAGTCCAACTGGTCCATCGCTTCCTCAAACAACTTGCCGTTCGGCATGGTCAAGGCGCCATTTCCTGCGGTCGCGATAAATCCTCTTATTTTTCCCTCACCGGGCGTCATGATCTCTTCGGCTAATATCGATACGGGCAGCTCCTGAGCAAACTCTTTGCGCCCTTGTACCCTGCTTCGAAAAGTATCGTAACTACCTTGAGCTCCTTCAACACCCTCTAATACATCTATAGCCGGCAGCGCAAACATCATGCCGCCAGGCTCATCCATGTTGCCGGTAATAACATTGATAACCATCATCAGCCAATTACACAAGCCGCCGAAAGTTTGCATAGACAAACCAGTCCGGCCATAACAGATAGCAGAGTCCGCGGAAGCAAGCTCGACTGCTATACGCTCTATTTCGGTGGCGTCAATACCGGTAATCTCTGCAATCTGCGGCAGCTCAAATTCCTCCAACGCTGGCTCCAGCTTATGCCAATTTTTGATATGTGCTTCGAGGCGCCCGGGTGTTGCCAAGCCGCGCGCAAATATGGTTTTAATGATGCCGATTAAAAACAAGGCATCCGTCGCCGGCTTGATGAAATGGTGCTCAGTGCAATATTCAGCGGACTCGGTACGCCGCGGATCAATTAACACCACTTTGCCACCACGCTCTCGAATTTTATTGAGCTTTTTGTAGGTATTAGCGCCGGTAGCCATTTGCGCACCGTTGGATACTTTTGGATTGGTACCCAGCATTAAATAATAATCGGTACGATCAAGGTTTGGGATAGTCGCTAGAAACTGATGCCCAAACATAAAGTACCAAGTGAAGTTGTGCGGCTGCTGATCAACCGTTGAACCGGTGTAGACATTATTGGTTTTAAATAGCTGGCGCAGCGGGTGCACCATCAGCAGCGAGCCGATGTTGTGAGCAACACTGCGGCCGTGATACATGGCCACCGCATTATTGCCGTGCTCGATTTGAATCTTGGCGAGCTGCTCGGCGACTTCTTCAAAAGCATCATTCCAGCTGATTTCTTGCCATTCACCATCAACCTTTTTAATCGGTTTTTTTAATCGATCCGGATCGGTATGTATATCCTGCAAACCAACGGCTTTGGCACAGATATTACCCTTGCTCAAGACATTATCTGGGTCACCCTTAATCGAGAGTATTTCATCACCTTGATACTCAACCGCAATCCCGCACATGGTCTCGCATAGATGACAGGTGCGGAACTGTACCTGCGACCCGCTTTCGGAAGATTTGTCCATGGTTTTAGATTGCCTAGGCGGACTCTAGTTCTTGCGCTGCCTCGCCTGGCAGCTCAAAACTACTCATATGGTGCTTACCATTGATACGAGAGGTATAGCTATCAACATCTTTGTGTGAGTTATAAAACTGCTGGTGCCAAATACGTCCTTTCTTGAAGTTACCCTCAACCTTAGTCGCCATGATATTCAACGCCGGTTTTTTATTGCGCCAAATCTCAAAATCCTGCGCGAATGCAGCGAGCGCGCCTTCCTGCGCCATCTTGGCGTTGGCGACGTCTTCTTCGCTCGGTGAAGCACTCGGCGCCTTAGCCAAATTGTTGTGCCAGACTTTAACTACACCATCATCGATTGGCGTATTGAAGATAAACTCATAACCATTAGCATCACCAAACTTTTGCTTTGATAACAGCATACCCGGCCCCGTATACCAAGTGAGCGTGGTCAAGTAGGCCTGATACATGCGATGAAAACCACCTTGTCGTTGAATAAAGACATGGTCTTTAAATTCGTTTTCAAAATACTCGCATGGCGCACCATGCGTTGGCCCTAAATGGAAAGCATCCGCCATATTGTCGAGTATTTCTACCGGGTGCATTTCCAGTTCTCCTAAATGATCATAGGCACCATTAACCCACTGCGGATCGGCCCACTCATCCAATAAGGGTAGGTCGAAGGTCGGCTCATTGCCCTCTTCATCATGCCAGGTAAAAATCGCGCCCATCGCTTCAACGACCGGGTAAGAGGTCAGGTTACCGGCTTTTGGACAGGGCCCGTCAAAGTAAGGAATATCGTCGACTTCCCCTTTGTGGTTATAGCGCCAGCCATGATACGGACAACGGATTGAATCGCCTTCCAGCTGTTCATTATTAATCACGATTGAAGCACTGGTCGACGCGGTTAAATGCGTACCCATGTGAGAACAATAGGCGTCCAACATCACCACCCGACCGCTTTCACCGCGATAGAGCGCAAAGTCCTTACCAAAAAATCGGATTGCCTTTGGCGCTTCATCCAATTCATTCGCTTCTGCGATCATGAACCAACCGCGTGGGAACGTGTATTCCCCGATTTTGAAATCTGCTGTCAATGCCATATTCGTTTCTCCTCTCAATTAAATACCATTAATCGGGCGCGCCGGCCTGTGCAGCGATCCCGTTGACGGCGTAGTTAATAAAATATTCGAAATTTGTATCTACATCCAGATCAGCATCATCAAGCTGTAGATCACTTAGCACTGGTAAGTGCTTTGACCCTTGTTGCAATGTTTCTGATAACCGCGCGTAAGTCGGCGCTGATCCACCGGCAATTTCCGCTTCGGTTTGTAGCTCTTGTTGCACGTAACCCACCACATTGTTGACTAAAAATGCATGCGCACGTACTGCAGCTCGGGCATCGAAACCGAATTTGGTCAATATCTTGGTCGCTTGTTCAAGCCGCACAAAGTGTGGATCTAGTGCTGCTTGCGCAAAACGAAACATGTCCGGATTTGATGATAAAGCGTGCCGATAAAAGCGTGCTAACTCAAGCAGCCAGTCACGCCATTCCAGCCCGACTGGTGAAGGCGTTGCACCTAACTGATCAGAAAGATGGGAAGCATAAATACGCTTAACCCCATCGAGCCCGCCGGTGTGCCTATAGAGGGTCGTGACATTTACACCTAGTTCTTTGGCGACCCGCTGCATGGACACTTCGCCAGCCGCGCCTACTTTACAAATTGCTGCTCTGATTGAGTCTTGATCAATCGACGGCGTCCTTCCCAAACGCCCTGCTGATCTGTTTTTGGCTGGAGTCTTTTCCGACATAGGCTTACTGTTGATGGTTTTCATGCCTGATCTTGCCATAAATCCGGAATACCGGGGTTGGACTTAGCGATAAAACGCTGCAAAAACGCTCTGACATCGTCAACTTCGGCCGCAGAAAAATCTTGGAGCAATTCTTCTTCAAGCGTTTTTGAAACCGCCAGTAGCGCCAAGTACAATTCCCGCCCTTTCACCGTGATAGCAAACTGGTGGCCATCTAAGGTTTCCGTAATCAAACCAAGTTGCTGCATCTCGCGCATGGTACTTAAATCCGGCGCATGCCCGGTGTGTTCGATACGATCATGCAAATCCTGCCAGGAAAGCCCACTAGACATACCCAGCATGGTAAGACTCAAATATTGACTATGATTTAAGCCAGCCTGTTCCCACACGCCCCGCAGCTTTGCTGAAGATTGATAGTGCGCTCGCGAAAGAAGATACAGAAAAAAATTATCATCAAATCTGCCAGCCGCAAGATCAACTGCCTCACCTGGCTTTTGGTCACTGGCTTTGTTTTTTGCCAGCGCATAGCGGCCACGGTGAAATACCAGAGGCGGCTCATCGGTTTTCTCATAAGACAACACTTCACCAACAAAAATAACATGATCACCACCTTCGTATTGATAGGTGGTTTTGCATTGAAACTGCGCCGCAAACTCTGACAGTAAAGGCACGCCACCCTCACCTGCTTGCCAATCAATGTCAGCAAACTTGTCTACACCCCGAGATGCAAAACGTTGAGAAATATCTTCTTGGCTAGCCCCTAACACATGCACACAAAAGTAGCCGCAGGACTGGAATGCTTGTAGTGAATTTGAATCTTTAGCTAACGACCAAAGTACCAATGGCGGATCAATAGATACGGAGTTAAAACTGGAGGCGGTAACGCCAACCGCACCACCCTGCTGATCCAGACTAGTAATGACTGTAACACCGGTAGCGAATTGCCCTAAAGCATTGCGAAAATCGCGCGGATCGATCGAAGATTTCATGTGCTTAAGTATATATTCAGTAGCGCTTTGGTTGCAGAAAATAGCCGCATTTTTTACGAATTAGGTAAAAATTACTGGTAAACTATACGCTATCGAGCAATTTTTTTAATAAACTCTACGAATTCTCATTTTGACTGCTTCTTTCGAAAATCTCACAGTAGTCGTCACGGGTGGCACTCGTGGGCTTGGCTTGGGCATTACTAAAGCATTTTTATCAGCTAGTGCTAATGTTGTTGTCAGCGCTAGAAACAAACCTGATTCGCTACCCGAAGTTAATCAAAATATGGCGCTGTTTTTTGCCGCTGACGTGCGCGATGTGGAACAGTCTCAGGGACTGGTTGACTACGCCATTGAACAAACCGGTCGGCTTGATATTTTAATCAACAACGCGGGTGGCAGCCCTGAAGTTGATGCAGCCACGGCATCACCACGCTTCACTGAAGCGATTATTCGGCTGAACCTGATCGCACCAATGGTCTTAAGCCAACAAGCCTATGTAGCGATGACCAGAAATGATGGTGGTGGATCAATCGTTAATATCGCCAGTGTCTCTGCTATTCGTCCTTCGCCGGGGACCGCCGCCTACGGTGCCGCCAAAGCCGGCTTGGTTAATGTCAGCCGATCACTGGCGCAAGAGTGGGCGCCGGCAGTGCGAGTTAATACCATTATTGCCGGACTAGCGAAAACTGAATCCTCACAAGACCACTACGGTGGTGAAGCCGGCATTAAAAAAATTGAACAACGCATGCCGATGCAACGCATGGCCGAACCGGATGATATTGCCAAAGCTTGTTTATATCTGTCCTCTGAACAAGCGGATTACGTTTCAGGTGCCACATTAGAAGTACACGGCGGTGGTGAACCACCCGCTTTTCTTAGCCTGCAAGACGCCTAACATACAAACATGACAAAACAATCAGGAGAAACATCATGGCACTAGACCTGGAAGCGATTGAATTAATCAAACAACTCAAGTCTCGCTATTTCCGTGGCATCGACACTGCTGACATGGCTGCGCTGAAAAACTGTCTAAGCGATGATTGCAGCGCCCATTTTATTGGTGGCAGTTATGATCTAGAGATGGCGGGAAAAGAACAGGTTTTAGGTTTTCTACAGCAATCGTTTCACGCCGATGCAGCTGCGACCCATTTAGGACACACGCCCGAAATCACAGTTGATGGCAATACCGCCACCGGCCTGTGGTACTTGTATGACATTTTCTACGACTTGGCACGAGAAGTTAAAACCAGTGGCACAGCTATTTATGAAGACACATACGTATTGACTGACGATGGTTGGCGGATTCAGAAAACCGGTTACCGCCGAGTTTGGGAGCGGGTTGAACCGTTTAAAGATGATGGTCGATTTACCGCGCGCCGTTTAGGAGAAACTGGCATGAAGATAGAAGGTCTCGAGCCTTTTGAGTTACCGTCCTAGTGACTAACCCAAATGAAAGTTGGGACCACAGCGTCGACATTTTAGTTGTTGGTAGCGGCAATGGCGCTATGACGGCTGCTATTTGTTGTCATGATATGGGCAACAAAGATGTCCTGACCATAGAGAAAAGTACGCAATACGGCGGCACTAGTTCGATCTCCGGCGGCGGTGTATGGATTCCCGAAAATCGCTACGCTAAAGAAGCGGGCTCGGAAGATAGCTTAGAAGAAGCGCGCGCTTATTTACGCAGCGTTATCCCCGAGAAAGAAGTTTCCGACTTACTACTGGATACCTATCTAGAGAATGGCCCTAAAGTAATCGACTTCTTGCACCACAATACTGAACACGTACGTTACGAATCACTAGAACACTATCCGGACTATTACTCCGATAATCCCGGCGCCAAACCCGGGCACCGTTCCATGGAACCAGCCAAAATCAACATTTCAAAACTGGGGAGTGAATGGAAGCAACTACGGCTTTCGCATCACATGATGTGGATGTTCGGCAAAATTGCCTTCAATCAGGTTGAAGCCAACATCTTGGTGAGCCGGCTTAAAGGCTGGGGCGGCCTAACCATGAAGCTGATGGGCAAATACTTTTTTGATATTCCCTGGCGCTTAAAAAGCAAGCAGTCCAGAGAAATTGCTATGGGTTGTGCCGGGGTCGCCAGATTACGCTTGGCAATGATCGATAAAAAGCTGCCACTCTGGCTCAACACTGAAATGAAAGAGCTAATAACTGACGACAACGGTCGCATCTGTGGTGTGGTCGCCGAAAAAGATGGCCAGACAATGAGAATTGAAGCGCGCGAAGCGGTGGTCTTGGCCTGCGGCGGCTTTGAGCACACTTCGTAATCGGCAATCTGGTCTTGCGGAACAAGATCTGATTGCGCCAATTATCTTCGATGAAGAAGATGGGCTTGCAGATG
>CAZUMV010000072.1:0-11951 GCA_964621435.1 uncultured Thiotrichales bacterium | reverse complement strand
GCTGATATTCAGCGTAAAGCCTCAAGCGCAGCTGACCCAGAGGTCGTTAATCGGCTAACACAGGAGTCTGGCGAAACCATCAGCTGGCTTCGCGACAAACACGGTGTAGCGCTTACTCTATTAGGAGGGTTCACCTATCCGGGTCATAGTGCCATGCGCATGTATGGCATGCCTGGTCGCAGTGGTGCAGAGCTTATGGCCAGCCTGGAAGCTGCCGCCAATAACAACGGCGTTGACATTCTGACCCAGGCATTGGTGGAGGACTTGATCGTTGATGAAAATAGTACCGTGCTGGGTGTGCGCATTACCCGGCCGGACGGTGAGAAAGATGAAATTGGCTGCCAGACTTTGATTCTTGCCTGCTGTGGTTTTGCTGGTAACCCGACCATGGTAGAAAAGTATATGCCGGATATTACCAAGGCAACTTTCCACGGTCATCCGGGCAATAAGGGTCATGCTGTGTCCTGGGGACGTGCATTGGGGGCGGGGCTGGCGGATATGGACGCGTACCAGGGGCACGGTGGATTGGCCTAC
The DNA here is from genome assembly GCA_964621435.1 of uncultured Thiotrichales bacterium. Lineage (GTDB taxonomy): Bacteria > Pseudomonadota > Gammaproteobacteria > CAZUMV01 > CAZUMV01 > CALIRD01. Next base: position 11,417 of record CAZUMV010000072.1, on the reverse strand, counting down.
GGTCACGGCATTCCAATTCTTTGGCCACTCATTATGGAAGGTGGCTTTCAAATCAATATCTCTGGTTTTCGTTTTTCGGACGAGAGTAAAGGCTATTCAGAACAGGCGGTAAAGGTGCTGGCGCAACAAGACCATGTTGCATGGAGTATTTTCGATCAACGTCTCTACCAGCTTATGTTGGATTTTGAGGATTTTAAAGACGCAGTAGATGCTGGTGCGATTGTGCAGGCAAATAGTATTGAAACGCTAGCTGGAAAAATTGGAATTCCGGTTGCTGTCCTGACGCAGACGTTTAACGCTGTTCGGGCCAGTGCGCTCGGCGAAGTGGTCGACGAGTTCGGGCGAGACTTCACAAAAACGCCAATATTAAAAGCACCTTTTTACGCAGTTAAAATCACGGGCGCTTTATTTCATACCCAAGGTGGCTTGACTGTAGATGGTGATGCCCGGGTGCTGAAAGAAAATGGGGAAGCATTCCCGAACCTGTTTGCTGGTGGTGGTGCTGCGCGCGGCGTTTCCGGCGCGGGAGCTTCCGGCTACATCGCGGGGAACGGACTATTGACTGCCACAAGTCTGGGTAAAATTGCCGGTCGCAACGCGGCCGCTCAGGTTTCTGAATAAAATTAAACGCGCCGCAGGAGGCGATGAATATGAATACGACATCGCAAGCCGATAAAATCGATAGTAGCAATTTTCGCAAGTTGTATATCGATGGCACATGGGTCACCCCGTCAACCGACCGGGTTCTGCAGGTGGTTTCACCGTTTACAGAAGAGGTCGTTTTTCAGACGGCGGAAGCGGACAATGCCGATATCGATCGCGCGGTAGCATCTGCACACGAGGCTTTTGTGAGCGGACCATGGCCGCGTATGACGCCGCTCGAGCGAGCTGATACATTGAAAGTTTTCGCCAGAGAATTGCGCCGCCGTTCGCGAGACTTTGCCACTGCGTGGACAGAGTCGACGGGCGTCATTACCTCCATGTCTGATAACTCGCTTGAATATGCGGTCACCGCAATAGATCGCTCGATTGAGCAAGCCGATTCTTTTCCTTTCATTGAAATGCACGCGCCCGAGAACGGCGGCAACATGTTAGCGCATGAGCCGGTCGGCGTTGTTGCAGCAATTGCGCCGTGGAATGCACCGCTGGCGTCTATGTTAACCAAGGTAGGTCCGGCACTACTTGCAGGCTGTACTGTTATCATGAAACCTGCCCCGCAAACGCCGATAGAAGCTTACCTGCTGGCGGAGTGTGCGGATGCAGCTGGGTTCCCACCAGGTGTGATGAGTCTGGTACCCGCGGAGCGCGATTCATCGGATCATTTGGTCCGGCATGCTAATGTTGACAAGGTCAGCTTCACTGGTAGCGTAGCGACCGGGCAGCACATTGCGTCGGTTTGTAGTGATCGTATTGCCCGGGTGACATTGGAGCTTGGAGGAAAATCGGCCGCCATTGTATTGGACGATTACGACTTGAAAAAGGCGGCGCAAGATCTGGCTGGGGCCATCACAGTGCTTAATGGTCAAAACTGTGCTGCGCTGACGCGTTTGATAGTTTCTCGTTCGCGTCATGATGTTTTTGTTGAGTATCTTGTCGAAGCGATGGAAGCCATAAAAATCGGTGACCCCTATGACCCCGAGAGCCAGTTGGGGCCAATCACGATGGAGTCGCAACTGGAAAAGATTGAGCGCTATATTGCAACCGGTATCGAAGAAGGTGCAACGTTGGCGACTGGTGGTAAACGGCCTGCACATCTGAAAAGCGGATTTTATTTGGAGCCGACCGTGTTTGCTAATGTCGATAACAGCATGACCATTGCGCGGGAAGAAATATTCGGTCCGGTTTTGTGCGTGATACCTTTTGATAGTGAAGATCACGCCATTGAAATCGCCAATGACTCGCCTTATGGCTTAAGTGGTGCTGTTTATACCAATGATACCGCCAAGGCGTATGACATTGCGCGGCGAATGCGAACCGGTACCGTCGGCCATAATGGTATGAAAGCCAGCTTCGCAATCGCCTTTGGCGGCTTCGGGCAGTCAGGTCTTGGTCGTGAGGGGGGCGTGAAGGGTTTGCTCCCGTACCTCGAGCCCAAAACTATCATGTTGGATGAAGCGCTTGAGGGTGAATTGCGATAGACCGGGAGCTAATTGTTCGCCGCTTTCATCGGCAACGGTGCGTTCGTGTTTGAGACATCAAATAACGGGCATATGAAAGCACTTGAGTCATCCGGAGTTCGCACCAATCTTTAAACAGATAGGCAAGGTTCAATCGGCGCCTGAAGTATTTAATTGTGCGGCCCGAAACAGTAAGTAGCGATATCATACGCAATCGATATCGCTTCCTTGTATCCATTATATTAAACTATGCCCACTGTATTTTAGTAAACTCAGGGGTGGGCGATGCAAGCCGTAGATTACAAAGACAAAGATTCTCTGGCAACGCTTGTTGATCAGGATTTTTGTGAATGGAGTAAGCCGCTCAAGGTCACTCAGGAGATGATCAATACTTTTGCAGACTTAAGTGGTGATGATTTATGGATACATGTTGACGAGGCGCGCTGCGCCGAACAAAGCCCCTTCAAAAGCACTATCGCGCACGGTTTCCTTATTATGTGCTTGCTCTCAAAAATGCCATGCGGCGAAGATATCACGCAAAAAATTACCGGTTGGAAAAATATCATGAACTACGGTTCTGACCGGCTCAGGTTTTTGGCAGCCGTGCCGGTCAATAGCGAAATACATGCCCGCAACCGGGTCATGGACATTGTGGTTGAAGAGCATAAGACCAAAGTGTTGCTCGAGTCACAGGTTAAAGTCGTGGGTCAGGAAAAGCTGGCATTGTCGTATCAGTTAACGCTGGTGCTGATGTAAGAAATTTATGGGAGAGTGGATTAATGCGTGAAGCAGTAATAATAGATGCGGTGCGAACACCGATCGGACGAGGTAAGCCGGTGGTTGGCGATCTTCATGGTTTTCATGCGGCGCAATTGTTGGCGCTCTCGCTAAAGGGCTTGGTTGACCGTAATGAGGTTGACTATACGGATATCGAATATATTGCCGGCGGTTGCGTCACGCAGGCTGGCGAGCAATCCAGCAACATAACCCGCACCGCCTGGTTGTCTCTTGATCAAGGCTACAGCGTTGGCGCAACGACGCTCGACAATCAATGTGGTTCGGCGCAAACCGCAAATCATATGATTTCATCGATGCTGCAAAGTGGTTCATTTGATGTCGGTATTGCCTGTGGCGTCGAATCAATGAGTCGCGTGAGTATGGGGGCTAACGTTATTAACGGCCCCGGTTTCTATGAGCCCCGACCATGGTCTTGGGAAACCATCCCGAATCAATTTGCGCACGCCGAGCGGATCGCGGTAAACCGTGGCATAACCAGAGAGATGACTGATAAGCTGGGTTTTAATTCCCAGAGCAGGGCGAAGCAAGCATGGGACGAAGGGCGGTTTGATCGGGAAGTGTTAAGCGTTGAAGCGCCGATACTGGATGAAGAAGGTAAGCCTACCGGTCAGACGAAAACGGTAAACCGTGATCAAGGGTTGCGAGACACAACAATGGAAGGGCTGTCAGAGTTGCGCGCAATTATGGATGATGGTGTGCATACCCCCGGAACGTCTTCGCAGGTATCGGATGGTTCCGCCGCAGTATTATGGATGACGGCCGAAGAAGCGAAAAAGCGCGGTCTCAAGCCACGGGCGCGGATCATTAGTGATTGCGTGGTTGGAACTGACCCCTACTATTTATTGGATGGCCCGGTTGATGCCACCGAACGCTTGTTCAAGCGTTCGGGTATGAACAAAAATGATATCGATCTGTTTGAGGTTAATGAGGCCTTTGCGGCGGTGGTGTTGTCATGGGCGCAAGTGTATGACATTGATATGGATAAAGTGAACGTTAATGGCGGTGCGATCGCGCTGGGTCATCCAGTCGGCTCAACCGGTGCACGCTTGATTTGCACGGCATTACATGAGCTTGAGCGTGCGGACAAAAACACCGCACTAATTACCATGTGTTGTGGTTCTGCGGTCGGCACCGGCACTATCATTGAACGACTGTAAGTAAACTAATAGGAATATGATATGAGTGAGTTAGACGGAAAAGTAGCGATTATTACCGGGGCCGGAAAAGGCTTGGGAAAAGTCGAAGCGATGGATCTTGCAGCTCATGGGGCTAAGGTAGTCATCAACGATATAGATCTCCCAGATGCCAGTGCTGCCGCAGAGCAGACTGCCGCGGAGATCCGTGATGCCGGCGGAGAGGCTTTAGTGGTGCTGGGAGATTGCGCCGATAGCGGTCATGCCGAAGAGTTGATGAAGAAAACCCTTTCTAGCTATGGCGATCTCAATATCATGATTAACAATGCTGGGTTCTTGCGCGACAAAACAATTTTCAGTATGACGGATGAAGAGTTTGATAGCGTCGTTAGAGTGCACTTACGTGGACACTTTATTAATATGCGCAATGCTACGGCGTATTGGCGCGGCAAGGCCAAGGCTGGTGAAGAGGTTTATGGTCGCTTGATAAGTACCTCGTCAGAAGCGGCCATTTATGGCTCGGCTGGGCAGCCGAATTACGCTTCCGCAAAATCCGGTATTGTGGCGATGACTATGGGCGCAGCACAACTGATGATCCGTTATGGTGTGACTTGTAATGTCATCATGCCACGCGCCGAAACAGATATGACGTCGGTTGGTCCGGGTGCGGCAATGTTTAAAGCGCCTGAAGAGGGTTTTCATCAATTTGCGCCAGAGAATGTGGCGCCATTGGTGTCCTACCTGAGTTCGTCAAAGGCAGCTCATATTTCTGGTGAAGTATTTATCGTCTGGGGTAATATGGTTAATGTCCTTCAGCGCCCAACTGTTTTGCCGCCGCATATTAATCCGGCTGGTGAAGAGAAATGGACGCTTGATGGCCTGCACGATAGTTTAGCCAGTCACTTCAATGACGATTACCGTGCCGTATTGGACGGCTTCTCAATGCCAATTCCGCAAGGGTAACTATGTCAGCCCAATTAGAATCCTTCCGGGAAGAAACACGCGAGTGGCTTGAACAAAATTGCCCTGAGTCACAACGCCAGCCGATAACACCTGAAGGTGTTATTTGGCCGGGCAAGAATCAGACATTTCCAAGTGACGACGCGCAGCTGTGGTTCGAGCGAATGCGTGACAAAGGTTGGACCTGTCCCGATTTTCCCACGGAATATGCAGGTGCCGGGCTAGACCGTGCAGAGGAAAAGATCTTGCGTGAAGAGATGGCGCGCTTACGGTGTCGTCCGCCGCTTACTGATCAAGGTATTGCCATGTTAGGGCCGGCCTTGCTGGAGTTTGGCACTGATGAACAAAAAGCCGAACACCTACCCAAAATTGCGCGTGGTGAAATTCGTTGGTGTCAGGGTTACAGCGAACCTGGCGCTGGCTCTGATCTGGCTAGCTTGCAATGTAAAGCAGAAGATCATGGCGATCACTTTTTAATCAATGGCACTAAGATCTGGACCTCATTTGGAGTCGAGTCAGACTGGATATTTTGCCTGGTGCGCACCAGTAGTGAAGGTGCCAATCAAGCTGGTATCAGTTTCGTATTGATTGATATGGAGTCCGAGGGCGTTAAGGCTGAGTCGATCAAGTTGATTAGTGGTGAGTCTGAATTTGCCCAGATATTTTTTGATGACGTGCGGGTGCCAAAAGACAACTTGATTGGTGATATCAATGGCGGTTGGAAAATCGCTAAGTCACTACTCAAGCACGAGCGCAAAATGATGTCCGAATTGGGTGGCGATATGCTTCGTAGTCCAATCCCCATCCCAGAGTTGGCCAAGCAGTATCTGGGCGCTAATCAGCAGGGGCAGATTGCAGATCCGTTATATAGAGACCAAGTAGCGCAATATGAAATGCATATGCGCGCCATAGGTTTAACCGGCTATCGCAGTCATCAGGAAGCACTCGCTAAGCAGATGGATCCAAATGTGCCGTTGATTATGAAATATTTAGGCACCTCGGCAGTGCAGCAAAAAGATGAACTGGTAGCAGATATGGCAGGTATCCGCGGGCTAGGCTGGCAGGATGATGCGTTTACCGAACATGAACTAAAAGCCACCAGAGATATGTTGTTTAACAAAGCATTAACGATTGCTGGCGGTACCAATGAAGTGCAACTCAATATTATTGCCAAGCGCGTGCTTGGTATGCCGAAACAATAACCATGTCATTGGTTCTCAATCAAGATCAACGCTTGTTGCGAGATACCGCAGCAGACTTTCTTAAAACGCATTCGCCGGTTTCTGAGTTTCGGGCGCTGCGCGATGCGGGTAGTGCTTACAATGATCAGACCTGGCAAAAGATGGTTGAGTTTGGCTGGCCCGCTATTTTGGTGCCTGAAGATCTAGATGGTTTGGAATTTGGTCTCACCGGCTTGGGTTTGATTGTTGTTGAGCTAGGCAAGCAGTTAGCTTTATCACCGTTAAGTAGTTCTGCTGGGGTGGCAGTAAGTGCGTTGTTGCAATGTGAAGTATCCGAGCGCCGAGATGCACTAATCAAAGCGATCGCAGCGGACTCATCATTGGTTTCATTTGCGCATCAAGAATCTGATCGACACGATAATGTTGTGCTTGCTTGCACAGCGGTTAAATCTAATGACGGCTGGCTGTTGACCGGCAATAAAAAGGCTGTCGCGTTAGCTGATCATGCTGACCATTTACTGGTAACGGCAAAAATTGACTCGGATCAGTCGGCGTCAGCGCAGACTCGGTTATTCGTGGTCGATACCGCTGCAGAACATCTCGAGCGTCAATCTGTCAGCCTCATTGACTCGCACAATTATGCCGACATCAGCTTGAATGGTGTTGCGGTAACGACAGACAATTGTATGCGCTGGAACGGGGAAGGAGAGGACGGCGTTGCGCATAGTTGCGATGTGGGTGCACTACTTGCTGCCTGTGAGTTATATGGTTGCAGTCTTGCAAGCTTTGACCGCACGCTTACTTATTTGTCAGAGCGCGAACAATTCGGACAAAAGATCGGCAGCTTTCAATCCTTGCAGCATCGTATGGCGCATGCTTACAGCGCTATGGAATTATTGAAGTCAGTTATTTTTGATGCGCTAGACGCGCTTGAGTCCGGGCGCAAAGATGCGGCGATCGCGGTAAGCCATGCCAAGGCCCTCGCCAACGACACCGCCAAATTAGTTACTAGTGAAGCGATTCAAATGCACGGTGGCATTGGCATTACTGATGAATTGGATATCGGTCTTTATTATAAACGAGCGCGGGTATTGAGAAGTCTGTGGGGTGATAGTGTGTACCACCGTCGCCGCTTTGCTGAGCTGAACGGTTTTTAAGTATTCTGTCGGATGTGCGCGGTCGTAGCGAGGGCCTGTCCTCTTGAGGGAAAGACCGATTTGATCAGAGCATTCGATCGTTTGAGGAGAATAAGTATTTATTTGACGAAAAGGATCGGATGATGATCAAACTCGGCTTTTCCGAAGTAGACCGGGCTAGGAAAGCATCCCGCCATCAACATTCAGCGATTGGCCAGTGATGTATGACGACCGGTCCGAGCATAACCAAACAATGGCTTCCGCAAGTTCGTCAGGTTGCGCTAAACGGTTCATGGCAATTCCACGCTTGAAGCGGGCTTCGTGTTTTTCGTTGGTCGCTAAAAACTTTTCAACGCCCTCGGTTAGCACCACGCCCGGATTGACACAATTAACCCGTATACCTTGCGCTGCATATTCTTTTGCTGCGGATCGGGTTAAACCATTGACGGCGGCTTTGGCTGAGTCGTAAGCAGACATCATCAGGTTTGGGCTGTCGGCCGCACGCGACCCAATATTGACGATCGCACCACCGCCTGCATCAATCATCGCTGGAATCTGATATTTCATACAAAAGAAAACACTGTGTAAGGTGATCTGATACGTTTTTTCAAAGTCCGCGGCGCTGGCATCGGCGAGTAGCGCGCTGCCAGCGGAAAGGGCGGCATTGTTGGAAGCAATATTGAGACCACCAAATTCTCTAACGCCGACTTCTACGGCATTAGCGATATCATCTTCGACGCCGACATCGGCTCGCACAAAAACCGCATGCCCACCATTAGTTTTTATTTGCTCTACGGTTTTGTTGCCGGCCTCGGCATTGATGTCCACCACCAGAACATTAGCGCCTTCGGCGGCAAATTTTAAACTGGTGGCGCGTCCGATACCGCTGCCGCCACCGGTAACCATGCCATGCTTGCCTTTTAGTAAGGTCATGTCGGGATCCGTGCGTCGTGTTTAGTTTTGCAGCAGTAATTGATCAAGATTTTCAAGCATGCCAGGGTTTTTCATGCTGTTACTATTGACGGTCTTATCGCCATTGATCGGCGTAACGGTGACATACCCCGCAGCGAAAAACTCGGCGTCGTTGCTCGGGTTTTCAGTGTTTATGTCGTGCATAACAAAACCCGGGCTGATCGCACCAGTCTCGGAGTTTTTATTCCAGCTGAAGCTGAACAGACCGTCTTTTGAGAGCGGTGTTACTCGTATACCTTTAATTGCAGACGCAGGTACGGGAACGTTTACATTCAAAACAAAATCACTTGATATTTTTTCAGCACAACCGGATTGCGCAGTTAATCTTGTAATCAGGCCAACCGCAATCTCGGCGGTGGTTGAAAAAGCTTCAATGGTGCTCGGAAAAGGTGGTGTCGATTCGCGTTCTGTTACATCCAGACCGGTGCTCAAGGCGATAGCGGGGTAACCAAGAAAATGCGCCGCCAATGCTGCGCCTACCGTTCCCGAGCTATGCGCAGCCTGTTGGGCAATGTTCGGCCCAAAATTAGCGCCGGAAACGACCAGATCAGGCAGATTGTCTGCCAAAATTACATTCAGTGCCGCAAGCACGCTGTCAGTGGGCGTACCATCGACAGTCCAGATATTGTCAGATTGCTCAATAACCGAGACTTCCACCCCCGCGTGAGTATTAAGCGCGCCACCGCGTCCACTTTGTTGTGTTAGTGGTGCTACCGTGGTCACGCGGTGACCCGCTTGTAGCAAACCTTTACGCACGATTTGAATGCCGGGTTTATCCCAGCCGTCATCGTTAGTTAATAATATATGTAATTGACAATCTTCCACGTTCGCAAAGTCCTGAGCTAAGTTCTGGGCGCAACCTGATGCGCAAGTTAATATTAAGAGCAGCGCAATGCTAAAGATATTAGCGGATGGTTGCAAAATTCTTATGCTATGAGAATAGATTGATTTCATCTTCGCTCCAGTTTTCCGATTCAAATTTTCTGCCGCTGTTCGGCACGTTCCTTCAGTGCAGCACCGAGTTTGGCAAAGTTGTCTTCTACCCAGTCACCGGTCGCTTTGGCGATGGCGCCGGCGGCTAAGCCGCTAAAAGTATCGCTGGTGTCATAGGTACATTGGTTCTCGTTTAGAGAAGTGATCGTTTGTACCCGATAGGCTGACAAGATGGAGCGATGTAGTAGTTTTGGCATGCGCCAGGCGATTACCCGCGGTGGCTCTAAAATTTCCAGCACCATAGTCTGTTTCGTTATTTTGCCGCCGCGCGGAATGTGCAGGACAACCGGTTCACCAATGACCAGATTCGAATCGGCACGAACGGTAAACGGGTTCCAGTCCGGGTAATTTTCAAGATCAGTGAGAATATTCCAGGCGACTTCAGCGGGGGCGTCAATCGTGACCGGATCCAGTTTTAATGTGCGTTCACCCATCAGTATTCCGGTGCTCCGGGTAAGTTAGGAAAATACAGTCCGGCAGTCATGCCGCCGTCGACCACTAACTCGGTACCGTTACAGTAAGAGCCATGTTCCGAGGCCAGAAAGCGTACGCTAGCTGCAATCTCCGAGGGCTCACAACCACGCTGTTGTGGTACAAACTGATAACGTTGATTCACTTCCTCTACCGGTGAGTTGTCGGGGTTAGTCATCGGCGTGTTGACCCCACCCGGATGAATGCTGTTAACACGGATACCAAATGGACCTAGCTCTAAAGCGCCTGATCGGGTTAGACCGCGCAAGGCATACTTGCTGGCGCCGTAAACGCCGGTAGCGTTGTTCGGCAGGATTGCGGCAGTCGATGAAAAATTGACGATTGCACCATAGCCGGCTTTTTTCATGTGAGGAATAACGCCTTGCATGCCGAGAAATGCGCCGGTGACATTAATATCAAACATCTTCCGGAATAAATCGAGAGGCATGTCTTCAATCGTCGACATCGTAAGAATGCCGGCATTATTGATCAAGATATCGATTCGCCCAAACTCTGACATGGTTTCTTCTACAACGCGTTTCCAATCTTCGGCACTGCTAACATCGTGGGTTTTGGCAATCACCTGATTGCCTAACTCCGAGGCGGTCTGTATCAGTTCTTCGGCGAGAATATCTGTAGCGACTACGGTAGCGCCACACGCTATAAAATCCTTGCAAATCGCTTTACCAATTCCACGGGCTGCCCCAGTCACAATCGCGACCTGGTCTTTAAGTAACTCTGGTTGTTCGGTCAAGTAGTACTCCTGTGCTTTGAATTAGAATTAGTTGCGCCCGTCATCTGGCCTTGAGTACCAGATCGGTGAGGTCCAGGCTTGTTCGTTGATCGCCGTTGAAATCCTTGCTCCGTCGCAGACGTCCGGACGCTCTTCATCACTATAATCTAGACAATCGAGCAGGCTCCATCTCGGGCTGGGGTTTTCGACAGCGCGCATATAGTAGTAAGCATTTTCGCTTGGGTTAAACTCGGGGTCGGTGAAAGTTGCACAAAGTGAGCTGTGTCCTTCGCCAAAGCGCTCTCCGGTTTCGAGGTCAACACCCGCGCTGGTTTGCGCGTCGCCCGCGACATCAAACACTTTGTTATGTGCTTGTCCAGCTGCGTCTACCCAGCCTTTGATTAGCTGTAGTTTTTGTAATGGCGCGGCATAGTCAGCCGGATCAGCGAGTGCTGCTAACAAGAATACCGGCGCTGCGTCCGCATTTCGCGATTCGGGCATATCCGAACCCATCGGTACGCCGTTTGCATAGGCTTGTTCAAGCATATTGTTGGTGTCGCATAAATTTTCAGGAAGATCCCAGCCAGCAAAGAAACGCGGTTGAATACGTGTACCAGAGGTGCCAAAAACTTCGCGTTGCTTCATGGCATCAAAAATGGCGTCACGAGAATTTTCAGTAGCCCAGACACCAGTAAGGCCGCCCGGGTTACCTTCTTTACCACTCGGAATTAAAGTGTCGTCAAGCAATCTTCCGGTCTTGTTCCATTCGGAATGGATATGACCACGCCATTGGTCTTCACGAGTCGCGCCCGCTATAGACATATGGGTGTCAGTACTCGCTGATGCGCCGAGCTTGACTGAATTGAGGCCGATTTTTTCTTGCTCCTGAAGGCCGGTTAAAAGCGCCGTACGGTAGAAATCAT
>CAZUMV010000071.1:0-11958 GCA_964621435.1 uncultured Thiotrichales bacterium | reverse complement strand
GTGACTTTTCCGATTGCTGCCCCGGTATCGACATTTAAAATAAGGGCGCCTTCACGAGCCGGTGCACGTCCTTCAATAAGGATGCCAACCCGCACTTTTTCCGGGCCCGATTCGATTTGCGACGCAATAACTTCCGCGCCCGGATAACCGCCGGCTTTAGGCTCTCCCGGTCTTCTGGTTTTGCTAATGGACCACTTTAAGCCAGCCTCGATAGCAGTAGTTGAAGCATCTATATCATGACCATATAAACATAGGCCTGCTTCTAATCGTAGCGAGTCTCTAGCACCCAAGCCAATGGGTTCGACTGCGGCGTGTTCTAGCAATTTTTCTGCTACAGCACGGGCCGATTGTTTTTCTATCGAGATTTCAAATCCATCTTCTCCGGTGTAGCCACATCTGGCAACCCGGCATGGATAACCAAATAGATTTGCCGGCATAGCATGCATAAAGGTTAATTTATCCAGATTTGGTATTTCAGATTCTATAACCTTGTGAGCGGCAGGTCCTTGCAAGGCGAGTAGTGCTAAGTCGGTTTGATGTTCTAGTTCAATATTCTTTGACAGATGCTGACGCAAGTGCTCGATATCGGATTGTTTGCGACCTGCATTAACCACTAAGGAAAAGCTCTCTGATGAGCGTCTGGTAATAATGAGGTCGTCTAGAATACCTCCTTCGGAATTGAGTAGTAAACCGTATTTCTGTTGGTCGATTGCCAGCGTTTCCAAATCTACAGGTATAAGGTGCTCCAAAGCACTGGCACTATCTGAACCGGAAATAAAGATCTGGCCCATGTGGGAAACGTCGAAAAGGCCTGCTGCAATGCGAGTATGCAGATGTTCCGCTTTAATACCGTTTTTGTATTGTAGTGGCATCGAATACCCCGCAAATTCGACCATGCGGGCGCCTAGTTGCTTATGTAAGTCAAACAGCGGCGTTTTGTTTGTTACGCTCATGGGGACTCACTTTCGAAGTACATACGTATTTTAAGCGCTATGTTAGAATAAAAGAAATTAATAATAGTAATTATTGTATTTACTAAATTTATGAGTGGATTTAGCAATTTGCCGACCGATCTGTTGCGTAGTTTCGTTGCTGTAAAAGAGTATGGTGGTATTAGTCGTGCCGCAGATGTTTTGGGTCGAACTCAACCAGCGGTCAGTCTGCAAATTAAGCGACTGGAGGTGTTGCTGGAACAACGCCTGTTCCACCGCAGTCGACAAAAGTTTGAGCTAACAGATTCGGGTCTTGTTTTGTTCGACTATGCATTAAAAATTCTCGAGCTCAATGATGAAGCCGTTGCTTATTTCTCTGAACAAAATATCGCAGGACGAGTTCGATTAGGGTTGCCGAGTGAGTTTGCAGCAACTTTGATGCCTAGAATCATCGGAAGGTTTTCACGGCAATATCCGGATGTTAGTGTCGAAGTAGGGTCTGAGCTAAGCATTGCGCTACAAAAACAATTTCAAAACAAACGCTATGATCTTGTTTTGACCTTGCAGGAGAAGCCATATAAAAAATCTTCTGATTTGGTCAAGCACGATGATCTGGTCTGGGTGGGTAAAGATAAAATGATGAATTTCTCTGCGGATATCATTCCGCTAATTGTCGCGCCTCAGGGTTGTATGTACCGTAGCCGCGCCTTAAAGACGCTAAACCAAGCGAAGGTGAAAAGTAAAATTGTTTACACGATTCCAGATCTTAGCGGCATTGAAGCAGCTATTCAGGAAGGGTTGGGAATTACAGTCTTGGCGCGTAACACCGTACCGGATACGCTAAACATAATTTCTAATGCAGGTTTGCCTGAGCTCGGCGAAATCGGGATCAGTTTACTGTTGGATCAGAAATCCGCTACTAAAGCTGTGCAACATCTTTCAGCCTATTTGCAGGCCAACCTTCAATAGAGGTGTTGCAGGTCGAGCGTACTACTATTCTAATTAACAAGCTGGCGTTGGATCAGGAATGTTGACAGTGTGGATGCTGCTAAATCCTGGCCGGTTGAATTCCAGTGGTCATCTTTATCGATGAGGTATAGCATCGCTGGCTGGTTTTTTGCAAAAGTATTAAACAGATTTAAGTGTGGTATTTTTAGCTTGGTCGCGCTTGCTGTTAGCAAATCAGTAGGATGGCTACCTAGATAATCAGGATATTTTTTTCGGTCGATTCTTCCGCTAGAGTGCTCACCGATTACGTCCATTGGGTGCGGAATAAAAAACATCGCTAAAGGGGTATTTTCCTGCTTAGCGATGTTATTAATCTCGCCCAGAATTTTCTCCATGAGCTGTGCTTTATACTTAGTGGACTTGCGGTCGGGGTAGATGCTCATATCAGCATTATAGTAATCCACCCATATGTTACGCACAGTATTGTCGCCCTGTATAACATAATTCTCGTACTCATCCAGATTAGTGTTAAGGAATAGGTCTATCAACTGTTCCGGAGACATGTTTTCCGCACCCGAAGATTCGCTGGGTGCAATCCGACTCTTTAAGCGGCGTAATATGCGTTTTATGATCGATTCTTTTCTATTGATCTCGAGATTTTTTCTAAGATTCGGATCTAAAGTATATTCGTTCTTGAGTAGCTCGCCGTGCTCGTCTAAGCGATACATTTTGTTTCTTACGATATCGCCGAAGTCATTTCCACTAAAAACACCCAGCAGAATCAAGTCGGGCCGTAGCTGCGGTATTTCCTCACGTAGCTTTTCGATTACTTGATCAGGTCCGTAAGATGCAACTCCAGCATTGACGACTTCGACTGGGCGAGAGAGTTTTTCAGTCAGGTAGTGTTCCAGGCGTTCAACAAGGGTTTTTTCCAATGGGGTGAAAAGCGATTGAACAAAAGAATCACCATAAACCGCGACACGCAATGCCTCACCGGGTGCTAATAATTCTTCGCCTCGAAAGCCCGCCTTATTAATTTTAAATTTAACGATCTCGCCGCCATTACCTGGCGTGTGTTGAAACTCGCCATCAACGCCGGCAACCGGTGAGAACATATGCTGCTTATGAAATGCGAAAGGCGGGTAGTATTTGGCGCTAAACAGTGCTCTGGCGCCGATCTCCGCTATCATTAAAGTAAACAGCGAGCTTATCGCAATCATTAGCAAGGAGGCGTTTAGTTTTACCGGTAAAAAGCAACTTGCTACTAAAACCGCGACGCCTAGTAAAATAATAATGTCGTATCCGGCAACGCCGTTTGGCGCACCTAAAAATGGCGGCTCCATTAAAACAAATATCGCAATTGCGAAGGATATAACGAAGGTAATTATTCGGACTGGATGCATGTGTTGCTGCCGAGTTTGAGCTGGTAAGTTAGCATGAATGCTACCGTTTATAACGATCACATACAAACTATTGATCGTGACTGAATACGCATTAATAACGCAATTTTACGGGGATAGGGTTAATCTCGAATAAATCAACAATTCATAATATAAATCACGGTAGTAAGCGTAATTCTAACGAGGTAGAATGGCGCCACTATGAATAAATTACTGGTTATTACCGGCGCGAGTCGTGGAATTGGCAAAGCAACCGCGGCGAAATTTGTAGCTGAAGGATACGATGTTATTAATGTTTCTCGTAGTCCTCTGGAGTTGGCAGGTAGTAAAAATGTTTCAATCAAAAATCTGGCCATTGACCTTACTGACTTCGATTGGCCAAGAAAACACGGTGAACCCTTACGCGGTTTAATAGAAAATGCACGGGAGATCGTTCTAGTGCATAACGCGGCGTTACACTATTCAGATTCACTGGATTCCGTTAATGATCATGAGTTTCGACAATCCTTACAGGTTAATGTTGTAGCGCCGTCTCAACTTAATCAGTTAGTTATGCCGCTAATGAAGGGCGGTTCTAGCGTGTTGTATGTTGGCTCGACCTTGAGCGAGAAGGCCGTACCGGGCGCGTGTTCTTATGTCACTAGCAAACACGCAGTAGTCGGTTTGATGCGTGCTACATGTCAGGATACGGCTGGCAAAGGCATACATACAGCTTGTGTTTGTCCTGGTTTTACTGACACTGAAATGCTTAGGGGGCATATTGGTGATGATCAGGCGGTAGTTGCGGACATTACGAGAAATGTGGCTTTTGGCCGATTGATTGAAACTGAAGAAATCGCCACCACATTATATTTCTGTGCAAAGAATGCTGTTATTAACGGTACTGTTTTGCACGCAAACCTTGGTCAAATAGAGAGATAATATGCCTTTAGTAACTTTTATCACTAGAGATGGTGAGAATATTGATGTTGATGCGTCCATCGGACGTAGCTTGATGGAAGCGGCGACCGATTCAGATGTTGATGGAATAGACGCGGATTGTGGTGGTGGTTGCTCTTGTGCGACTTGTCATGTGCACGTCCATGAAGATTGGATTGAAGTTGTCGGCAAGCCAAATGACCTTGAAGCTGAGATGCTCGAATTTGAAGACTCGTCAAATGAACGTAGCCGCTTGAGTTGCCAGATTGAAATGACAGATGAAATGGCTGGGCTGGTTTTGCAGGTCGCCGAAGATTAATGTTTGTTTAAACTAGTTAGCGCAAACTACGCAGTTAGGGTTTTTGCTTACGCGTATTGTACGCCATTGCATGCTCAGAGCATCAAAGAGCATGAGTTTCTGATCCAGATCTTTAGCGTTGGACGTAATAATCAGCTGCGCGGCTAACGCCTGCATCCCGCCAACAATGTTCGGTACCGTTCCTAGTACTCCCTCATGCGCACAATCATCGGTTGTGGCCGTATCATCACTGTAAATGCAATTAAGGCAGGGTGAGTTTTTGTTCAGGTTAAAGCATGCAACTTGACCCTCAAGCCGGACTGCTGCGCCAAAAACTAACGGTGTTGAGGTTGTCACACAGGCATTATTGATGGCATGTCGCGTGGCGAGATTGTCGCTACAATCAAGCACTGCATCTGCTTTATCAACGACCTCGACGAGTTCCTGGTTTTCTAATTGATAGTCGAGCGTTAGGATATTGCACTTTGAATTCAGGCCATGCAGGGCTAACTTTGCAGAGTGCGTTTTAAGCTCGCCCAATTGATTTTCGCGATGAATAATTTGCCTGTGCAAGTTACTTTCCTCAACGCAGTCAAAATCATTCAGGGTTAGGGTGCCGACACCACCAGCGCCAAGTTGCATTGCGACCGTTGACCCAAGTCCGCCAAGACCCACAATCAAAACGTGCGCATCTTGTAGCGCTTGTTGGCCCTCTGACCCAATCTGTTTGAGCTTAATCTGGCGCTGAAATCTTTTTGAAACTCGCACAAAAAAGGGTAGCGCCTAGTTAGCAGATTGACCGATTTTTTCGACCAATGCCTGTAAATCTTCGTTTTCTGATTTGCTGCGACCGAGAAACCACGCGTAAAGGTGCGGGTCTTCTTGTTCAAGCAAAAGATGGAAGGTGTTTTGCTCGTATTCGCTCGCGCCACTATATTGGCCTTCGAGGTATTTGTTGAGCAATACATCCAGCTCTTTCATGCCCCGGCGGCATCGCCACTTTAGTTTGGCGATATTTTCAGCCATGTTCAGGGCAGTGCAATTCTACGTTTGATGTCCGCGATTGCTTCTGCCGGGTTGAGTCCTTTCGGGCAAGTGCGGGTGCAGTTCATAATGGTGTGACAACGATACAATTTAAACGAATCTTCAAGATCAGCTAGTCGGTCCTTGGTGGCATCATCGCGGCTATCCACGATCCATCTGTGCGCTTGTAGCAATGCTGCCGGTCCAAGATACACATCGCCATTCCACCAGTAGCTCGGGCAGGAGGTTGAGCAGCAGGCACAAAGTATGCACTCATAATGACCGTCGAGTTGTTCGCGGTTTTCGATAGTTTGCAAACGTTCTTCGTTAACCGGATCCGGGTCATTCGACTTGAGCCATGGCTCTACTGAAGCGTATTGTTCATAGAAAGTGGTTAAATCAGGAACTAGGTCTTTTACCACCTGCATATGCGGCAGCGGAGATATTTTAATTTGGCCTTTAACGTCGGCGATTGGTTGGGTGCAGGCGAGGGTGTTGCCACCGTCGATATTCATGGCGCAAGACCCGCAAATTCCTTCGCGACAGGATCTGCGTAAGGTGAGGGTTCTGTCAACAGTGTTTTTGATCCACAGCAATGCATCCAGCACCATCGCACCACAGGCGTCCAGATCAACCTGGTAGGTGTCCCAGCGTGGATTGTCACCGCTATCGGGATCCCAGCGATAGATTTTGAACTCGCGTACATTGTCGCTAGACCCTTCGGGTAAGGGCCATTTTTTCCCGGATTTGACTCGGGATTTCAGGGGCAATCTAAATTCAGCCATAACGTTTCCTTAAGGTAACCGAGCTCTAGTAAACACGCTTTTTAGGTGGTACGTATTCTACTTCATCAGTCAGGGTATAGTTGTGAACGGGTCGATAGTCAAAGGTCAAATTGTTCTGTTCATCGATCCAGGTTAGCGTGTGTTTCATCCATTCATCGTCAAGGCGATCGGGAAAGTCTTCTCGGGCGTGTGCGCCGCGCGACTCTTTCCTGTTATGGGCGCTTTTTATGGTGCTGACCGCGTTGCCTAAAAGGTTTTGTAGTTCGAGGGTTTCCACTAAATCCGAATTCCAAACCAGACTTTTATCAGCGACAGAAATGTTGGCAAACGCATTCGCGCACTCTTCAATTTGCGCGCTACCCGTAGCAAGGGTGTCTTCAGTACGGAATACAGCCGCGTGCCCTTGCATGATCTTTTGCATTTTCAATCTAAGTTCAGCGGTGCTGATTTCACCATCGGCGTGCCTGATTTTGTCAAACCGGGCCAAGATTTCATCAGTTACCGAATCAGAGGTGGCCTTGTGTGGTGCGCCCGGCGTCATGATTTCGGCGCACCGGTTTGCCGCCGAACGTCCGAATACGACCAGATCAAGGAGTGAATTTGAGCCAAGTCTATTAGCACCATGCACTGATACGCAAGCCGCCTCACCGATAGCCATTAAGCCTGCTACTACGGAATCGGGGTCACCGTCCTTGAGTGTTAATACTTCTGCATTATAGTTGGTCGGTATGCCGCCCATGTTGTAGTGTACGGTTGGCAGTACGGGGATCGGCGCTTTGGCGACATCAACCCCGGCAAATATGCTGGCACTTTCGGCAATACCCGGGAGCCGTTTTTCAATAACCTCTGATCCTAAATGCTCGAGATGCAGGAAGATATGGTCTTTATCCGGACCAACGCCTCGGCCTTCATTTATTTCAATGGTCATGGCGCGTGATACGACATCGCGTGACGCGAGGTCTTTGGCGTTCGGAGCGTAACGCTCCATAAAACGCTCGCCCTCGGAATTGGTTAAATAGCCACCTTCACCGCGAACGCCTTCAGTAATGAGACAGCCGGCACCGTAAATACCGGTCGGGTGAAATTGCACGAACTCCATATCCTGTAGAGGTAATCCGGCGCGCAGCACCATGCCGTTCCCGTCACCTGTGCAGGTATGTGCCGATGTGCAGGAGAAATACGCGCGGCCATAGCCGCCGGTAGCAAGGATGGTCATATTGCCGTAAAAACGGTGCAGGGTTCCTTCGGCAAGATCCCAGGCAACTACCCCACGACATTCTCCGTCTTCCATGATCAAGTCAATAGTAAAATACTCTATAAAGAACTCGGCATTGTGTTTAAGCGATTGCTGATACAGCGTATGCAACATGGCGTGTCCGGTTCGGTCGGCGGCAGCGCAGGTTCGTTGTGCGGTGCCTTCGCCAAAATTGGTGGTCATGCCGCCAAATGGCCGTTGATAAATTTTTCCATCTTCGGTTCGGGAAAACGGCATGCCGTAGTGTTCTAGTTCGTAGATGGCAGGTACTGCTTCTTTAACCATGTATTCGATCGCGTCCTGGTCGCCGAGCCAATCAGCGCCTTTGACCGTGTCATACATATGCCAGCGCCAATCATCTTCACCCATGTTTCCTAATGACGCTGACACGCCGCCTTGCGCCGCAACTGTGTGCGAGCGCGTAGGAAATACTTTGGTGATGCATGCGGTTTTCAAGCCTTTCTCTGCAAGCCCGAAGGTTGCACGCAAGCCAGCGCCACCAGCGCCAACCACGACCACATCATAATGGTGATCAATAATTTTGTAGTCACCGCTCATGCCTGTACTCCACAGCTGTTGATAATGCTAACCATGCCGATTAACGCAAGAATGGCGGCTACCCACCGCGTGATAACGATCAGTTTATTGGCAAGGTCATGACTGACATAGTCTTCAAAGACCATTTCAACGCCTTTAGTCAAATGATAGAAGGTCGCGAACACAAATATGAACATCGCGGTGGCGTTAAAGTTGTTGTTCATCCAGGCGCTTACTTCCGCGTACGGTCGATGGAAGAAATGGGCCATATTAAAAATAAGATATAGCGCGAGTATTAACACCACCAATGCAGAAATGCGCTGCATGCGCCAATGTCTAGTGCCTTTTTTACTTGCTTCTTCATTAATAGTAAAGAAGCTCATTAACGTTTGTTTGATATCCATTAGACCACCACCCAGGTAAGTATCGTCAGTAACAAGGTTGCACCGAAAACAATTTTTCCGGACAGATAAGCCTCTTTAAGTTCAAAGCCTGCGCCGAAATCCCACATCAGATGACGAATGCCGTTTAGTAGGTGGTAGTAAAACGCCAGGGTCCAGCCAAATAGCGCGAATTTGATTAGCCAAAAATCAAAAAATGACGCGGCGCGATTGTAACGCTGTTCGCCACCCGCAAGTGACCAGAGCCAGAACACAAAAAGAATCGAGCCGACTGTTAGTGCGATGCCGGTAGCGCGATGCAAAATCGACATGACCGAGGTTAATTGCGGTCGGTACACTTGCAAATGTGGTGATAGGGGTCTGTTATTAGACATGATTAGTTTTTCCGTCCTAAGCGGGGGTTAAAAATCTATACAGCGACCTTTGAACTCCCAGTCGCCATAGCGGGTTGGCTCAAGTCCTTTTTTACGGCCTCCGAGCTCTTTCTTTTCTAACGGCTTGCGACGCTTTACGGCAGGCGGCTCAAGCGAAACGAAATGCGTTTTTGGTTTGCGTTGGTCAGTCATAGCAGGGGTCTTGATTGCTTACTAAAAATTCAAGGGAATATTAGGGTAAAATGTCGCAATTGTCACCACAGGATTGTGTCTGACGTTCGAATAAGTACTTAATCGAAGCTTTTGGATGCAATCTCGTCAATCGTGTGGTTCCAGCCTTTAAATTGTAGAGAATATATGAGTTTAGAGATCGTATTTGATTCTGCCCAACAGGAGGCTATTGATAAGCTCGCGCAACTAGAACGCAAGCTGTTAACACAGCCATCCGGGGGCAAATCTCCCTGGTGGAAGTTTACTCGATCGACTAAGGGGGCAAATAGCCCCCGCGGCCTCTACCTTTGGGGTGGCGTAGGGCGTGGGAAAACGATGTTGATGGATCGGTTTTACGAACAGTTAGCCATCGATAACAAAATGCGCTTACATTTTCATAGATTTATGCAGTTAGTTCATCAACAGAAGTCAGAGTTAAAAGATGTCGAGGATCCAATTGGAAAAATTGCAGACGGCTTCGCCGATAGTGCCAAATTGCTATGTTTGGATGAAATGCATATTAATGATATTACCGATGCCATGCTAATGGCGCGTTTGCTCGAAAGACTGTTTGAGCGTGGTGTTGCTCTGGTGACGACCTCGAATGCGCCACCGGATGACCTTTATAAAAATGGATTGCAAAGATCACGATTTTTGCCCGCTATTGATTTGATGAATACACAGCTGGAAGTTTACAACCTCGATTCCGGCGTAGACTATCGTTTAATGCATTTGGCCAGCACCGAGATTTATAGTTGGCCACATAATGCTGATGTGGAAAAAGCCATATCTAAAACCTTTGAGTTGAATGCGCAGGCCGAGCACATCTCAAGCTTGCCAATTACTATTAACGACCGTGAGATTGCCGTGATTAAGCGAGCCAGCGGCATTCTATGGTGCTCGTTTGCCGCATTATGCGAGGGCAATAGAGCAACGGCAGACTATATTGAGATCGCGAGGCTATTTCATACTGTGATTTGTCAGGATGTACCACAGCTGGATGATTCGTCTAATGATCCCGCACGAAGATTGATTTCAATGATCGATGAATTTTATGATCGTCGGGTGAATTTCATTATCTCGGCCGCCGTGCCTGTAAATGAATTATATAGCGGTAAGCGGTTAGCGTTCGAAATAGAGCGTACCCAGAGTCGGTTGCACGAGATGCAAGGGGAAGACTACCTGTCGGCGGCACATGTGCCGTAGCATGATGTTGAATGAGGAGCGAATATGAGCGAAAAAAGAGGCGTCTATGTGATCTCCAATAGCACCGCGATCACGGCGGAAACGCTAGGGCATAGTTTGATGGCGCAGTTTCCGGATCAGGATTTTCGTTGGACGACATTTCCCTATGCAGACAGCATTGAAAAGGTAGATAAGGCGTTGGCGGAGATTCGGGAAAAGCACAAACCGGATCATGGTAAGCCGATTATTTTTTCAACGTTGGCTGATCCCAGAGTGCGAAATCATTTGTTAAGCGCGGATGCCTTGGTTTTGGATCCGTTTGCTGCATTTATCGGGCCGATGTCGGATGAACTGGGCGTGCAACCCTCAACCAAAGTAGGGGTATCTCATCGTATCAGCAATCAGCGTGCCTATGAGGCACGTATAGAGGCGGTGAATTATACCTTAATGCATGATGATGGCGCCGCTATACGACACATGGATCAGGCCGAGTTGATCATATTAGGTGTATCCAGAACGGCGAAAACCCCGACTAGTATTTACCTCGCTATGCACTATAGTGTGCGCTGTGCCAATTACCCGTTAACGCCAGACGATATGGAAGGAGAACTGCTGCCAAAGTTCCTGAGCCCCTATCGTGAAAAATTGGTGGGGTTAACATCGAATGCCAAACGTTTAAGTGAAATTCGTGAGGAGCGACGTCCCGGCAGCAAATACGCATCACTTAAGCAGTGTCAATTTGAATTAAGAATGGCGGAAAATATATACGTTCAGGAACGGATACCGTACGTGAATACCGAAAGCAGGTCTATCGAAGAAATTTCAGCGACTATTATTCAGGCCATGAATATTGAGCGGGTATAGAAGCTAGCGTAGCTTCTCTTCATTGTAATGAAGTTTCATCAACTCGATGTATTTCTTGGCAGCGGGTGATAAAAACTTGCCGCGTCGCGTAATAATACCGTAACTCCGTGGTGGGAAATATTTAGTAATTGGTCTTTTTACCAAGCGGTCATCATCGGTCAAGCAGACGTCAGTGGTAATAGAAATACCCAGACCCAGTTCAACGTATTTTTTTATAACTTCCCAGCCGCCGGCTTCAAGCGTGACGTTGTACTTCAAATTGTGTTTATCAAAAACAAAATCAACATGTCGCCAGGTTGACAGGTGTTTCGGCGGCAGTATCAGGCCGTATTTCGAAATGTCTTTAAGTGTTATTTTAGACTTTTCCTCGAGTGGATGCCCGAGCGGCATAATCACCATCGGATCAAACGACACCACCGGTTCGTAGATAACGTCGTCCGGAACATCAATTAGAGAACCGATGATTAAATCAACGTCGTTATTTCTCAACAAAACCATGCCATCGCGACCGGTTTCATTATGCAGGCGGAGGTTGATACCCGGGAAAGACTGCGCATACTCTTTGGTAACATTCGGCAGCACATAGAGTATCGTGGCTTCGCCAGCGGCAACATCAAGTTCACCGTGTTCCAGACTGCCCATTCTGGCCATCAGTGTTTCTGGTAATTTTTCAATGCCTTCTAGAAGCGGTTGGGATATTTCGTACAATATTTCGCCCGGAGGGGTCATGGTGATTTTTGGACCCGAGCGCTCGAACAAGGTGACGTTTAACTCGCGTTCAAGTGCCTGGATTTGTAAGGTAATTGTTGGTTGGCTTAAGAATAGTAG
>CAZUMV010000070.1:0-11971 GCA_964621435.1 uncultured Thiotrichales bacterium | reverse complement strand
CCTAGCGTTGACAGTTTGGGCAGTAAAAGGTAGAGCGCTGCCCAAGTATAATCGACTTAATAACGCTTTTACACGACACGCACTTTTCTGCTGCCCGCCCGTAAACATTGAGTTGTTGTGCAAAGTAACCTGGTTCACCATTCTCGTTGAGAAAATCATTTAGTGTTGTGCCACCTTGTTCGATCGATCTACGCAAAATAATTTTGATGTTATCCGCGAGCGTATGCATGCGTTGCCGGCTGACACGGCCAGCCGCGCGCTTGGGGTGAATCGCAGACAGAAACAACGCTTCAGATGCATAAATATTACCAACTCCGACCACGATGTGATGATTCATTATGTGTTGTTTGATACTTGCCTTGCGTCCCCTGCTGGCTCGATACAAATAATCGCCATCGAATTCTTCATGTAGGGGCTCCGGCCCCAGTTTGGCGAGCAATTTGTGTTTTTCAGGATCACCCTTGCTCCATAGTACGGAACCAAACTTGCGTGGATCGTGGAGTCGAAGTTGCTTGCCATGACTGAACTCTAGAGCGAAATGATCATGCTTGCGCCACGTGCGGTCAGGAGTACAGATACGCATGCTGCCGGACATGCCCAGGTGGGTTATTAAAGTGCCATGCTCAAATCCAATCAGAATGTACTTCGCTCGTCTACGTACCGATGTGATGGCATTCCCGGGCAGATGATTTTTTAATGCTCGTGGTATGGGCCAGCGCAATTTGGGGGTACGTATATGTATAGCGCTAACCTTGCGTTTGACAATATGTGGTTCAATGCCGCGCTTTGTGGTTTCTACTTCAGGTAATTCTGGCATTTGATAAGCCGAAAAGTTTGCTCAGGGTCCAACTGCAGTTGATCTGATTTTTTTTGGGCAAAAAAATACCCGATATTTCGGGTACTTTCTATACTGATTTGATGTTTCAAATAAATCTGTTTTTACTTTATTTTAGCTTCTTTGTAGTTCACGTGTTTTCTCGCCACCGGATCATATTTCTTTTGTTCAAATTTATCCGGCATGGTGCGCTTGTTCTTGGTAGTCGTATAAAAGTGACCAGTACCCGCACTTGAAACCATTCTTATTTTTTCACGCATGTATTACTCCTTAAACCTTTTCGCCGCGCTTACGCAATTCGGCTAAAACTGTGTCGATACCTTTTTTATCGATAATCCGCATGCCCTTGGTACTCAGACGTAATTTGACCCAGCGATTCTCGCTTTCTACCCAAAACTTGTGGGTATGCAAATTTGGCAAAAACCGACGTTTAGTCTTGTTATTTGCATGTGATACGTTATTTCCAGCTACTGGGCGCTTGCCGGTAACCTGACAGACTCGAGACATCTGACAACTCCACTGTTTTTACAACTTTCAAGGGTCGCGAAGATTAACAGATATACACCCTACGGACAAGCATTCGGGCCTGTTCTGGGTTCCAGAACGGCATTATTAGCCAATTCTAAGAGATATCGGCAGCCTACCTGCCTATAATTGAGGCATGAACGCTTCACAAACCCCTCGCAGCACCTGGTTTATGCCCATCTGGCAGCGATTCAGTCGAGTTGTTTGTAATGTTTTCTACGCGCGCTTTGAGGTTACGGGTTTGCCGGATCTGCCGCACGACCGCGGTGTGATTTTGATGGCCAACCATGTTAATGCACTGGTAGACCCGGTGGTCGTGCAGGCGGCTTGTAACCGCTACGCCAGACCGCTAGCACGCAGCGGATTATGGGATAAATTCTGGCTTAAGTATTTGCTGAACTGGATTGGTGCGGTGCCTATTTTTCGACGCAATGATCATCCAGACGGGGATACGTCCGGAAACGCGGGTTCCTTTAATCAAGTCTATGAATTGCTAAAGCAAAATCAAGTCGTGATGATTTTTCCAGAAGGACAAAGTCATTCTGACTCACACCTACATGAAATCAAAACCGGTGGCGCGCGCATGGCTTTGGGAGCACGGGCACGCAACGGGGTTGCTCCTTTGGTAATTCCAGTGGGATTAACTTTCAGCGATAAAGGGAAATTTCGTAGTGATGTACTGGTGAACTATGGTGCGCCGGTTAGTTTGGAAATGCAGGCCGGGGTTTCGGAAATCATGGCGGTACGAAAATTGACCCGCAGAATCCGGGAGTCTCTGGCTGCGGTGACTTTAAATGCTGAAAGTTGGGAGGAAATTGAATGGGCGGGGCGGCTCGAGGAATTTTTCGCCTTCCGCCGCGGCAAGTATCGGCAGCGCGATTTGGCGCAAAAGTTTCGTTCTTTGAAGTATCTGGTGAAAGCGCAAAAGAAGCTACGTTCGCACGACGCTGACAGAGTACGAAGTTTGATGTCACAGTTGAAGGGTTTTGAGAAACTCTGCAAGGTTTGCGGCATTCGTGACTATCAACTCGGTGTGCGTTATAAGTTCGGGTTTATCGCGTTGTTTATTATTCGTTGTTTGTGGTTATTCGGAGTAATCTTTCCATTGATGCTGTGGGCCGCGGCAAACAGCTTGGTGCCGTATGTATTAACTTCCTTCAGCGCGGCCCGATTGGCTGCAGGAAAAGACCAATTCGATACCGTTAAAATGATATTCGGCATGGGTTTGTTTGCCATATTTTGGGGGCTGCAAACCTGGTTGGTTGTACGCTATTTTGGTGGTGTTTGGGGGCTTACATATTTTTTGAGTTTGTGTTTAAGCGCCGCCGTGCTACTTAAAAATCGCGGCGAGTTTTCGCGTTTTAAAGACAATGTAAAAATGTTTTTTCTGTTTTTGAGAAAGCGGGAATTAAGACAATATCTGTTGAATAAGAGACGCGATATTGAATATGAGTTAGCGCAACTTGTAAAAATCGCCCGGCGTTTGCCTGCTAGTCCAAGTAATGAGGAGTTGTTTTGAAAGAATGCGTTGTGGTATTGCATGGCCTAGGTCGAACTTCGATGTCGATGTTTCGCATCACCAACCATTTGCGTCGGCAGGGCTATCTCGTGTATTGCAAGTCCTATCCATCCAGAGATAACCCGATCGAACAACTCGCGGAGCAGGCAATAGCACCAGCCGTGCGCTGGTGTCAGATGCAGGGCGCAACGAAGATCCATTTCGTGACACATTCGCTTGGGGGTATACTGTTCAGATACTATCTGCAGGATCACCAGATTGATAATCTTGGCCGCGTGGTCATGTTAAGCCCGCCGAACAAGGGTAGCGAGGTCACCGAGTTATTATTCGATTTACCTTTGTATCGATTATTCTCTGGTCCGGTCGGTTTACAACTGCGTACCACGCCGGATAGCTTGCCCAATCAAATGGCGCCGATAGCGGGTGATATTGGTGTTATTGCGGGTGCACGGAGTTCTGATCCATGGTTTTCTATGTTTATTGACGAACAGAGTGACGGCAAAGTAACTATAGACAACACCAAATTAACCGAGATGAGTGATTTCTTGATCGTTAAGCACGGTCACACTTATATTATGAATAGTCTAAATGTGATCGAGCAGATTCATCATTTCTTGATTAACGGTAAGTTTGATCAAGATAAACCCATTGGTCGTAGGAAGTAATTATGTCAACCCGAAGTATCAAGTGCCCGCAGTGTTCGAGCCGGATTGAAATCGAAGCATTGCTAAGTCAGCAGATCGAAGGTGAATTGGTTGAGCGTTTACAAGCGGAAAATCAAAAGTCTATAGATGCCGCGATTAAGCAGGCGACCAGTAAAGCCCAGTTAGACTCCAAAAAGGCCTTAGCAGATTTGACCAATCAGTTGAAGGAGCAAGAGCAGCGGGCCGCTAAAGCAGAAAAACAAGAGTTAGAATTTCGCAAGCAGGCCCGTTTGCTTAAAGACAAAGAGAATTCTCTGGATTTGGAAATTGAGCGGCGCCTCGATGAATCCAAAGCAAAAATGGAGCTCATGCTTAAAGAACAATTCAACAAAGCCAATGATCTGGAGCTCAAAAAACGCGATCGAGAAATAGAAAAACTCAATCAGGCAGTAAAGGATGCCTACCAGAAAGGCCAGCAAGGTTCCCAGGAGAGTCAAGGTGAAGTTCTGGAAGATGATTTGCAGGAGCGCCTGGAACGCGCATTTCCGATGGACCAACTCGAAGAAGTGAAGAAGGGTAAGGCGGGCGCTGATATTTTGCATACTGTGGTAAATACCGAGAATCAGCCTTGCGGTTTGTTAATTTGGGAAGCGAAAAATACCAAGAACTGGCAACCTAAATGGATTACCAAATTGAAAGATGATCAACGTGCCGCGAAAGCCAGCGTGGCGATTTTAGTCTCTGCTGCTTTGCCGCCAGAAATAGAGCATTTTGGTCAGCGCGACGGAGTTTGGATATGTGGTCTTGCCTCAGCCATTCCGTTGGCAACTGCATTGCGGGAGCAAATTACTCTGGTTGAATATGCGCGTAATGCCGGCGCAGGTAAGGGCGACAAGATGGATTTAATGTACAGCTATTTTTCTGGGGATGAATTTCGGCAAAAGGTCGAAGGTATTGTAGAGGCATTCACCACCATGCAAGAACAGCTTAATAAAGAAAAGGCTGCCATGCAGCGAATCTGGAATGAGCGTGATAAACAAATTCAGCGAGTTATTGCTAATACTACTGGTATGTATGGTGATGTGAGAGGCATCATTGGGTCCGCCGTTGGTGAAGTACCCTCATTAGAGTTGGAGAGCGTGTTGATAGGAGAGCGTGAAGAATGACTGACATCGTATTTATAAAGGACTTAAAAATCGATTGCACTATCGGCGTATATGAGTGGGAGCAAAAAATTAAACAAACCTTGTCGTTCGATATTGAAATGGCAGCCGATACAATTGCTGCGGCTAAAAGCGATGACATCAAAGATGCTTTGAACTACAAGCAGGTGGCTAAACGAGTCATAGAAAGAGTTGAGGGTAATACAGACCAATTGGTTGAAAAGGTTGCCAATGACCTGATTGATATGATTCAAGACGAGTTCTCGGTCGCGTGGGTAAAGTTGACGTTACACAAGCTCGGCGCTGTGACTGGATCGAAGTCTGTTGGCGTTATTCTTGAGCGTGGCACCAAAAACTAGTGGCCGATATTTTTGTTAGCGTTGGTAGTAACATTCGGCGGCGTAGCAGCATTCGAAAAGGCATGCTGTTGTTGTATAAGTTATATGGTCGGCTAGAGTTTTCCGCTGTGCGTGAAACCAAGGCGGTCGGTTTTAATGGTGCGCCGTTTTACAACTTTGTTGTTCGGTTCAAGACTGATGATTTGCCGAAGAGTATTTGTTTGAATATGAAGGATATTGAAGTGGAATGTGGCCGTTCTCGTAAAGGCCCGAAATTCAATGCGCGAACGCTTGATCTCGATCTGTTGCTATATGATGATTTGCAAATTGAAACTGACACTTTGCAGCTGCCGCGAGACGAGATTTTCAAGTATTCGTTTGTTTTGCAGCCCTTGTCGGAATTGGTTCCTGAAATGGAATGCCCGGGTACCGAACAGACATTTTCTCAACTTTGGTCAGCATTTCAAAGAGATATGAATCCGGATGCTTCCAAACTGCTCGATTGGGCGCCGATAAGAGCATCATTGTTGACTTAAATTTTCTGCTCAAAGCTTTAACGTCGCGCGGGCTTCCACTACTATAACGTACCTGATTTAAGAGCAGTTATTACATTGAGTGATTTTGTAGCGGGTCAGCGTTGGATTAGCGACGCTGAATTAGAGCTTTGCCTTGGCACTATTCTGGATGTTGATGAACGTACCGTTCAAGTTGCCTTCCCCGCGACTGAAGAAGTCCGTACCTATGCGTGGCGAAATGCGCCACTAACCAGAATTCAGTTTATTCCGGGCGATACGGTCTACAGTGAAGAAGGCTGGAGCATTAAAGTCGAGGAAGTGCATGAGCAAAATGGCTTATTGTTCTACGAGGGGCAGAATGACCAGGGCGAAGTTATTATGCTGCCCGAAATGCAACTACAACATGCGACCCAGCTCAATCGCCCAATGGATCGCTTGCTCACCGGACAGTTAGATAAATCCCATGAATTCAATCTGCGTTATGCAACGCGTAAACAGTTAGACTTGATGGTGGGGTCACCTTTGCGTGGCCTGACTGGCGTGCGTACCGATCTTATAGCGCATCAGTTATATATCGCGCACGAGGTTAGTAAGCGCTATTCGCCAAGAGTTTTGTTGGCGGATGAAGTAGGTCTTGGTAAAACCATTGAAGCGGGTTTGATACTGCACCACCAATTATTAACCGAGCAGGTTAACCGGGTATTGATTGTGGTGCCGCAAAATTTGATTCATCAGTGGTTGGTGGAGATGTTGCGTCGCTTTAATTTGCGTTTGAGTATTTTTAACGAAGAGCGCTATGAGGCCATGCAGGAATCCGATCCTGATATCAATCCGTTTTCACTTGATCAAATCGTGCTTTGCTCTTTGGAGTTTGTTGTGGCTACCCCGGAGCGTTTTGGACAAATTCAAGATGCCGGTTGGGAAATGCTGGTGGTTGACGAGGCGCACCATCTGCAGTGGTCTGAAGAACAGCCGAGCGTTGAATATCTGGCCATTGCACAACTAGCCGGGATAATTCCATCGGTATTATTGTTGACCGCAACCCCGGAACAGCTTGGCCGCAGTAGTCATTTCGCCCGTCTCCGTTTGCTCGACCCGAATCGCTTCCATGATCTTGATGCATTTAATCAGGAAGAAGAATCATTCACACCGGTGGCAGAGGCAGTGGCGGCATTGTTAGATCTCGAGGCTGCACCCACTGGTGAAACTCTAAACGACTTGAGAGTTTTACTGACTGATGACGCGAGTCAAAAGTTGCTAGATAAATTGGTCGATGAAAATCATGAGGTGCGTGTAGCGGCAGCCCATCAATTAGCGGATAGCTTGATGGATCGTCATGGCACGGGGCGTTTGTTGTTTCGAAACACGCGCTCTGCGATTGAAGGATTCCCGTCGCGACAGTTACATGCCTACCCACTGGATCAGCCGGTGCAGTATCAACAAATAATGGAGCAGTTGGCTGGCGGCGAGTTTAGTGAGCAACAGTTGTTACTTAGCCCGGAACTTATTTACCAAGCCCTGGAACAACCCGATTCGCCACCGTGGGCCAGCATCGACCCGCGCGTGGAATGGTTGGATGAGCAACTTAAAGAGCTAAAACCGGAAAAGGTTTTAATCATTTGCGCCAGTGCCGGCACCGCGCTGGATCTGGCGGAGTCTTTACGCGTAAAGAGTGGTTTACACGCCGCAGTGTTTCATGAAGATATGAGTATCGTTGAGCGTGACCGGTCGGCCGCCTATTTTGCTGACCCAGAGTTTGGAACCCAGGTGTTAATTGCTTCAGAGATTGGTAGTGAAGGCCGCAATTTCCAGTTTGCGCATCATCTGGTGTTGTTTGATTTGCCTTACAACCCGGACTTACTCGAGCAGCGGATTGGTCGCCTGGATCGAATCGGCCAAAAGAACACCATTGATATCCATGTGCCCTATCTGGAAAACACCGCGCAACATATTATTTTCGACTGGTACCACCATGGGTTAAATGCATTTGAGAACACTTGTCCGGAAGGACATGGTATTTATGCCAAGCTGGAAGAGCGTGTTTTAGATTTGCTCTACGGCCTTGCTCCCGAATCAGAAAAACAAAAATTATTAGATGACACCAAACAGCTATACCAGGAAATGACCGCCGATCATCAACGTGGTCGCGATCGATTATTGGAATACAATTCTTGCCGACCCCGCTTGGCGGCGGAACTGCAGAAAGAAGCAGAAGCGCAAGACAAGCCAGAGGAATTAAAAGACTATTTGGAAGTTGTTTTTGATGCCTACGGTGTAGAACATGAAGAAAGCGGTGACGATAAAATTATTTTGCACCCGACAGAACATTTGCAAACTAATTTTCCACATTTGTTAGAGGATGGTATGACGGTAACGGTACATCGTGACGTAGCGCTCAGCAATGACGATATCCATTTTCTTACCTGGGAACATCCGATGCTAACCGGTGTGGTGGATATGGTCGTGACCAGCGAAATTGGCAATACCGCGCTGACCGCGTTAGCGGTTAAAGGATTAGAGGCCGGCACCGTAATGGTCGAAACGTTATTTGTGATCGATCCTCTGGCGGGTAAGTCTTTACAATGTGAGCGCTATCTTGAG
The DNA here is from genome assembly GCA_964621435.1 of uncultured Thiotrichales bacterium. GTDB lineage: Bacteria > Pseudomonadota > Gammaproteobacteria > CAZUMV01 > CAZUMV01 > CALIRD01. The sequence goes on along the minus strand of CAZUMV010000070.1, from coordinate 3,831 downwards.
CAGTCCATGATTCGATTGTTAATCGCTAACGGTAAAGGAGATATCAGTCAAAACCTGACCCACGAGATGATTATCGCTCACAACGAAATTGTTAATAAAAAAACGTCACGGCAAATTATCAAGAAAACCCGCGATATTTTAATTGACCTGATTAATCAGTCAGAGGAGCTGGCGCAGACGCAAATGACAGCGATCATCGAACGCGCTGCGCAAAACGCGAAAGAAAGCTTAACCGCCGAGGTTGAACGTCTACAGGCGCTGCAGCAGATTAATCCAAACGTACGTGACGAAGAGATCCAGCACTGGCAGAATGTTAGTCAAGAGGTACAGCAGGCATTATCAACTGCGGTGCTTCGTCTGGACGGTATTCGGGTTATCATTATCAAATAAGCCAATTACTGTTATAACGAATCAAATATATAAACATCTGAAATACATTATGGAGGATACGATGCGTAGTTTGCTAATCATCAGTTTTTTTTTGACGCTAAGTGCATGTGCTAGTGTGACCACCAGCTCAAATAGCAATCCATTATTGAAAAGCTGGGGTGGGCCGCATGGTGGTGTCCCCGCTTTCGATCAAATGGATTTGGTTAATTTAAAGCCTGCATTACAAACCGCGATGGCATTAAACATGGCAGAGATCGAAGCCATTGCAGCGGATCCTCGACCAGCGACTTTCGACAACACCATAGTCCCATTAGAAAAAGCCGGTCCTGAACTGGATCGCCTGTTTAGTTACTACGGTATTTGGGGTCGAAACATTTCTTCACCGGAATTCCGGGAAATTCAACAGGAAATGGCGCCGGTGCTGTCGGCATATTTCTCAAGCATCACCCAAAACGAGAAACTTTTTGCACGGGTTAAAAAAGTCTATGACGACAGTTTGAAAGAACCACTTGATGCTGATCAACAGCGTTTGGTCTTGTTAACTTACGATGGTTTCGCCAGCAACGGCGCGACGCTAGCAGGCGCTGCCAAAGAACGTTACGCTGAAATCAACGAAAAGCTTGCCGAATTGCACACCAATTTCGCCAACAACGTGCTGGCGGATGAAGAGCAGTACGTTACCTATTTGAATGCCGACCAGATTGGTGGTCTGTCAGAAGGATTTTTAAAAGCGGCCAAGGTCTCTGATGATGACCCCGACCATAAAGGTCAGTATGCCATTACAAATACCCGTTCTTCGATGGATCCGTTTCTAACCTTTTCAACCAACAGGGACTTGCGCCAAAAGGTCTGGGAAACGTATTACAGCCGCGGTGACAATGGGGGTGCACATGACAATAATGCAATTATTGCTGAAATTTTAGCGCTTCGACACGAGCGCGTGCAGTTGTTGGGCTACCCTAATTACGCGGCCTGGCGCCTGGAAAACCGTATGGCAGGAACGCCAGCTCGTGCTTTGACGTTAATGGATGCGGTATGGCCCGCCGCGCTGGCGCGAGTTAAGGAAGAAGTTGCGGACATGCAGGCGATAGCGGACGCCGAGAATGCAGGCATTACCATTGCACCCTGGGATTATCGTTTTTATGCTGAGAAAGTGCGCTTGGCTAAATACCAGCTTGATTCAAATGAAGTTAAGCAGTACCTCCAATTAGATAAATTAACCGAGGCGATGTTTTATGTTGCGGGTGAACTTTTCGGTTATGAGTTTACGCCGGTGGCCGCTGGCAGCGTGCCGGTCTTTCATGATGATGTAAACGTTTGGGAGGTTACCAACCGCGATAGCGGCGAGCATATTGGTTTGTGGTATCTCGATCCATTTGCACGTAAGGGCAAGCGCTCAGGTGCCTGGGCAACAAGTTACCGAAGTCATTCGACTTTTGATGGCAAGCGGACAGTGTTGTCTTCGAACAATTCAAACTTCATCAAGCCTGCTGATGGCGAGTCAGTGTTGGTGTCGTGGGATGATGCCGAGACGTTTTTTCATGAATTCGGACATGCGTTGCATTCATTATCATCGAACGTTCGCTATCCAGGCCTGAATGGCGGTATTAGAGATTACACAGAGTTCCAGTCGCAGTTATTAGAGCGTTGGTTGTCGACCGACGAAGTGATTAACCGTTTTCTCAGGCACCATGAAACAGGCGAGGTAATACCGCCGGAATTGATTGCAAAAATAAAACAGGCAGCGACCTTTAATCAGGGCTTTGCCACAACCGAGTATTTGGCCTCAGCCCTGATGGATATGAAATACCACACCATGGATCCTGCGGGACTCGATGTTGATGCGTTCGAGCGTGAAGCACTCGCGGCTATCAATATGCCAGAAGAAATTGTGATGCGACATCGTTCGCCGCAGTTTGCACATATTTTTTCAAGTGAGGGCTACTCAGCTGGTTACTATGGTTATCTATGGGCAGATGTCTTGACCTCAGATGCAGCGGAAGCCTTCGCTGAAGCGCCTGGTGGTTTTTATGATCCAGAAGTTGCTGCCAGACTCGTGGAGTTTTTATTTGCCGCTCGTAATGCGTTGGATCCCGCGGAAGCTTATAGGTTATTCCGTGGTCGCGATGCGAATATTGATGCCTTGATGAGAGATCGTGGTTTTCCGGTGCCAGCAAAAAACAACTAGCTCATGTCGGATACATTGCGCGTTTCCTTAATTCAGACGGATTTGCATTGGCAGGATGGTGCTGCTAATCGGGAAATGTTTGCGAAAAAGCTTGAGCCATTACGCAGTAAGACAGATCTTATAGTACTGCCAGAAGTATTTAGCACCGGGTTTACCAACAATACCGAAGTGACTTCGGGTGAAGATGCGGCAACCACTCTGGCGTGGATGAAGCAATCGGCAAAGCGTTGCAATGCCGCTTTGTATGGTAGCGTTGTGCAGCCGGTTGCGGACGGGTTTACCAACCGTGGATATTTTGTTGAGCCTGACGGCAAAGTCAGCCACTACGATAAGGTACATCTTTTTCGGATGGCTGATGAACACAAGCGTTATCAAGCTGGTAGTGAACGTGTCTGTGTAGAGTTCCGGGGCTGGAAAATACTTTTGACGGTTTGTTATGATTTGCGTTTCCCGGTGTTTAATCGCAATAAGGCTTTAGCGGATGGGCAATTGGAATATGACCTAATGTTGTGTGTAGCTAATTGGCCTAAGGCCAGAGCCTTACCATGGCGGGCATTGCTGCAAGCGCGTGCGATTGAAAATTTAAGCTATGTAGCTGGCGTCAATCGCATTGGTGTTGACGGAAATGATCTTGAGTATAGCGGCGATTCGATGCTGCTGGATTATTCCGGCAAACACCTAATTGATCATCCGGGCTCAGTAGAATTCGTGGAGACTGTGACTTTAAGTATCGAAGAACTGGATTTATTTCGGAAAAAATTTCCGGCTCATCTGGATGCTGATAATTTCTCTCTCGAGTTACGATAACTCTTCTTAGCCCTGTAAAGTCCGCCCACCATCCACCGCAATAATTTGGCCGGTAATATACGGTGCCTGATCGACCAAAAATAAAACAGTATTAGCAATATCCGCTGGCTCGCCCTGACGTTTTAACGCGGTGCGTTCGATAATCTCCTGGTGACCGTCCTCGTACGCTTCTTGTTCTGGCCATAATATAGCGCCAGGCGCAACGCCGTTACAGCGTATTTCCGGGCCAAGCTCGCGCGCCGCTGATTTGGTCAGTGATACCAGACCGGCTTTTGCTGCGCTATAAACAGGAAAGCTCTTTAGTGGTCGATCTGCATGAATATCAACCATATTAATAATGCAGCCCTGACTTTCTTGCAGGGCATCTTTTGCTGCCTGAATGAGAAAGGTAGGTGCGCGCAAATTTGAACCCACTAACGAGTCCCAATCGGCGGGGGTGATATTGC
>CAZUMV010000069.1:11652-11973 GCA_964621435.1 uncultured Thiotrichales bacterium | reverse complement strand
TTTCTGCCGGGAGTGATTGCGTTTGTTGGCATCATCAGTGAAGGTTCGACCCCGGAACGGGAAGCAACGTACTCAAAATCCATGAATATCACCATCGTAAGCGTCTTGGTTATCTACGTGCTGGTCCTGCTATCAGCATGGGTCGGCATTAGCAAAACGAGCTTGTTTTAGCATGGCCTGGTTAATGATTTGCGAAGATATCGATGACCTTGAAAAAGCACTCGAGATACGAAAATCGGCGGCACAGGCGCACTTAAGCTACGTTGAAACAATTTTGCATAAGATTGAGATCGCCGGTCCCCTGAGCAATCCCGAGAGCGA
>CAZUMV010000069.1:0-11642 GCA_964621435.1 uncultured Thiotrichales bacterium | reverse complement strand
AATTATACAGCCAGTGTTTTCATTTATACAACCGATACCAAGAATGAAGCCGAATCCTTATTGCATGCAGATCCGTACTATGAGGCCGGACTATATGCAAAAGTTACGATTAAACGCTTGATGCCCGCTGCAGGCAACTGGATCGGCGGCAAGACTTGGTAGCAATGCGCTGATCGCAAAAAAATGAGTCATAAAAAATTTCAAAGCTTAATTGTTGGCGTTAGCTCTATGCAAAAGGCGCTCGAGTTTTGGGAGGAAACTATTGGCTTTGAACCTCTGCATAAAACCCGAGGCAACGACCCCGGCTTACAAAAACTTTTAGACCTAACAGACAGCACGATTAGATCGCAAGTCGTGCTGGCAACTAACACTTCACAACAGCAAGCGTTACTGCATTTAGTAGAGTTCACAAAACCCGGCCCCTCTGTGCGTAAAGACGCAGCGCCTACCGATGTTTGTCCCAAAAATATTGATATCTATTCTAAAGATCTTGAGCAACACTATTCTAGCCTGGAAGCTGCGGGCTTTCCGTTCCGCGCCCCATGGCAACCATTACAAGTAGATAGCCTAGACGGTCTTTCCGTCGTTAAGGAAGGTCAACTTGCAGGACCTGATGATACCAATATTGGCATTATGGAACTGGTCGGAATGCCTCTGCCATTTAGTAAGACAGGATTCAGTGGTCTAGGCCCATTAGTAACAACAGTAAACGATATTAGTAAGGAAAATGCTTTTTATACCCAGGTATTAGAGCTCGATGTTTGCTTGCAAAACGCGCTTGGTGGACCCGAAATAGAAAAAATCATTGGCTTACCTCCGGGCAAGTCGCTGGATATGCATATACTAGGTGATAGAGACGACTGGTTCGGACGCGTGGAGCTAATCGAATACCAGGGAATAACGGGTAAGAACCTCTATCCACGCGCAACCGCACCGGCCACAGGCGCTCTGCACTTAACCTATGAAATCGACAACATTACTCGAGTGCTGAACAACGCAAAAGCGTTAAACATAGACGTAATCGATTTAGGCAAGCTTAGGACTATTACTTCTGGTTCTCGCGCACATGCGTACCAACTCACCACCCCAGCTGGCTTTAAACTCTATGCTTTATCGCGACTAAATTAATACCAAAACCCGAGTGCACCCGAACAATAAAACGAGTAACAGCAGATAGGTCTTAAGAAACATAATCCGTCTGGGGTCGACAGTGATTGATCATTCTTCAATGATCTATAAGTTAGTGCATACAATTGCGATGCAGCGAAAAAATTCATTTACCGCCTCGCCTACTCTAGGTCCGGTGTTTTTTTAACATAGAAATATAAACGAACGACGAAGTGTATAAGTAAATTTTGTACACTCGACAACTTTGGTTTGAATTGCCGCGGGTTCGAAGGTTACTAACGCTGGTTCATTAGGCGAAATGTTAAATTTATCCGCGGCTCCCGAACATGAGTTGTCGGTGGCAGGCGGTGCAACCAATTCTGCTGCGTCTTTCCGGACATCACCAGCAAACTACCGTGCTGCAAATTCATCGAAACGATTTCATTGGAGCGCTTATGCTTAAAAGAAAAACGTCGTTCCGCACCTAAACTTATGGATCCAATCGACGCCCCTTGCACCAACTCTCGCTCACCATCACTATGCCAAGCCATCCCTTCCGCTCCCGAGTGATACAAGTTCAGCAGGCAAGCATTAAATCGACAATCGGTTTTGTTTTCGATATGGGTTTTTAATTCGAGCAAGTCATCCGTCCAGGGCAAAGCTCGCTTGGTGACATTTGAATAAGTGTAGTCGAATGGTTGTCCCGCATACCAAGCCACTTTTCGCTTCGTTACGATATGTTTTCCAAACATTTTTGCCTGATCGTGGCGCCACTCAATATCCTCCAGAAAACTGGAATAGTATCGGTCAGCTTTTGCCTCGTCTATGACTCGCCCCCAATACCGAACATCACCATCTCGCGGCAAACGGTTTCTAGGGGTGTTTTCTATCGATTCAAATAAGTCCACGCTTAAGCAGCTTCGTGATACGTTAAAAGCCCATCACCCGGGTACCGAGCGATGAGCCTTCTATTTGAAATTTTAAAACAAGGTATATATGAAAGGTGCAATTGCCGAGCCCTGTGTTAGTACAATTAACACGCCCAGTAATAGCATAATAAGTATGATTGGCGCGAGCCAAAACTTCTTACGCGCCCGCATAAAACCCCATAGGTCTTTTAATAAATCTAACATTAGTATGGTTTCTCTAAATGACTCGGATCTCTTTTCTCACTAATAACACGGTAAGTATCTGCGTCTGCATCGAGCTTTCTTGACATCGGATCCTTACCAAACAATCTCATTACTACCCCGAATGGTAGGAATACCAGGAAGAACAAGATACCAAGAATAATTCTGGTATTAATGAACCCCAGTATGCCGCCAAAAGTCATCCAACCTTTGTATATTGGCTTTAAAGCCAGCGGCACTAATAACCCCATTGTTCCTAATATTCCCGCTAAAATCCACGGCCATTTGGGAAAGGCTGAAAAGTCGGGAATGTCAGGAATATCGTGCTTCCAAACGTACGGTAAAAACAAGCCAAATAACAGCACCACAATCAAGCCGGTAACCAATCCGAAATCGCGCAGCTCCTTTCGCGTCATATGGTCTGTCTCGATTTTGTTAATCATTTTTTCCATAGTTCTTCTCCAACCTTAATCGAGCGCAAATTCTTCTTTCCAGGCGTCGTCATTCTCGACTTCTGGTTGATCTTGTTTGTAAAGTAAAAAATTATCGATAACCAGATAATCCATTTCGGTACGCATGAAGCAGCGGTAGGCATCTTCTGGCGTATACACGATGGGTTCACCACGAACGTTAAACGATGTATTTATTACTATCGGACAACCGGTCTTCTTTTCAAACTCATGAATGAGATTGTAATAACGCGGATTTGTTTCCTTGTGAATCGTTTGTACCCGCGCCGAATAATCCACGTGCGTGATTGCAGGGATTTCTGAACGAGGAACTTTTAACTTTTCTACGCCAAACAAAGCCTTCTGCTCGTCACTAATCGGGATACGCTTCTCTTCCAACACTGGCGCAACGACCAACATGTAAGGACTCTTGCCTTTATGCTCAAACCAGTCTGATACAGCCTCATAACGAACGGATGGCGCAAAAGGCCTGAACGATTCACGATACTTGATTTTCAAATTCATGATCGACTGCATTTTTTCGCTGCGCGGATCACCAATAATAGAGCGGCCACCCAAGGCCCGCGGTCCAAATTCCATACGGCCGTTAAACCAACCTACGACGTGCTCGGTCGCCATAATATTCGCCAGTTCTGGCAATAGCTCAGCATCGTCGAGTTGTTTGTAATTGGCATTAACACTATCAAGATAGGTTTTAGCTTCGTCAGCACTGAATGCTCGCCCAAGGTAGGAACCGCGCATTTGATCATCTTCATTATTTGCTGTTCGTGGTTTATCCAGATAACTATGCCAAACCGAGTAAGCGGCACCCAAGGCGCCACCAGCATCACCTGCTGCAGGTTGTATCCAGACATCCTTAAAAGGACCTTCACGGATAATGCGTCCATTGGAGACACAGTTAAGTGCCACACCGCCGGCCATACATACATAATCCACATTAAGTTCTTTGTGAATATTTCGCATCAGCTTCAAGACGATTTCTTCGGTAACAACCTGAATAGAACGTCCAATGTCCATTTCCTTCTGGGTAAGCTCGGACTCGGCCTTTCGCGGCGGACCACCAAACAAATTATCAAATTTCTTGTTGGTCATGGTCAAACCGGTAGCATAGTTAAAGTACGACATATCCAACTTGTAGGTGCCATCTTCTTTAACATCAATAAGATTGTCTAAAATCAAGTCTACATACTTGGGTTCCCCGTAAGGAGCCAAACCCATTAATTTATATTCACCCGAATTCACTCGAAAGCCGGTGTAGTAGGTAAAGGCCGAATAGAGCAAACCCAAACTATGTGGAAAATCGATTTCCCACTGCGGCGTCAGTTTATTGCCGTCACCAAGCCAGACGGACGTCGTAGCCCACTCACCAACACCATCCAGACATACAACGGCGGCACGCTCAAACGGCGAAGGAAAAAAAGCAGAGGCTGCATGTGATTCATGGTGCCAGTTAAACTTTATTGTCGGCAGTTCAGTCTCTTTGTCGTGCAGTATTTCTGTTAATGCTCTTTTCATCGTGGTTTTTAAAAACAGCTTGTCTTTAAGCCACACCGGGATCGCCGCTATAAAGGAACGAAAGCCCTTTGGCACATAAGTAAGGTAGGTCTCCAGCAAGCGCTCGAACTTTATTAATGGCTTATCATAAAAAATAATGTGATCAACATCATCGAGGTGCAGACCACCTTCTTCCAGACAATACTTGATCGCATTTGAGGGGAACGCTGGATCGTGTTTTTTTCGCGTGAAACGCTCTTCCTGAGCGGCTGCAACAATTTCCCCGTCTATCAGCAGTGCCGCGGCACTGTCATGATAAAAAGCGGAGACACCAAGGATCGTAGTCGGCATTTATTTGGTCCACATATAAGTTGTGATTCTGAGATTAAGAACTTTATTTTGGGAAGGATAATACTACATAGGAGCAACTGTTCTACAGAACTTCACGGCCAGTATTCAACACCGCTCACAAATTTAACGATATTCCACGGTCCACGACGTTTATTAGGGGAAATCCGAGCGCTTTTGATGTTCAAAAACCAAAAATTCGCGAAAAATTGCCTTTAATGAAAAATATCTGATCTGTGCCACGCGAATCAATCTGCATCAACAAGATCCACCTCTGCATTAATATTAGGTATCCTCCCTCCAAGCTCGACAAATGAAAATTGGTTTTCGGCGTACCAATCAGCCACTTTGCGATGACCTTGGTCGAGATAATTTTGCAGAGAAGGCAATAAATCCACCCTAAGTAAGGCCGTCAAATAGTGAATCCGCTTACGATTACGGACACAAACTATGTCCGAATGTTGCAACTTCATAGAGGCATGCAGGGTGCTCACAAGATCGGTCCGCGCAGCCAGTTGATCACAAGCATAAATCAAAGCGTACTTGGTTTGACACTTTAGTAAGCCAGCCTCAATCCCCGCAAGTGGGCCCTGAAAAAGTTCGCGCTGATCAATTACAGTTTCGAATCCGAATTGCCCATATTTTCCCCGGTTTCGATTACAACTGATAATTATTTCATTAACTTGTGGCTGCAACGACTCCAAACTGCTTTCTATAAGCGCCTTGTTATGTCTGATATACAAACCCTTGTCTTTCTTACCAAAGCGTTTAGCTTGGCCACCGGCAAGAACGATCCCTGTGACTTGATCTTTCAATAGGAGATCACTAATTACATGTTCGGATAATTAGGCCCACCGCCACCTTCAGGCACAACCCAATTGATATTCTGACTAGGATCTTTAATGTCGCAGGTTTTACAGTGCACGCAGTTTTGTGCATTTATTTGCAACCTTGACTGCTCCGCTTCAGTCACAATCTCGTAAACACCAGCCGGACAATATCGTTGTTCCGGAGCATCATAAATTGCCAGATTCTTTTCTATTGGTACCGCCTCATCCAGCAAGGTTAAATGACAGGGCTGATCTTCTTCATGATTGGTACTTGAAAGAAATACCGAGGATAACTTATCAAAACTGAGTTCACCATCCGGCTTTGGATAATCAATTTTCTTACATTCATTCGCGGGTTTCATTTTCGCATAATCCGGCTTGGAATCTTTTAGTGATAGTGGCAACTTGCCGGCAAAAATATTTTGATCAAGGAAGTTATAAGCCCCTCCCAACCACATGCCCCACTTATGCAAAGCTGCTCCCCAGTTTCTACTTTTATACAATTCTTTATAAAGCCATGATGATTTAAAGTTTTCTTCATAAGCGGTTAGATCGTGTCGACCTTCATCTCCAGCGGAAAATGCATCCATCAACGTAGCAGCCGCGAGCATTCCGGATTTCATCGCCGTATGGGTTCCCTTGATTTTTGAGTCATTCAGAGTACCTGCGTTACACCCTACCAACAGCGCTCCAGGTAATGACATTTTAGGCAGTGATTTCAAGCCTCCTTTAACAATGGCGCGGGCGCCATACGAAACGCGCTTGCCGCCGGAAAGGTATTTCGCGATTTTCGGGTGGTGTTTGAAACGCTGAAATTCGTCATACGGTGACAAGTGCGGATTCGAATAATTCAGATCCACGATTAAGCCAACAGCAATCTGGTTGTTTGCTGCATGGTAAAGAAAACACCCGCCACTACTTGCACTCTCCGACAAAGGCCAACCAGCACCATGCACCACCAGACCCTCTTCATGCACATCCGGGGAAACGTCCCATAATTCTTTTAATCCGATACCATAGTGTTGCGGGTCTGAATTTTCGTCCAAATTAAACTTTTCGATAAGCTGCTTCCCCAAATGCCCGCGACAACCCTCCGAAAAGACTGTGTACTTCGCATGCAGTTCGATCCCGGGCTCAAAACTATCTTTCTCTTTACCGTCTTCTCCACGCCCCATATCACCAGTAGCAACACCTTTAATACTGCCGTCATCGTGATACAGCACTTCGGATGCAGCAAACCCGGGGAATATTTCAACCTCCAGTGCTTCCGCCTGCTCGCCCAACCAACGACATACATTGCCGAGACTAACAATATAGTTGCCATCATTGTGCATTGGCTTCGGCATAAATAGATTCGGCCACTTAATGGCTTTCTCCCTAGAGGTGAAAAAGTACATTTCATCCCGCGATACCGGTGTGTTTAGCGGCGACTCCAGTTCCTTCCAATTCGGAATCAACTCATCCATTGATATTGGGTCGACCACTGCACCGGAAAGAATATGCGCTCCCACCTCGGAACCTTTCTCCAAAATACAAACAGAAACTTCCTGGTCTTTCTCGGCTGCCAATTGCTTTAATTTTATGGCCGTTGCCAGACCGGCTGGACCCGCACCAACAATAACAACATCATATTCCATCGATTCGCGCTGCATGAACTTACCCATCGTCTCAATTTTATTGAGGCTTCATTATACCCAATACCGCCCTACTAGTCCTAGCTTAGCGCCGATTAGCGCCGAACGAGCTATGTAAATGTTGCATCCGTCTTTATCGCTATGGGCGTGGAATCGTTTTATGATGCATAACTGGCTTCTAATGCGAGGTAAGATAATGATCACAGGCATCCACCACATTAATTTTCTGGTACGAGATCTTGAAGTCGCAATACATCACTACCAGAGCATTCTAGGTTTACCCGCCTTTGAACGAGATGAATTGGCGCAACGTGGAGTTAGAACTGCCCGGGTTAAAGTCGGCGGTACATGGTTAATTCTGGTTCAACCTCTAATTGCTGATAGCGTACCCGGCAAACACCTGGAAGAATTCGGCGAAGGCTTTTTTCTATTATCACTAGAAACAGAAGACCTGGATGGCGCGATCTCCAGGGTTAAAAAAAGCAATGGGGCGCTATCCGGCCCAAAACGATTTGGCCTGGATGACTGGGAAGTGCAAGATTTAAGCCCTGATCCGTTCTTTGGCGCGCAGATTCAATTAATCGAAGAACGAAACAAAACCGCTAAATAGCCTCAAAAAAACACTTAACAGTCAAGCGTCTATTAGACATCGAAACATCAAATCAACGAGAAAAAACTGATAATATATAGAAAATAAAAAAGTCCACACAATGAGGGAAGTCAAAATGTACCAGAGAGTCCTTAAACGCCTGATCACCATTTTCGCCTGTTTTTTCACGATCCTCGCTCCAGTTAGCAGCCTATATGCTGCAGAACTCGAAGAAGTCGTTGTAACCGCAAGAAAACGTGCAGAAAATCTTCAGGATGTTCCTATCGCCATCACGGCCTTTACGAGCAAAACCATTGAACAAGCAGGTATCGACCGACCAAATGATTTTATTACCCTGATCCCGAACGTGACAATCGTCGACGCGGCTAATGTCGGTGATACTCAGGTTAGTATTCGCGGTATTGTCTCAACCCGCGACGCCGAATCTACTTTTGCCTATGTCGTTGACGGCGTATTGAACACTAATCCGAATAGCTTTAATGAAGAACTGGTAGATATCCAACAAATAGAAGTACTAAAAGGCCCTCAGGGCGCTTTGTACGGACGCAACGCGGTAGCCGGAGCGATAATTGTCACTACAAAAGAACCCGGTGATGAACTGGCTGGCAGCATCAAGCTTAGCGCCGGCTCGCAAGGTAGCAATAAAATTGCCGGCACACTTAGCGGGCCAATCGGCGATAACTTAAGAGGTAGTATCAGCTACAGTCATCGTGAGCAAGATGGTCACTATCGTAACGCTTTTACCGGCGCCGATGACTCAGTAGACTTCCTTGAAGATGATACTGCGCGCGTACGACTCTTAATGGACGTCAACGACGATACAACGCTGGATCTAAAAATCGGCTACTCCGAAGTTAGCGGTGGCGCTATCAACTTTAACGCAGCGTTTGCAATACCCGCTTTTGTTAACATCTTTGGTAGCCCGACTTTCAATCAAGACGTTAACGACCTGGATTTCACCTATGCCTTTAACGTACCGGGTCAAAACGAACAAGAGACCACTGATGTATCACTCAAGCTGGATCACTCAGCAGAAAATTTCGACTTTACTGCGAACGTCACTTACAACGATTTGAATGAGTTCTTGTTATCAGATGGCACCAGTGCGACGTTCTATGGCTATGAACTAACTCCTGCTTGCCAGGCCGACCGGGCCACATTGAATAGTTTCACCCGAACAGATCTGTTTGGCGATCTTTTTCAACCGTTTGGTGTTCTCCCGCCCGGAACAGAGTTCCAAGGGGTCTATGGACCCTATACGCCTACTTCTTGTGATGGCTACCAGTATCAAGAAAGAAATCAGCAAGACTTTAGTGCCGAGTTCCGCTTTTCATCGAATCAAGATGAACGCTTACGCTGGATTGCTGGCGCTTACGCGACACAAATCGAACGTGAAGTGGTCGTTGCTTATGGTGCTGACCAAGGGCTTGGATTCTTACGCCAGCCTTATGTACCACCGACCGGCCCAAACCCTACTGACCTGCTTTTTTGGGATGAATTTGATACTGATGTGTTCGCAGTTTTTGGACAGCTAGAGTACGACTTAACCGACAACACTGAACTCGCATTCGCATTGCGCTATGACGACGAGGAACGAACCGTTGATAACCAGGTGCCTAATGTTACTGCGTCAGGATTAAACATAAACACGCTAACACCTGCCGGCACACCAGGGCCGATTAACCCGGCACTGACCACGAACCCTAATGGCATTCCAAACCGGAGCCGCAGCTTTGATCAACTCCAGCCAAAACTTACCCTAAGCTGGCAACCGAATGAAAGCATCAATGTCTACGGCAGTTATGGCGTCGGATTTCGTAGCGGCGGCTTTAACTCTTTAGGCAGCCAGGATTTACTTAACTTTTGGTTCAACAGCACCGGCGCCGGTAACCCGGGTGACGCAGTCGATGCGCAGTTGGTGATTAATGATGATTATGATAAAGAAGTCTCGACCAACCTCGAGCTTGGAGTTAAATCCACACTCCTTGACGGTCGATTAACTCTTAATGCCGCCATATTTAATACTGAAATTGACGACAATCAATTCTTCGAATTTTTTGCCGGTCCTTTTGGATTACTAAGAGTAGTCACAACAATCGAAGAAGCCGAAGTCCAGGGGTTTGAAGCTGACTTTAACTTTGTAGCTACGGACAATATTAGTATCTATGGCGGCATCGGCTTACTGGATTCAGAAATTAAGGAAAATCAAAATCGTCCTCTTTCAGTCGGTAATGATTTACCCCAGGCGCCGAATGAAACCGCTAACCTTGGCGTTTCTCTCGAATTCCCAATGGCCAAGAACAGATCATTTTTCGCCCGCGCAGACTGGCAGTATGTTGGCGAAACCTGGTTCCATACGTTACAAGGCGAACAAACGCCGACTATATGGCAAGTATTCTTTGGACCAGGTCTCGCGCAGGACTTTACGAACTCACAACGAGATTCATATAACACGCTTAACCTACGCCTTGGCCTGGAATCCGATAATTGGCGCTTAACCGCTTGGGGCAAGAACATTACTGACGAACAGTATTTGGAAGAAGTTATTCCAGCTCCGGAGTTCGGTGGCAGTTTTAACCATGAATCTGCCCGTGATAGTTACGGAATTGAACTCAGTTATGACTTTTAAATTCAGCAAGCATTGAAAATACTTGGGCCAAGTTTTACTTGGCCCATTTGTTGAACGAGTAAACAATAATGAGCAACAGTGACCTCGAACAAGATTACAAAAAAGCCTACGACAATAAAATTGGTTTTGGCAAAAGACCTGCGCTAATTCTGATCGACTTCGTTAGAGCTTACTTTGACGAGTCTTGCGAACTATATGCTGATGTTGACGAAGAACTAGCATCAGCTCTTCGATTAGTTGATTTAGCCCGCGAAAAAAATCTACCGATCATTTACACCAATGTCGTGTATCAGCCGGGTGGCGCTAACGGCGGTGTTTTTTACAAAAAAGCGAAACCTTTACAACACTTCCAACAAGGTGGAAAAATGGGTGAGTGGCCCGCCGGCCTAACGCCGAGAGATAATGAGCTAGTGATCAGCAAGCAATACCCTAGCGCTTTTTTCGGCACTTCGTTAGCGGCAACGCTAACTAGTCTGAATTGCGACAGCTTAATTATTACCGGCTTGACCACTAGTGGCTGCGTCAGAGCGACGTGCGTTGACTGCATGTCTAACGGATTTATCCCTACAATTGTTGCAGATGCTTGTGGCGACCGTCACCCGGACCCGCACCAGGCTAATTTATTTGATATGAACGCAAAGTACGGCGACGTCATCGCCGAAGCCGAAGCGCTGAAATACATAAATTCGTTAACCTCGTAAGCCGTGAGTTCTTAGCGACTCAAAACCTCGATGCCTTCACCGGCGACGCCAGTTCGATAGCCTGCCCTGTGCCTTGCGTAGATAGATGGACCAAAATCTCCAGCATCCTGCAAGGTAATTGGTGACGCGCCATCACAAACAAAAGTCACCATCGCGATACCACCAGGAAGATGGCCATCGACTCTCGCTCTGGGAATCGCGGCCTCGACCTCATCAATTTCTATCATCGAATTTTGCGCTAACTGAATCGTAGCAACCGGATGTTTACGGCTAATTTCATAGCCATAGGCTTTATTAATAACTGTGATTTTTGTGTCGAACAAATAAGTATCCAGACCTGCATATTGTTCATAGATTTCTACTGCAGCATCTCTGGACGGAGTAATCATTACCGGTATAAACAGGTTATCTACCACGGTGGTTGCCTGCGGCAGCTCGAACGGCGGCACCTGTTCTTTGACTTGAGTCAGATACAATATTTCTCCAGACGGCCCCTGTACCTGCATGGCGCGAATCGCATCACTCACATCGAGGTCGGCCGGCTCACCGAGAATTTTAAAATTGGAGTTCTGCAACTGCTCACCAAGAGTATCGACGTCATTCACCGAAACTTCCAGTGATAACCAGCCATGCGTGGTGAACGGGACAAAGTCCGTAGCCGCAATGGGGTCTTCGATAAAACGAATCCA
>CAZUMV010000068.1:7535-11980 GCA_964621435.1 uncultured Thiotrichales bacterium | reverse complement strand
AAGAGGCCGAGGGTAATACCAGAGTCGATGTTTCGCTTGGCCACCGTGTGGAAAATCGACATATATTCGTTTACGTGAATAATGCGTTCGACGAAGATATTAGAAATGCCACTTCGTTTATTAGAGAGACAGCACCTGAACCCGGTCGAGCCGTAACCGCTGGCGTTACCTGGCACTTCTAGTAACTCTGTCAGGAAATGCAATGAAGGGGCGAATTGACTGATCAATTCGCCCTTTTTTTATCGACATTCACGAGCAATCAATATCTCAATTTCCATGTGATTTATGGCTTGGCACGACACGTTGTATCAATCCTCGACCTACCCTTCGTCGGATAGCTAGAAACATGTCTTCATCTTTATCCCGCCAACATGCATAATTAATTCAGGATTGAATTCATTGCGACATGGCAGTTGGGCTTCAAAAAAAAGTATTGCGACTACAAAAATTATAGAACGCGATAACAGTTGTGATGTAAAAAGAAATATTGCCGTGCAATAACGATGTCCAACTGTATGCTTTATATAAATCGGCTGACGTTGTAAATACGTTGATACCTATAATAAAAAAAGCTGAATATAAACTGACATTTCACTTTTTTTGGGGAGCAACCGTGCAAAAAATCTGTCTATTTTGCGGTCTTATTTTTGTCTTTATTAGTACAGTCGCAAACGCAACTATTGACCACGGTTACAACAATCCACGCGGTTTTAACTCGGACGACTCTCGTGATTTCAATTCTGATGCCCGGATCGAGCGGCAAACCGGAAAGAATAAATCATCCGAAACTTGCGGTGTTGACGAATTTTTAACCCGCGCTTTTGAAGAATTGCCGAAGTATCTCCTCGACAATGACGACAGTTGTTTTAGGTTTTTGTTCGATTTCGAACACGCTGCAATGGTTTATTCTGAAAAACGATATCTGCGGATCGCTCAGGCTGCCGAAGATGCCGCCCACGAATATGACGGCACTCAATCGGTTGCCAATTATTTTAAATATCTTCGCGCCGCAAACTTCATAGCGTTTTTCTATCCGGACAGTGTTGATGTTAGCGATGACATGCAACAGGCAATGGAAGACGCAATGGTGGCTTTTCAAGAAAGCCCTGATTTCGCAACCATCGAGACGATAAATCACTTCGAAGTATTAAGCGAATGGGTCTCGGCCGCTGACGGTACCGGTAACTGGGCGCTCTACTACGAAACCGTAAAAGCAATTTTAAGCGAAGTCTCTGAAGCCAGAACAAACGAATTTTGGGGACGGGCAATCTACAACGACGCGCTATTTTTTCTTTTTCGAGGACAACAAAATGACAGCGACGAATTTATCGAACAAATAAGCACTGATACAGAAATTGCGGGCATACTCGAGAACTTGATCACCGATGATGTATTTAGCACTGGTAGCGCCACGTTGATCGCAACTAATGCGATCGGCGAACTGGGCCGGTTACTTCAATGGCCCGATATTCGCACTTCGGTTCGCGCCTCCATTCAAACCGTACTTGACCAACTCGAACGTCTTTCCAAAAACTGGTTTGCGTTAATAGCCGCCGTCGAAAACCGTGATGAAGACTGTACCGCCTACACACCTAATATTTGTGTAACTAGCGCGCTGATTGCGGAAACTACCAAGCTCGCCTTGCCCAATCGTTTTGTTCTTGACGGCGGTGCGATGCTATTCGAAACAGCATTGTCGGCCAGCGAAACCGAACAAATTTATTATCAGTTAAAAGAAGTTGAAGCAGTTTTCTTTAAAGTCACCGGCGCTACCCGGCCAGTACCAGACGATGTCAACGATGTCATCACCTTCAGGATTTACGGCAGCCTCCAGGACTACGATACCTTTCAAACCTTTCTCTTTGATCTTCCTTCCGACAACGGCGGCATTTACATTGAACGTGAGGCTACTCTATACACTTGGGATAGAACACCGAGTGAGAGTATTTTCACTTTAGAGGAACTTGCGCGTCACGAATATACTCACTATTTAACCGGCAGGTATCTCATTCCCGGACTCTGGCGGGAAACCGAAATGTATGACAATGATCGATTGACCTGGTTTGATGAAGGCATCGCAAACTTTGTCGCCGGAGGTACTCAGGCAGACGGCGTGTGGCCGTTAAAATCGCTGCTTGGACGACTGTCCCGAATTACCGAACACTATACGCCGCAAGAAGCTACCGACACCGACTACGACGACCCGTATTTGTATCCCTATGCTACGCTGATACTCAATTTTCTTCAGGAAAATCAAAGTAACGCTTTGCAACAACTTATCGAACACTTGCAAACCGATAACATCGACGGTTTTGATACTACCGTTAAGCAGATAGACGCCCTGAGCGAAGATGATTTCAACGCCTATATTAATGATTGGGTAAACAAAGCAGACACTATTGCCGACCCGTGGAAAATTTACCCAAGTCTCGAAACACTTAGTGTCAGCACAGCATCCGATATTCAAGACTTACTTAAAAGCGTGTCTTCTTCAGCAGTCGATAATATCGTGTGCATTGATGCGTCCGAGACGCAGTTCGAATGCGATATGCGACTTGAGTACCGGGTGCGGAACAACGAATTACCCTTATTCGAACTACATGAAGAAATTGATGCGCTCACCACCGCTTTTCTCCAGTCCGAGAGCAATAACCTCCAGACTATAAATTGCTTCGGTACCGATATCGGCAGCACCAGCCACACTATCCGGTGTCAAGGCCGACTCAATACGGCAACCGTCAACAACGACGAAACAGATACGTCACCAACCACTGATGGAAACACACCTACTGACGGAAACGACGGAACAGATTCCTCGGCACCCACGGATGGCGGTGATGCAACGGACCCAATCGACGCACCAAAAGGAGAGGAAGTTTTTAGTGCAGGTGCCATTTTACATTGGTACTTACTGGCATTGTTGATACTTGGCCTCGGACGCACGTCAGTAGCGCGAAAGAAAATATTGCAGCGTTAAGGTCAACTATAAACCGCGCTCCTGCAGCGCTTACTTGATTTTCTGGTAGGCATTTAGCGCTGCTTCTCGTGATACTTTTAAATCGGCAATCGGATAGGGGTAGTCCCGACCCAACTCGATTCCGACCTCTGCGAGGATAGCTGCCGGCGCACTGGCGGGCTTGTGAATATATTTGTTTGGTAAAGCCGCAATCTCAGGTACCCACTGTCGGACATATTCGGCTTGCTTATCAAAGCGCTCTCCTTGTGTAATCGGGTTAAAAATTCGAAAGTACGGCGCGGCATCAGCGCCCGAACCTGCGCACCACTGCCAGCCCATGGTATTGCTGGCGAGGTCGGCGTCAACCAGGGTATCCCAAAACCATTTGGCACCTTCCAGCCAATGTATACGTAAATTCTTTACCAGGAATGATGCCACCACCATTCTCACTCGGTTGTGCATCCAGCCAGTCTGCCAAAGCTGTCTCATTCCGGCATCGATCAATGGAATACCGGTTTGCCCTTGCTGCCAACTCCGCAAATCTTTCTTGTACGAACGTCGCCACGGAAACTTTGAAAATTTTTTGTTTAGGGGAGAATCAACCGTATGTGGAAAGTGATAGAGCAGATGGTGCGCGAATTCGCGCCAGCCAATTTCGCTTAAAAAACGCGCTGCATCATTTTCACTACGCGCTTCACGCCGCACCGCCGCGACCACTTGGCGGGGGCCAATTTCGCCGAAATGCAGATGCGGAGAAAGTCTTGAAGTGCCAGCCTTGGCAGGCAAGTCACGCCCAAGGTCATAGTCATCAACCGCTTCATCAAGGAAGTTGTCGAGCGCCGCGTAGGCACCCTCTTCGCCTGGTGTCCAATACTGATCAAATTCAGCATGCCAGGGGATTGGATCGATCAATTCCAAAGTGTCAATGGTCAAGCCCTTAACGCGCTTTGGCATACCCGGAATCGAAGCTGGTGCTGATATCAATGGCGCATCGATACCGTTGCTCAAACACTTTTTCCAGTACGGGGTAAATACGCGATAAGGTTTGTTGGACAAATTTTCTATCGTCCATGGCTCGTTAATTAGCGCGGCATTAAAACTACTTACCTCAATATCCCGCTCACGCAATGATTTTTTAATTGCTGCATCGCGCGCAATACTGGATGGCTCATATTGTCGATTCCAGTGTATGGCATCAACCTTATGATCAGCAATCAGCGTGGTGATTATTTTCGATGGGTCACCGCTTTTGATAATCAGCTTTGACTTCAATTTTTTCATACTATCATCGAGTGCGCGCAAACTCTGATCCAGCCACCATAAACTTGCACCCTGATGCGCCCAAGCGTCATTGGTATTTTTATCGTGAATATATAACGGTATGAGCTGCGAATACTCGTCGCACGCAGCTGCTAAAGCTGGATTGTCCGCCAACCTTAGATCTTGCCTAAACCAAACGATTGCAGTACTTATTTTTTCTTCCGCCTTA
>CAZUMV010000068.1:0-7525 GCA_964621435.1 uncultured Thiotrichales bacterium | reverse complement strand
CTTAATGTTGGGACTGTTATTAGAATGCCAATTAAGGGCAAACAACAAGCGACCCAGTTCATGCCCATAGGGCCATCTCCCACTATTCCACCCGCTGCTAGCAATGCCAGTCCGGCACCCATTAATACTGCCGCCAATAACAACTGCCACAACATGATACTTTTGCGCACCCAACCGGTCGCTAATTTTTCCAGCAGCAAAAATAAAGGTAACCCAAGCAACATAAACACAAGGTAGACAATCAGCCAAACGGGTCGCTGCAACCACCATGCGCCAGTTCCGGGAAACGCTGCAAAGACCCCTGGCAGGACTAAAAATCCCGCGCCAATGAGTAACATCATAATCGTACTGTGCCAGAGAAAGACTGGCATGATCATACCGTTAAGTAAAACCGTACACGTCCACACTTTGAGATTAGACAACCATGCTCTCACTGGTCCCTCAAACGCTAACAAGAACCCTATTTGCGCAAAGGCTAATGCCATCAAAGGCAACTTAGGCGCTTCGGTATTACTAATCTCCTGACTTGGAACGCCGACTAAACTAGTTGGGTATGGCCCATATTGAGTCAGTACAATTAAACTGATTAACCCTCCTAGGCCAACCAAAAAAGAACGAAGCGCCTTATCTTGGCCACCAACTCGACCTTCCTGCCATGCGTATCCAAGCTGATGCACGGCGCTCCAAATCAGCAGGTAGTTAGTCCAACAAATCCACTTCAAGGAATTAGCTCCGTTAAAGAACAGATAGTCGTTTAGTGCCGCTAAGCCGACCGCGACAACGATGCTCGCATAACCAAACTTCCGCCAAATTTTTCTGGTTAGCGGAACCAACATGACAATTAGCAAGTAGATTGCCAAAAACCAAACCGGAACCAACGCTACTTGCGATCCGATCGCAATCATCCCGCCACTTATCCCAAGCGCGTAACCCACCACACCGAGTACTATCCAGAGTAGCAACAACGGTATAACTGGATTAAGTAATCGACGCATCCGCGCTTCCAGCCAACTTGTATAGGATTCACCACGGCGTTGCGCGCCGTCCCAGGAAACACCATTGGAATAACCGCCAACAAAAAAGAACACCGGCATTACTTGAAAGATCCAGGTTAACCATTGCGACCAAGGCTGAGCGTCTAGCAAGTGTGCGATATTGGGTTTGCCATCGGCAACAACCGTGTAATCCAGAAAAGGCGCAGCCATTAACCAGTGACCCAACACCACAGCGCTGATTGACAACGCTCGCAGCAAATCAACATATCGATTTCTTTCCGGAGGTGTTTTTTGCGCCATGTCTGCCGCTTGCTGCCAAATTGACATATTTTTATGCGCCCTCTTCAAGATCTAAAATAAAATCAGCGACCGCTTGAGACCAAGCTTGCGGCTGCTCGTCCATAATATCATGAGTGCCATCAAGTAACTCCACATACTCAAACTCGGGTCTTGACGCATGTGCTTTTTGCGCCAAGTGATAAATATCATCACCCGTGTTGGTCAAAATCATTACCCTCCCTGTCAACGCCATAAAATCTTCGGTCATGTCATAGTTAAAGGCTGCCTTATGTCCATACCACCAAGTGTCACCCGCCCATTGCTGGTCAATTAGGCGCCTGTGCATCGCTACTTTGTCGGTCCAGCCCGGTGAGTATTGCAAACGTTTTTCCCATGCCGCTAATAGGTGGGATCCATCCGCGAAAATGGGCTCGGGTTCTAATTTGTAATCTTTAAAATGCTCTAGGTCCTTCGCTGACATTAGTGGCGGACCATTAAGAACCAGTGATGCAACCCGTTCCGGGAAACGCGCCGCCAAATTACAAAATGTACTCGCACCGGTATGATGACCGAGAAAATGTGCTTGCGACACATCAAGGGCATTCAAAAACTCTAAAAAGGCATTGGCGTACTCAGCAATAGTCGGCGGGCCATCCGGGACATCTGAATTTCCATAGCCTGGCGTATCTACGGCGATAGCCCGGATACCCGCAGACGCAAGAAAAGGCATTACGCGCTCAAAAGCTCGCCCACAAACCGGCGACTGATGCCCCAAAATCAAACAAGGCCCTACACCCTGCTCATAGTAGTGAATTTGACCGAACGGCCCATCTACATAGCCTTTCTTCATACAAAGTCCTTTTTTCTGATGGCAATCACACTGGCCTGCTAAGGGTACGGCATTTACCAGACATAAAATACTGCTTCGCACAAACAGCTACGTTATAATTACGTCTAAAATAAAGTATTACAGGCTCTCAAAAATGTTTCACCCATCGCTTAAGCGAGTTGGCCAATTATGCGTCGTTATCGGGCTGACTTTGAGCACCGTGTCTTTATCGCTGGCAGCATCCAAAACGGTTAATGTAGATACGGCCAAATTGGCCGATCTGGTAAAATCCGAAACCAAATCCTACCCCGCTACGGTCGTCAGCGAAAATACTGCCAAAGTCAGCGCAAAAATTAATGCTGAGATCACCGCTATGCCTTTGCTTGTAGGTGACAAAGTCAGTCAGGGACAAACCATTGCGCAACTGGATTGCGATTTGTATGAGCTGGAAGTAGAAGCGAATAAAGCATCGCTGGATCTTGCTGCCGAAGATTTGGGTCGAATCAAAGCACTAAAAAACAAGAACGTTGTTTCGGCTCAGCAATATACCGCCGCAAGTGTCGCGCAACGACAAGCATCGGTAATGCACAAACGCGCCAAACTGCAGACACGCTATTGCAATGTGCAAGCTCCTTTTGCTGGCGTGATCACCAAGCGTCTGGCCGCACTGGGTGATTTCGCGGCGGCGGGAATGCCGTTGCTTGAGCTGGTGCAAACCGACAAAACCGAAGTTAAAGCATTGCTGCCAGTTGAAGTTGCGAATAGCATTTCGAACGACTCCTCATTATTCTTCAAACAAAATTCCGCCGAATACCCAATTACACTTCGGACCGTGCTACCGGTGATAAACGAAATAACAAAAACCCGGGAAGCGCGCTTTTCCACTACCTCTAGTTTAGTACCAGGCGGCTTTGGCAGACTGACCTGGAACAGCAGCGAAAGTCTGCTCGCACCCGATATGGTGCAAGTGCGTGAAGGGAAAACCGGTCTTTTTATTGTTTCCGGAAACAAAGCCGTATTTCATATACTGCAAAACGCGACCATCGGCAAACCGGTCTTTGTTGATCTGCCGGGTGATACGCTGGTTATTACCACCGGCAGACATACTGTCATTGATGGGCAAAACATCACCATCCAGTAAACTATGCTACGCGGACTCTACAATAACCACGTCTTTGCCAACCTGATATTTGTTCTGGTATTGGCAATCGGCACGTATACCTACGTGACGCTGCCACGTGAAGAATTTCCGGATGTCAATTTTTACTGGATCCAGATAACCACGTTCGCGCCCGGCATGGCGGCGGAAGACGTCGAACAAAGAATTACCGTGGTGCTAGAGCGCGCGGTGCGCAATATCGAAGACATCTCATTCTCGACCAGTTTCAGTCGCGAAAGTGTCTCTGATATGACAGTCAGGTTTGATACTGACATATCACGGGAACAATTCGATAAACACTTATCGACGGTACGCCGGGAAATCCAGGACAAACGCTCCGAGCTACCACCAGATATTGACGACCCTATTGTAATCGAGATCGATACCAGTACCGCCTTCAATCTCGGTACGGTGGTCGTCAGCAGTCAGGACGACGGTATAAATTTACTCGAGCAATCGCAAAGTATTAAAAAAGATCTGGAAGGACTGGACGGAATGAATTTGGTTATTCCGACCGGACTTCATGATCGTGAATTGCAAGTGCGCCTTGATCCACAATTGCTTGAAAACCAGAGCATTTCGCCAACCGAAGTTGCGGATACAGTGTCTGCCTATTTCCGTGATATATCCGCGGGCACAAACCGGGTTGGTTCACAGGCCTGGGCGATAAAAATTGATGGCATGAAACCGGATGCGCAATACCTTGCCGATTTGCCAATACTTGGGCGGCCCAATGAAGTTAAAATCGGCGATATTGCAACCGTCCTGTTCGATCATGAAGATCCGGAAAATTATGTGCAAGTCGACGGTCAACCGGCAGTATTGCTAACCGTTACCAAACAAGCCAATACCAATGCGCTGGAACTGATGGACAGTGTGCATGCTTATATCGAAGAACGAAATAAATCCAGCGAAATTTCCGGGGTACATTTAAAACTTGCAGATGATCAATCAATAAACACTCGCAAATCAGTGGGGATCATGGAGAGAAACGCGCTGGTCGGCTTGATTCTGGTCACCTTGATGACCTGGATATTCCTGGGTCCACGCATTGCTGTTTTTACTTGTATTGGCATCCCTTTTATTATCGCCGGAACTTTCTGGATCCTTTCCGCGATGAGCATGACCATTAATACCATCGTTCTTCTAGGGATTGTTATTTCTCTGGGAATGATCGTCGATGACGCGGTCGTGGTGATCGAGAGCATATATTACCGATTACAACGCGGCGCGTCCCGCATGCAAGCATCACTCGACTCTCTGCGCGAGGTTGGTGCGCCAGTAACCACGGCGGTATTGACGACCATTGCGGCCTTCATGCCGCTGGTTTTGCTTGAAGGGCCATTGGGATCATTCATGAGCAAGGTTCCCATCGTTGTTTCGATCGCACTGGCGATGAGTCTGGTTGAAGCATTCTGGATGCTGCCGATTCATATCATGGGCAGCAACAAGGGCTATGACCACAATAACAAGATGAACCGTTGGCGCCGTCGCTGGCAACGCAAACTGCGTAATCGCTACACCCGGATTCTGGTTGCGACACTCAAGCGCCCGTACATTATCATCAGTATATGCGCCATACTTGTGACCATGGCAATCGGCTCAACATTTATTGGTATTCAGCACCCAGAACTACACCAACACCCGATCGCCAAACGACTGCTGATAAAATTCGATTTCTTTAAAACAGACACCTACCCAATTTTCTATGTTGGCCTGGAAATGCCGAACGGCACGCCTCTTGAAGAAACCATGGCTGCGACTTTAGAACTCGAGAAAATTCTGAGGCCACACCTGAACCAGGATGAAATCAATGCGACGGTTAACTATTCTGGAAGAATGGAAAGCGATACCGCACCTTTGTTTGGTTCACAGTACGGACAAATCCTGTACACGCTTGAACAAGGACTGCCTGACCATCGTAGCGCTGACAAGGTCAGTGAGGAAATTCGCGAAGTTGCAGAAAGTTTCAACAAGGCTCAACGGATATCAATTTTACTCGTGCAGATGGGCCCGCCAACCACAAAACCAATCAGTCTGAAAGTTACCGGCGATGATATCAATGTCGTGCGTGCTGCGAGTGATCATATTCAAAGAATACTGGCTGAAAACGAGGCGATCGTCGATGTCCTCGACGATGACAGCCCTGGCCTTAAGGAAATGTCCATCAGTATGAATACCGATACCATTAGCCGCAGCGGCCTCAATCCTATGTTTGTGGCGCGCAATATTCGTATGCTGGTCGACGGCGAGATCGTGGCTACAATGCAGCACAAGGGTGAGGAACTTCACGTTCGGGTATTGCCGGATCAGGACAATCTTGAAAATATTGACGTCATACTTGACCAATCGCTGAACTCACCCAACGGGCCGGTTACCATTCGCTCACTCACCCATGTCTCGCGCGGCGATGGCTACAATAACATCCGGCGCCACAACTTCCGCCGGGCGATTACTATCGAAGCAGATATTGACAATATTTTGACGGATACGGTCAACGCCAATCGATTTGTTATGGAAGAATGGGACAAAATCAAGAATCAATATCCCGGGATCATTATTAACACCGAGGGACAGGTTGATGACATCGTTGAGAGCGTAAACTCGCTAACCACCCTATTCTTGTTTGGCGTATTGCTAATGTATCTTATCATTGGCACGCAGTTTCAAAGCTATTTTCAGCCACTCATGATAATAGTTACGGTACCGCTAGCACTAATTGGTGTCGTGGTTGGGCAATTGCTATCCGGTAACTCAGTCAGCATGTTTACCATGGTGGGGGTTGTGGCACTCGCTGGCATGGCTGTGAACGCATCTATTGTAATGATTTCGGCTGCCAATGATCGATTAAAACAAGGCATGTCGGTCACGCATGCGGCGATATATGCCGGACGCCGAAGGGTGATGCCGATTGTTATTACCAATGTCACGACGGTGGCTGGTCTATTCTCATTAGCGGCCGGTATCGGCGGCAAGTCCCTTATGTGGGGCCCACTGGCCAACGCAATCGTCTGGGGTGTGATGATATCCGGTGCGCTCACTCTGCTATTAATACCAGTGATGTACATATTGTTTATGCCATATAGTAATCTTAATAAGTCCGGTCAGGTGTCGTCCGTTGAGAAAGCCAGACAAAAGGCACGACAACGTTTACGACGTTCCCCAAAAGTACAATGATTCCATCATGAGCCAAACCCGTATATTTCACCAAGGCGGAATAACATTAAGTCAGATCCTAATAAAAAACGAACGCGTAGTGCAGGAACGGATGAAATCTGCAAAATTCCTTTTATTCCTGAATGGCTTGACGAAAAACCTGGCTTTGAATCCAAAACAAAATCTTCCGAAACATAGCTACAGCTATGTTTCGGAAGATTTTGTTCTCGGCAACTGCTCCCGGCGTTGCTCTACCTCCTGCGTCCATGCAGTCGCGCCTTCTTTGCCAGCTTTCCCCTCAAATCCATCCCCTTGATGAAATATACGGGATACCGGGGACGATTCGCCCCTTCTCCAACCGGCCCGCTACATCTGGGCTCTTTGGTGGCAGCCGTTGGTAGTTACATAAGAGCTAAAGCTAAAGATGGTGTTTGGCTGGTTCGCATCGAAGACATCGACCCGCCCCGGGAAGAACAAGGTGCTACAGAAAATATTTTACAGGCGCTTACAGCCCATCACTTAATTCCGGACGAACCCGTGCTGTTTCAGCACCAACGCTTATCTGCATATAGCGACGCCTTAAGCCAATTGCACCAGGAAAGTCACCTGTATTGGTGTAATTGCTCCCGCAGCTCTATTCGCGCTGCACTGGATGATCCCTATGGCCCGATTGTTTACCCGGGAACCTGTCGCAAACGAGACCTGGATTCGGAACAAGGTCGTGCTTTAAGAGTAAAAACCAAAAATGAGATAACCAGTTTCGATGATCAATACATAGGTCGGTTCGAACAAAACTTGCGCCAGGAGACTGGTGACTTTGTGCTGCGCCGAGCTGATGGACTTTTTTCTTATCAATTAGCTGTTGTCGTTGACGACGCTTACCAGGGAATAACCGAGGTTGTCAGAGGACAGGATCTTGTTGACAACACGCCACGCCAAATTTACTTACAACAGTTGTTAGCTTATACAGTGCCAGAATATACTCACCTGCCGCTTGTGTTTAATGACGACGGGCAAAAACTAAGCAAACAAAATCACGCACCGGCTCTGGATAACAACAACGCAAGCTCGAATATTTGTGAGGCTCTGACCTTACTGGGGTACCCC
>CAZUMV010000067.1:11803-12170 GCA_964621435.1 uncultured Thiotrichales bacterium | reverse complement strand
TTTCAAGATAGTTGTCGACCGCCTGCATGCCACTGTCTCTTCCCCAGCCGGATTCTTTATAGCCGCCGATCGGCAATGAAGCGTCATACATTAAATGGCTATTAATCCATACCGTGCCAACATGGATATCAGCGGCCAGGTGGTGGGCATGACTTAAGCTCTCGGTCCAGATACTGGCTGCGAGACCGTATTCCGAGTCGTTCGCGAGCTGCAACACCTCGTCACGACTGTCAAAGCGTTGGCAAGACAATACCGGGCCAAATATTTCTTCTCGCATGACCCGCATATCGGCGTTGCAGTTGTCGATTACTGTAGGCGTGAAGAACGTATCATTTGGTCCACCTACCTCGCCGCCGGTTACCAGTGT
>CAZUMV010000067.1:306-11793 GCA_964621435.1 uncultured Thiotrichales bacterium | reverse complement strand
CGTCGTCAACACCCGAAGCAACGAGGGCTCTAACTTTATTGGTATGGTTTGGGTTAACTAAAGGTCCCATTTGCACGTTTTGGTCTAAGCCATGACCCATAGACATGCCGCCCGCAATTTCTGCAACTTTACTGACCAGTTGTTCTGCGATGTCGTTGTGAGCATATAACCGGGTTCCCGCGACGCAAACCTGGCCACCATTGAAGAACGCGGCATTGGCGACACCTTGTGCGGTTTGTTCGAGGTCAGCATCCGGCATGACAATCATCGGGGACTTTCCGCCTAACTCCAATGTTACTTTTTTCAGATTGTCAGTCGCTGCTTGCAGAATTTTTCTGCCTGTTGCAGTTGAGCCCGTAAAAGCAATTTTGTTCACATCTTTATGTTCGGTCAAGGCCTGCCCGGCAGCGTTCCCCAAGCCGGTAACGATGTTCAAGACCCCCGCGGGCAGTCCGGCTTCTATACACAACTGGCCAAGGCGGATTGCGGACAGTGAGGTATCTTCCGAAGGTTTCAAGACCACACTGCAACCTGTTGCCAAGGCTGGTGCAACTTTCATCGCGGTTAGTATGAGAGGTGAGTTCCACGGCACGATCGCGCCGACTACGCCAATTGGTTCACGCAGGGTGTAGCTATGAACGCGTTTGCCTTCTGGTTGATAATTGATCGAGCTATTAATCTGGCTGCCATCCAGTTTGCTACACATACCTGCGAAGAATCTAAACTGTTCTGCAGCACCGGGGATTTCCGCCCAGCGCGAAACGCCGATAGGTTTGCCTTGGTCGAGGGTTTCGATGGCGGCAATTTCATCAATGTGTTCATCGATGAGTTCACCAATCTTCCATAGAATTTTCGCCCGTTCGGCTGGTACCATACCGCGCCATACGCCACTGTTAAAAGCGGCGCGGGCTGAGCTCACGGCAGCGTCGACATCGTCAGCGTTACCGGCGGCGATTTTGCTGATGACTTGCCCGCTAGCGGGGTCGATGGAATCCAGATATTCCCCGGACTTTGATTTAATCCATTCGCCATCAAGTAATAGCTCACCATTATATTTTGAAAGAAAGCTGGCGGCCGGGCTATCGGCGGCCGCGAAGCCGGTAATATCATTGATTTTCATGGTATGGAATCCTCGGGCATTTCTTATTTTAGCTAATTGATTGTAGTGCTACAGTTGCAATCATAGTAACGAACTTTGATTCTAGCTATGCATTCTAAACATACCTTCGGTGTTTTGAATATACCGAGGGTAAAAAGCACCACCAACAGAGGTAAGTATGCATTACGATTATTCACCCATTAGACACCGCGGTAAATTGCCGTGGCCGGATGGTAAACAAGTCGCGTTGATCATGACCGCCAATCTCGAATACTGGGATATGATAAAGGATACCGACAAGCCCTACTATGCGGGGGGTCCGGCCATTTTGCCTGACGGACTGCCGGGCAATGTACCTGATTTTCCAAACTTTATGTGGCGGGAGTATGGCCAGCGCACCGGCATTTGGCGTTTGTTCAGTTGCTTTGAGGACGCTGGTGTCCCGTTGAGTTGCACCATGAATGCCAAAACCGCTCTTGAACTGCCGCAGTTAATCGACACGGTAAAAGAGAATGGCTGGGAACTGCTGGCGCATAACTACGAACAGGGCGAGTTGCTAACCAACTACGCCAACGATCCGGATAAAGAACGGGCGGTGATTAAAGCCACTCTCGATGTCTATGAAGATGTTATGGGTAAACCGGCCCGAGGCTGGTTATCATCCTCATTACGAGGCACTTTAAACACGTGCGACATTCTGGTCGAGAATGGCGTGGATTTCTATTGCGATATGATGAACGATGATCAGCCTTACCTGGTACGTACAAATTCGGGTAAGAGTATTGTGTCAATTCCCTATACCAACGAGATTAATGATTTTACGATTCTTACCCGGCGTGCTCATACCAACGACGAAATGTTGGATATTCTTAAAACAGAATTGACAGAATTAATTCGCGAGGCGAAACGCGATGAAAGTGGCCGGCTTATGAATCTTGGCTTGCATCCACACGTTATCGGGAGAGCTTATCGCATGCCGATAGTACGCGAGTTTTTGGAGTTTGCTAAAAACCTCGACGGTGTTTGGTTAGCAACCAGAGAAGAAATTTCCGATTGGTATATGCAGCATCACGAGGCGCATATTCCGGGTCAGTTGCAAGCCTAGGCGAATTTTTGCATTAAGTCGTTTATAGCATTGGCTTTTTCGTAGTCACTCTCGCGCGGAAATTCGCATAGCTGAATGTCTGGCTTACACGCCATTAACGACGCCACGGCTGCGTGCAAGGGGTCATCTTCGCTGGTCAGTACCGCCACAGTGGTTTTTATCTGAGCAATTCTTTCGAGTACCGCATGTTGAAAAACGGCATTATAAGTTTTGTGATAGTGATTTAGATTTTTCAGCAAATCCATATTGATGGTATGTAATCTTTCTGCCGAAAAGTCACCGCCTTGTCGGCGGTGCTCATCATCTTTTTCATAGTGCGGGAAGAACACCATTTGGTCGCGAACATATTGCCACACACGGGCGTAATGCCCACCATGTGCGTCAATGCTCTGTGGTGGAGCGTAATTTTCCAGAAACTCTCGCCGTGTATCATTGTTCAATACCGCTACCCCATCGAGCGTTAACGTTTTGATTCTGTTTGGCGCAAGTAATGCGAGTTCTATGCCGATGTGCGCACCGGTATGTGAACCGTACACATGACAAGCATCGATTTCCAAGGTGTCCAATACTCGTATCATGCTATCTGCGTAGTAGGGGAGATCCGGTGTTTCCGGCGTCGGTGCTGCCGAATCTCCGCAGCCCAGGGTGTCTGGTGCAATCAATTTTCGAGTATTGCCAATTTCATGTATTAATGGCTCAAGTGCAACTGAAGAAGCGGGTGACGGGTGCATTAATAACAACGGAATAGCGGATGAATCTTCGGATTCAACGTAACGGTAGTGAATCAGGCCTTCATCTAATCGAACAAACGTCCGGTCAATTAACATGGTTTATACCTCTTGAGAATAAGTAAGGCGTACTAATCATTCGCGATATATGTGGCGCAATCTGCAACGGGGTCAAAGGCAAAAAGCTTTTTGGTAAACATCGCGCGGTCTCCTTTGAAGGTTTCTTCGGCAACATCGTCTTTACCGAACCGTTTGCCCGTCAAGAAAGATTCGTGTTGTAGCCATGTGGTGCGTTCGTGTCGAATGGCCTGGAATTTTCCAAAGGCGGTTTGGATATCAGATTCCTCTGCAAGTAGCGCGGCGAGATACCAGGCATCTTCTACCGCCATCGCTGCGCCTTGGCCGAGAAAGGGCAGCATCGCGTGTGCCGCATCGCCCATCAACGCGATGCGGCCGTTGAACCAGGATGCTAAGGGCTTGCGATCATACAATGCCCACTTAAAACATTCTCGTGTGTTTATGGCGTCAATTACCGTATGTGTATCGGCATCAAAGTTACGATACACTTCACGCATCTCACTGATATCTGCAGGTGTAGTCCAGCTTTCAACAGTCCAGTTTTGTTCGGCAAAAGCAGCGACATTTAGAATTTCGCCCTGTGTCATCGGATAGGTGACGACCTGTCGTTGATTAAGTACTTTTACGATGGACTCATTTTTTCGGAATCGTGCCGGGAGATTCGACATTTCGACTAATGCACGCCACGCCACGAAGCCGGTAAACTTCGCTTTTTGTTTGCCAAATAGTTGGTCCCGGACGGCAGAGCGAACGCCGTCACAACCAATGAGGCAAGTTGTAGTTACAGATGATTGCTCTCGAAAGCGGAGCGTAACTTGTTCGTTTTGCTCGGTGAATGAAATAAACTCATGATTAAGGTGGATAACATTCGCGTCAATCTTGTAAATCGCATCGACTAAAATTTTTTGCATATCGGCGCGATGCATTTGCAAGTAAGGCTCACCACAGTATTCAATTAGTTTTCTGAATGGTGTTTCACTTAATATCGCGCCACTGGCGGCGTGATGCACGGTGCCTTTTTCGGGTGCGTTTGCCGCTGCTAAAATTTTGTCCTCTAACCCTAGTGCTTTAAGGACCTTGACGCAATTTGGCGGGAGCGATAATCCGGCGCCTACCTCGCCTAACTCTGCAGCTTGTTCAAATACTTTTACTGCTAGCCCTTTGCGGAGTAGAGCAAGTGCCAGAACCAGGCCGCCGATGCCGGCACCGATAATTGCGATTGGGTCGGAGGTGTCGCTTGCGTTCATTATTTTCCTTGTTCAAAGGTCGTGCCAGATGCAAACTCTGCGCACTCTGGTTTGTCGACATATTACGTTATCGCCGGATGCGCGTCGCGGTCAAACTTGGGTAGTCAAATTCTGGCAGGATATTCGACTGGTGAAATAAGTTTTATTAACGCTATAATTTGATCGAATTACTACTTTTTGCCGCTGCCGGAGTGGCTAACTTATGCAAGCGAAAAAACCCGCTACGATTTATCTTAAAGACTATCAGCCATATCCTTTTTTGATCGAGGGCGTCGATCTTTACTTCCACTTGTATGACGATTACGTTGATGTTGATAGCACTTTGGTCATTGCCAGAAATCCACAGGCAAAAGCTTCCAGAGATCTCGAGCTGGATGGCGAAGCGCTGGAGTTGCAGCGCATTCTTGTAGATGGTCAGGCGCTTGCTGATGACCGCTATTTTGTCTCTGCAACCGGACTGAAGATAACAGGGGTGGCTGATGGTTTTTCGCTTACGACTACCGTGCGAATTTATCCGCATAAAAACACCAGTTTAGAGGGCCTGTATTTATCAAGCGGTAATTTTTGCTCACAATGTGAAGCACAAGGCTTTCGGAAAATCACCTATTTTCCAGACCGGCCGGATGTCATGACTTTGTTTAAAGTTAGCATCGAAGCTGAACATGCAAAATACCCGGTAAGACTGAGTAACGGTAACCCGGTCGACGAGCGAGAATTGTTGGATGGTCGAGTGGTTTCGACCTGGGTGGATCCGCATAAAAAACCCAGCTACTTGTTTGCGCTCGTCGCCGGTGACTTGAGTTGTAACCAAAGTACCTTTACGACCAGTTCCGGACGTGCCGTGACTTTGAATGTGTATACCGAACCGCATAACCTTGAGTACACCGATTACGCCCTCGCTGCGTTGCAACGCGCGATGCGTTGGGATGAAGAGCGCTACGGGCTTGAGTACGATCTGGATCTATACAATATTGTCGCTGTAGACGATTTCAATATGGGTGCGATGGAAAACAAAGGTCTAAATGTATTTAACACTAAATACGTTTTAGCTAGTCAGGAAACCGCAACTGATCATGACTTTGTTGGTGTTGAAGCGGTTATCGCGCATGAATATTTTCATAACTGGACCGGTAATCGAGTAACTTGCAGAGACTGGTTTCAGCTTAGTCTTAAAGAGGGTTTAACAGTTTTTCGGGATCAGGAATTCACTGCAGATATGCATTCGGCATCTGTAAAACGAATTGAAGACGTACGCATGCTGCGTAGTGCCCAGTTTGCAGAGGACGCCAGTCCCATGGCACATCCGATACGTCCTGCCTCGTTTGTGGAGATCAATAATTTTTATACCTTAACGGTTTATGAAAAAGGTGCTGAAATTGTACGGCTTTATCAGACCTTATTGGGGCGTGACGGATTTCGGCGCGGCATGGATACGTATTTTGAACGTCACGACGGACAAGCGGTCACGACGGAAGACTTTTTATCAGCTATGGCGGACGCCAACAATACTGATCTTGACAGGTTACAGTCATGGTATGACCAGGCCGGGACGCCCGAAGTTAAGGTGGTTGGCCATTGGGACAGTGAACAACAACAATACCAACTAGCTATCAGCCAAAATACGCCTGATACGGCCGGGCAAAAAAACAAGAAGCCCGTTGTTATTCCGATGAATATTGGTTTGTTAGCACCTGATGGAAGCGAAATGACCGCAACGGTCGTCAATCGCAATTCGCATGACGAAAATCAGTTTAAAAACGATTGCCTGATCGAGCAAGATCAAACTTTGACTTTCTCCAATGTCCCGGAGCAGCCAACCCCGTCTTTGTTACGCGGGTTTTCAGCACCGGTAAAAGTATCTTTCGATTTTTCAGATCAGCAGCTCGCTTTATTGATGGCGCACGATTCAGATTCTTTCAACCGGTGGGATGCCGCACAACGTTTAGCCACAAGACTTTTGCAGCGGCGTATAAAAGACTTACAGTCTAATAATAATATGTCGTCAGATAGTGTTTTGTCATTAGCATTGTCCCAGGCGCTTGAGTCCGATGCAGATTTAGCCTTAAAAGCCGAGTTGCTAAGGCTGCCCGGCGAATCGGAGTTGGCTGATGGCATGGCCGTCGTAGACGTTCATAGTATTCACGGCGCACGGGAATATACCAAGTTGCAGCTTGGTAGCACGCTCAAGGATCAATTGCAGCAGATTTACCGCGAACAAGATTCCGGACAGGCGTATGCGCCAAATGCCGCCGGCATCGCGCAGCGGAAATTGAAAAATGCCACGCTTGATTATTTGCTTGCGACTGATGACGAAGCGATGAAGAATTTAGCCCTTGAACAGTTTCGGCGTGCCGATAACATGACCGACACTATTGGGGCAATGTTGCCGCTAAGCCGGGTCGCAAGTGCGCAAAGTGATGAAGTATTTACGAAATTTGAGGAGCAGTGGCAAGATAATACCCTGGTAATGGATAAGTGGTTTTCCATGCAGGCTATGGCACCGCTCGAAAATACCCTGGAGCGTGTGGTAGCACTAAAATCTCATCAATTGTTCAGTATGAAAAACCCGAATAAGGTCCGAGCCTTGATTGGTTCATTTACCAACAATCCTACGGTTTTGCATAAGGCCAATGGTGAGGGCTATCAATTTTTGACGGATCAAATTATTGAACTCGATACCTTAAACCCGCAAATCGCGGCGCGCTTAGCAAAGACGCTGTCGAGGTGGCGGCGCTTTGATAGCGACAGGCAGGTCATCATACGGTCACAATTGGAGCGTATATTGGCGGCTGAAAAAGTGTCTAAAGATGTGGATGAGGTGGTACGCAAAAGTCTGGAATAAATGTTGTAAAAGCAATACAGTTTGTGGCGAAAAAGTATGCGCTCAGCGAGACCAGCTAGCGGGATATGTGAGTAATTGCATCTACGTCAGTAACTTGCGAGTACCTTATGGCTACCAGGTTGCAAAAGTGTGTTTCAGGACGAACGGTAAGGCGAAAATAAAGACTGCGAGATGGATTCCGGAATTAAAAAAAAATGCCTGCTAAAGTCTATTTATCACTTGAAAATTAAAAAAAATGACAAAATCAAACCCGAATAGACCGGTCAGATTAATTCATCTGGCAGATGCTTCGTATGCAGCAAATAAACGTAGCGAATTACAAACGGCCCTGGATGAAGTCCAGTTACGCGAGTCGAGATTTGATGCCCTGATAGTTACTGGTGATATTGCCGCTCGTCCGGATGAGGAGAGTTATCAGGGCTTTGCAGAAACTATTGGCGCGGAGGGTGTGCCCGTATATGGCGTTCCCGGTGAACACGATGACCCAAGATTATTCGAGCGTTCTGCGCAGCAAGATAATCTTCATCATGAAAGCGTGGTTAAGGTCGCCAATTGGACCATTTTGTTTCTTGATCGTATTTTGGGCTCTGGCTTGACCCACGTGACGCTGGCACATATTCGAAGGATCACGCAAATTCTGGAGTCAGATCCAAGTTCGCCAGTATTATTGTTTTCAAGATACTACAGCATTCCTGAAGGGCATGCTGATCAGGTTTCGATGGAATCTTTGCGTGAATTAAAAATTGTACTGGAGATGTTGTCGTCATGTCCGCAGGTCAAGGCGCTAGTATGTTGCCATGCTTACCGGAGTACCTTTGTGGATAATATTGGTGGATTAAGCCTTCTCGCTACACCGTCTGTATGTGCTGCAAGCAAGTCCGAAGCAGGTTATAGAAGACTGGATTTGTATCCCGATGGTGGTGTTACTAGTGACGTTATTTATTTGGCTACGCCGCAGCGAAAATCAGCCGCCGCGTAGTTGTAGGGCTTACTCAGTACTCCTCCGGGTTTCTGCGCTTTAATTTTGCGGTCTTGCGAGCTTTTGCGCTGTCTTTTGCATCACTACCGAAGTGACTTTCGCCACGTTCTCTGGCTAATTCAATTTGCTTTTGCCGTTCCCGAAAGCGGCTTAATTGTTGCTCGGTATGCTGGCCGTGGCAGCGCGGACAACTGACGCCGGGAATATAGTGTCGGTGTTGCATTTGTGCGGTGGTGATCGGGAAGCGGCAGGCATGACACTGTTCATAGATGCCTTTCTGTAACTGATGGTTTACCGCGACCCGATCATCAAAAACAAAACACTCGCCTTGCCAAAGTGAATCTTGGGGTTGGGTTTTCTCCAGATACTTCAAAATCCCGCCCTTAAGATGATAAACGTCTTTAAAGCCATGTTGTTTTAGGTAGGCGGTGGACTTTTCACAGCGAATGCCACCCGTACAGTACATTGCAATTTTTTTGTCTTTAAAGTTAGCAAGATGTTTATCGGCATAGGCAGGGAACTCTCTAAAGCTGTCAGTTTCGGGGTTTATGGCATTTTTAAAACTGCCGATTTCTACTTCGTATATGTTACGGGTATCTATGACTATGACGTCATCGTCTTCAAGGAGTTGATTCCATTGTTCCGGATCTACATAGGTGCCGGCAGATTTATTCGGGTCAATGTTTTCGACGCCCATGGTAACAATTTCTTTTTTTAGTTTAACTTTGCTTCGGTGAAATGGCGGCTCGGAGTGTTCGGATTCTTTGACGTCTATGGGGTTTAACCGATCATCCTGTTGCAGCCAATCCAGTATTGCCGTGATGCCCGCGGGCGGGCCGCTGATTGTGCCGTTGATACCTTCATGTGCGAGTAAAATGGTACCTTTAACATCGTGCGCTTTCATTTGGCGAAGTAACGGTTGTTGCAGGCTTTCGAAGTTATCCAGCCGGACAAATTTATATAAGGCGCTAACGGTAAAACTTCTCATGCTTGCTCACTTTAGATGTCGACGGGGTCAATATCAATCCGGCGCTGAGTGTAATACGGCGTGCAGATGGCGTACAACACTAATCCGGCGTAATCACTTTTAATCTGACGTAAAACAGGCTTGGAAGAGCTCGTCGAGTTGATTTTTTCCCATGCTTTTGAGTCGAGCAATGTTTTTCTCCGGAATGCCGGTGCTATCGGGGTGTTGTTTTACCGCAAGACTGACGCTCGCCTCGCGCAGAAAGTGCAGCATCGGGTAGGGTGATCGATTAGTGTAGTTTTCCGGGTCATCAACTTTTGTTCCGGCAAATTGATATTGCGGATGAAAGCTTGCGACTTGAAAGATGCCGCGCTGACCCATTAGCAAAATGCAGGTGTCGATCGTCTCTAAAAAAGCATTGTAGGACTTAAAATCACCCAAAACGTTAGGATGAATTAATAGTGAGGTTTCAGTTTCGGGATTGTCTTCGAGATGATGGATCTCGGTTCTTATATTTGCGAGCAGGTCTTTGGTGTTTTCCGCCGTGCTCACCGATAGCTTTAGTTTGTCTGCGCGTACTTCCCGCTTAGCGAACGGGCACAGATTAAGATCAATAACAAAGGACTCGATCCAGTTCAGCGTTGTGGTCTTAACTTCATTTTCAACAATTTGCATAGCAGTGACTTAAGCCGCATTGACGTACATGACACTTAGGTAACATACTTGATCTCTCTTTTTCGCACAATATTTGAACTATGAACTGGCCAGAAATTAGTGCCGCAGCGGTGACTTTGTTCCTGATTATGGATCCTTTAGGCAATGTACCGATATTCAATGCGATGTTGGCACGGTTTGATAGCAAGCGGCGCGCTAAAATTGTTGCCCGTGAATTATTCTTTGCCCTCATTATATTATTCCTGTTTCTATTCGCTGGGAACACGTTATTGGGATTTCTTGGAATTAGTCAATCATCGTTAAGTATTGCGGGCGGAATATTGTTATTTATTATTTCGCTCAAAATGATTTTCCCCAAGCCTAAGTCTGCAAATGATATCCAGGAAGAGCAAGAGCCTTTTATTGTACCTTTGGCAATTCCGATGGTGGCCGGCCCCTCGACTATGGCGGTACTGTTGTTGCTATCTTCAAGAGAACCTGGTCGAGTGCTTGAATGGAGTCTGGCGTTGCTCCTGGCATGGGCGGCATCTACGGTTTTGTTGGTCTCTTCACCATTCTTGATGCGTTATTTGGGTGAACGTGGTTCGATTGCATTAGAGCGCCTAATGGGTATGATCCTGGTAATTCTTGCCACACAAATGTTGTTAAACGGTATTCGGGATTTTGTGGTGACTCTGCCAACTTAAGATGATTAGTTTAAAACCGCTCGTTATCTGCTGCACCAAGATTATTGAT
This sequence comes from uncultured Thiotrichales bacterium, assembly GCA_964621435.1. Lineage (GTDB taxonomy): Bacteria > Pseudomonadota > Gammaproteobacteria > CAZUMV01 > CAZUMV01 > CALIRD01. The sequence goes on along the minus strand of CAZUMV010000067.1, from coordinate 1,338 downwards.
TTTGGTTTTTCGTAAGATCTTAAGCAAGATGTTACGGCAGCTGCGCAGCACAGGGTAAAGCACTTTGGCGCGTGACCGAGATTTAAACATCCAGTAGTTAAAGCGGTTAAACATTCCGGATCGACTACTAATAAGTGCCAGCGCGTGAATGGCGTCCGAACCGTAATACAATTCTTGCTCCATTTTTAACACCATGCCCTGGTCGATATCCAGATTGAGTCCGGTAATTTCATCCAGAATTTCTGAATTTTCACGAGCATCGACAATGCGTAAATCACCAACCGAGTCGCGGATTCTAACAATCTGGCAGTAGGCGTTGCATGCGGGACACTCTTTATCGTAGACCAGCAAAATCTCTGGCTTGGGTTTTTCTGCCGGTATGGTTGTGCTTGAGTTCAATTCAAGTACCTCATTTACGTGCATTAAGTGATATTGTCGCTAGCATTTGCAGCGCCGGTTTTTGAATCCAGCGCCAGCATACTATTGAGTGTGGACTCTAGTGTTTTATCGTTAAAGATAAAACCGGAATCAAGTAATTTTTCGGGTTCTACCTTCTGGCTAGCCAATAGTATTTCGGTGGCGAAGCCGCCAGCGAGTGTAGACAAGATGCGCTTGGGAATTTTGACTAGTGTCGGGCGTGTTAGTGCGCCAGCAAGCGTGCGAGTAAACTCGGCATTATCAACGCATCCGGGCGATACGGCGTTAACCGGACCGGAGATTGATTCACTCGATACAATATGAGCGATCGCCCGAATTAGGTCATCGCGACTGATCCAGCTCATCATTTGTTTGCCATCTCCTAACATCGCGCCGCCGCCGAGCTCGGTCGGGATTAGCATGGCGCTCATTGGGCCGTCTTCTATATCCAGAACCATACCAATTCGCAACAGCACGACGCGGATACCAATATTGCTTGCCCGCAGCGCTGCCGCTTCCCACTGCAAACACAACTGCTGACTAAAACTATCGTCGGTGCTGGTATTTTCTTCGGTAACCTTGGTGCCAGTGTTGATTCCATAGGCGCCAATCGCA
>CAZUMV010000067.1:0-296 GCA_964621435.1 uncultured Thiotrichales bacterium | reverse complement strand
GCTAAGCAGCAGTTCCGGTTTGGTTTTTAGTCTTTGGAAAAATGTCACTAATGCACGCGTGGTTTCGATACGGCTCGTGATCATCTTCTCTTTATGTTTTTTGCTCCAATACCTGGCGGTGGTTGCACCGGCAAGATTAATGACGATGTCGATGTGCTGGTCATTTTCAATATCATCGAGCGATGTGATCAGCGTAACTGGTTTGGGTAAGTGTTGCCCATTTTCCATGGCGCGGGTTAATACGGTGATAGTGTGACCGGCATTTTGTAATTCATGCACCAGCTTGGAGCCGATAA
>CAZUMV010000066.1:0-12204 GCA_964621435.1 uncultured Thiotrichales bacterium | reverse complement strand
CAAGTCAGATAAAACCTCTATCACAACCGCCCGCAAGTTGGCTAAAAAACATGATATTGCGAAAACCGAGTCAAAGATTGGGTCCGATGACCTGAAACAAATTTCCGGTATCGGCCCAAAGATCGCCGAATTGCTTGCGGCTAATGGTATTGGGGATTTCGCGGCGCTCGCAAATGCCGACCCTGACGCGCTCAAAGCGGTACTTGAAAGTGCAGGGCCACGTTATGCGCTAGCCGATGTTAGAACATGGGGCGCGCAAGCTAAGGCATTGATGGTGTCTAAATGACTGATTTTAAGCGGTTTAGTGCTTGTAAAACCCCTAAAGTTTTGTAAGACTGCGCCCACACCGCGAAATGCGGTTATGTAGGTAGCTGTTTTGCCTTTTTGTACTAGGGCAGCAGACACAATAAAACAGGAGAATATCTTATGGGTATGATGAGTGAATTTAAGGATTTCGTAGCTGGTGGTTCAGCCATGGATATGGCGGTCGGTATTATTTTAGGTGGTGCTACGTCAGCAATTGTTGGTTCTTTGGTTGCTGATATGATTATGCCAGTGGTTGGTTTGTTCACCGGTGGAGTTGATTTTTCAGCATTAGGGAAAACGCTCAGCGGTGATTCAGTGCTAGCTTATGGTAAATTTATCCAGGCGATCATCAACTTTCTGATCATTGGTTTCGTAGTCTTTATGATTGTTCGTTCAATCAACAAGATGAAAGCGCCAGAAGTAGAAGAAGAAGAAGCGCCAGACCCGCAGTTGGTATTATTAGAAGAAATTCGCGACAGCTTGAAAAAGTAAGTTGAGAATGACTCTAAAAAGGGCGCTTTTAGCGCCCTTTTTTATGGTAATCAATAATTTAGAATCAAATCGTAGCGCGCGCCGGGCGTTTTGCGTGCTATCGCGAAATAAAATTTGTTCATTTTTTTTGCTATTTAGTCACAGACTGGAGCAATACCGGTGGATATTCGTTAACAACATTTATAATATCTAGCGCGATTTAACTTGATACATCTTAGACATCGGCCAGCTTTCGGCTATAATAGCGCCGATTTACTTAATTAACCTTACAGGAATATAAAGGGGATACCCAAATGATGAAACAGGCCTCAATCGCAGTCGCATTGACTGTATTGCTGTCACTGGGAGCGTGTTCTACTACGAGCGGCGCGAGCGGTGCAGATACCGATACAGCAGCTCGACTTGCAGAACTTAAAAGACTGGAAGCAGAGCTAGCGGCAAAAGAAGCAGCTCTTGCAACTCGTGAAAGCTCAATCGCTGCTAGTTCAACTAGCACCGGCGGTGGCGCAGCAAACAGCGTGATGTTGGCTGGTGGTGAAATGTTGCCACCAAACGCACGACCTGGTGAGTGTTGGGCGCGTGCATGGAAAGCACCAACGTACAAAACTGTTACCGAGCGTGTACTAACGAAGCAAGCTAGTGAGCGTCTGGAAGTAATTCCAGCCGAGTACGGCACTGCAACCGAGCGTATGCTGGTTAAAGAAGCTTCAGAGCGCTTAGTTGCTATTCCAGCAACCTACGGCACAGAGTCCGAGCGTGTATTGACTACTCCAGCTGAAACTTACTGGGCATACAGTAACACTGGTGTTACCTCAGCACGTACCGGCTTAAGTGGCGGTGCTACAGGTGGCACGCGTAACTCTATGGGTGCTCGTATCGCTGATGCTGGTATCTTGAGTGCAGCGCGCGCTGGCGGTGTTCCAGCTAATGCTAATGCTGGCTCTTGCTACGCAGAGTACTACTCTCCAGCACAATATGGTTCCAGCACTGAGCGCGTATTGAAAGCTCAAGCTTCACAGCGCCTTGAAGTTATTCCTGCGCAGTATGAAACTGTTACTGAGCGTGTTCTGGTATCTGAGGCATCTGAGTCTGTTCGTACAATTCCTGCGACTTATGGAACCGAAACCGAGCGTGTTCTTGTTCGTCCAGCGCGAACTGAATGGCAGATTTCTGAATGTTCTGGTGGTGCTTGCCTAACCGATGGAAGCAGCACACAAAACCGCGTAGCCGGTGTCGCTGATCGTATTGATCAATCTACTGGTGAGATCATGTGTTTGGTAGAAATTCCTGCTCAATACAAGACCATTACCAAGCGTGTCATGAAGACTCCACCACGTACAGAGCGCACACCTATACCTGCGAAGTACTCTACTCAGCAAGTTGTTAAACTTGTTAAGCCAGCAACTGAGCGTGCTGTTGCTATCCCTGAAGAGTATCAAACGGTTACCTCTACCAAGCGTGTTTCTGATCCAGTAACAAGCTGGTGTTCAGTTGGCGGCGGAAACGCAGCGACATGTGCCGGTGGTAACGGTGCTACTGGTGGCAACAACGCTGGTAGCTGTGCTTGTTCAAATGGACACAACACGGGTTCACGCCCAACTGGTAATGCATTGTGTGGTGTATCTACACCAGCGCAGTACAAGACTATTACCAAGCGTGTTGTTAAAACTCCAGCGACTACTCGTACGGAAGTTATTCCAGCAGAGTACAAGAACGTCACTATTCGAAAGCAAGTTAAGCCTGCTTCAGAGCGTCGCATCGCGATCCCTGAAGAGTACGGCACTGTAACTCGCCAGGAGCAAGCATCAGCAGGTGCTATGCAGTGGATGTCGGTACTGTGTCAGAAGAATATGACGCGTACTAAAGTTCAGGAAATCCAGCGAGCGCTACAGAAAGCAGGTCACTATCGTGGTCCTGTCGATGGTGTAGTTGGTGCAGGAACTATCTCTGCGATACAGTCTTACCAAAGCGCTAAAGGCTTGGTTAAGACCAGTATGATCACTATTGAAACTGTTAAAGCGTTGGGTGTTAACCCAAGCTAAAACGCTTTCATAAGATCTAAAGAAGGGCCGCTTTTTAGCGGCCCTTTTTTTTGGCATATAAATATCAAAATGACTGGCGTGAATTTCTCTACAGGAATTACCCACAATAATACGGGAAGAAGATCCGGCATTGAGTGTGGAAATAAACTACAAAATGTTAGGGTGTAAAGATGATAATGGCTTTGTGTTTCATTTAAATGCTCAAAAGAACTTTGTCGGATTCTATGTTGGTGATGTGTCTGCAATAGATCCATCCGGTGAACTACTGAAAGATTTGAGCACGGGTAAGAGTTGTATACGTTTTACGAAGATTTGATTGCTAAAGGTGCTTTAAGTCTCTTTAACGTAAATATTATAGGCGTATCTGGGTCTCGCTCGTTTTATCTTTGCGCTTGTATTGCGGCGATGCGAGTATTAAATCCTGCTAAACATGTTGATCAAAAAGAATCATGTTCCCATCAGGGTCAGCGATATAGATGCTTGCCGGTCCTGTTTTTTCAGTGATGGACTCTTGAACAATTTCGATGCCGTCAGATTTGAGCTGGTCGCGAAGTTCCCGTACATCGGTGTATGATTCAGTTGCTTCGGCACTCTGGTTCCATCCAGGGTTAAAAGTCATTATGTTATTTTCAAACATGCCTTGGAATAACCCAATATTGGTATCGCCGTTTTTCATAATCAAAAAGTTATGGGATGCTTCGCCCGCAAATACCTTAAACCCGATTTTTTCATAGAATGCTTTGGACTTTTCTAAATCAGCGACAGCTAAACTTACTGAGAAACAACCTAATTTCATAAATTACTCCCTTTGATATTTTTGAAACCAATACCGTAACTTGGCGACTGTACTTAGGTGAGTCTAACGCAATTTATCTATATTGCGTACTTTGCAAGTTACTCGACCTTGCAAGTGCTAAAGGTCAACAATAGTGTTAAAGCCCCCAAAAATCATGCGCTTTCCGTCAAAAGGCATCAATTTCATATCCCAATCTTGCATCCGGGGGTCTTCCATCACAGCCTTGTTTCCAGCATCGCGGGTTTCTTTGGAAGGCCAAACAATCCACGAAAATACAACATCCTCGTCTTTTTCACACTTAACAGCCAAAGGCAGAGAAGTTAAGTCGCCGTCAGGTACGTCATCCGCCCAATTTTCCATAACCGACAAGGCTCCATGGTCTTTAAAGACGGCAGCTGACTCTTTGGCCAGTTGAATGTACTCGGACTTGTTGTTTTTCGGTACAGCGAGAACATACCCATCTACATAGGACATCGAATTCCTCCTCAAGGCGTGAAACCAAGCATCATGGCGAGATTCTAGCATTGTTGTTGCAAAGGTCTAATAGATGAAAGAATAATCGGCTATCGATATTAAGAATGTCCTCGCAATTGTGTTTGGCTATAACTTACAGGGTCGAGCGTTCGTTTGTGCCCGACCCGATCTGCGTAAATCCCGATGCGGAATTGAAGCTAAGTAGTGGATTAGGCGTAAACATGCTGTATTTACAATGTAATTGCAGTTTTCGAGATTAATGGCGTTGAGCGTGCAACACGCCTGTTTCCAGATTATGATGATGGAATCAGAAACACTCAGCAGGAAAATATTATGTGCGATGAGCAGACCGAAAAAGAAAATGAAGAATACTTACTCAACCGGCGTGACTTTAATAAATTATCGGTAGCGGCGGGTGTCGCTGCGATGGTTCCCGTTGCCTGTGCCGATCCGGCCAATAATATTCCTACAGAAGCGGCTAGCGCGAGCGCTACAGATGACGCCGCAGCAAAGACCGTGACGACAGGCGTGAGTCGAGACGTTACCGAGAGCATTGTTGAGGTGAGCATGGCAAATGGTGTGTCGGATTGCTACTTTGTGCATCCAGCCACTGGCAAGCATCCAGGTGTGCTCATGTGGCCGGATATTAAAGGCTTACGACCTGCGTTTAAGGAGATGGGTAAGCGACTGGCAGCGGCTGGGTATTCGGTTTTGGTGGTTAACCCTTTTTATCGCGATGCCAAGCATCCGGTGGTTGGCCCGGAAGCGAGCTTCAGAGATCCCGAGACGCGCACATTTTTGCTGGGCATGGCGGGAAAGTTAACTCAGGACAATGCGATGTCGGACGCGACTGACTACATAAAATTTATTGACCAACAAGCGAGCGTAGATACTGCCCGAAAAGTGGGTACTATGGGTTACTGTATGGGTGGCCCGCTAATCATGCGCACCGCGGCAGCAGTCCCGGACCGGGTTGGTGCTGCTGCCTCCTTCCATGGCGGTGGTTTAGTGACCGACAAGGAAGATAGTCCGCATTTGCTGATCGAGAGGTCGCCGGCACACGTCTTGCACGCCATAGCCGAGAATGATGATAAGAAAGCGCCAAATGTGAAAGATGTTCTGGCAGCGACATATGCAGCAGCAGGGGTGCCGGCCGAGATAGAGGTTTATGCTGACACGATGCACGGTTGGTGTGCTATCGACTCTGCTATTTATCACGAAGCTCAGGCGGAACGAGCCTGGGCGCGAACCATGGCCTTGTTTGAGCGGGCACTATTGGCCTAAGTCCCTGACTAGGCCTCCTTTAGGTCTGTTCGGTTGGACGGTTTCCGAGGGGTCGGCGATATCGCTCGCCGCGCTTGCATCAGTCGCTGTTGCTGCGTCAGTGATAGTATTTTGTTGCGTCTGCGGCGCGGGTTTACATGATACGGGTATCAGCAAAGCTAACCCTGCAAGAATTTGCGTGCTTGCGTTTTCAGCAATAGTTACGTAAACCGAGTTTTAGTTTTCATTCAGTAGTTGTTTTATCAGCGGGCCGACCTCATCTACTGAAATTCGTCCGCCCATTTTCTTCCATCGCACCATACCCGAACTATCAATGATTGCAGTAAAAGGTACGCCGACAATTTTGTTTCCGAGCTTTTCACTCCAGGCAAAGATCTGATCCGGGTCGCCGGTATAGTTGGGGTAGGTTACTTTTATTGTTTGCAGAAAACTAGCCACGGCATTTGCGTTATCTGCAGCAACGCCAATGACCTTGAATTCAGCTTCGTTATACTCGCTCTGAAGTTCCTCCAGATCAGGCATCTCGATCCTGCAGGGTGCGCACCATGTGGCCCAAAAATTCAGTAATACCAATCGATCACTGTAAGTCTCTAACGAAAACACGTCACCTGCCGAGTTCACGAGTTCTGGTGGCTCAGGAAGTTGCGACGGTGAATCGTTGCGCGGAATGATTGCAGACGCTGGCGGAGTTTCGGCGCTGACCACGTTAATTGATGTAGCCGAGTCCTTAGATTGTTCTTTTGTCTGTGTTTCGGTTCTGGCCTCTGGTTGCGTCCCGGACGGAGAGCAAGATAAAAGCCCGAGTGTGATGCCCAGCATCAAAATGAGCCCTACTAAACGATTTATGCGATACTTGAAATTCAACTGGTATACCTTATTCGTTATACGAATCAATGATAAAACGTACCCCAAGTTCCTTCGCGTTACAATTTAATTTGTGATTGTGAGGTAGGTAATTAAATTCGATTTTCGGAATTATCCTAGAGCCAGGTTGTGGAAATCATCGTAAATAACGAGATTAATGGAAATTATAATATCTTGCGTTCGCCTGATGATCGACCTCATTTAGCATCAAAATCCGGCAATTCTCAGACATTAATAAACGTGTCGCATTCTACGAACTTTGTTGCAGGCAGATTCGTATAATCAGCCGAAGGTATTGCAGATCTTGGCGTTCGATTGAGTTAATCCATTTCAGAAGTACATTGTAACGTCCAATAAGATAGAATCGTTGTTCTTTACAAGTTTTGCCTAAGCGAAGCTCTAGCTTCATTTGGGGCAATGAACGTGCATATGAGTCTTTACTACAGCGTGTGCGGTAACGGAATTTGTCAATCGGCTGGTATAAACCGATTATTTGTTGAGCGTGTTTGGAGTATTGTCTTGATGAGAAAGAAAAATTGAATACCGAACAACCTGGTCTGATAAAGCAGTTATTTTTAGTCGAAAAACGTGAACTGCGAGCTACTGCGATTGCGTTTCTGTTTGTATTCATCTTGATGTCCTCCTGGTTCATATTAAGACCAGTGCGTGATGCGATGGCCAGTGATTGGTCTGATGCGGAAGTTAGTTTTTTGTGGGGTCTAAACTTTTTTGTTTGCGCGATTTTGGTTGCTATCTACGGTTTTGCGATTTCGCGGGTTAAATTCAAGTGGTTAGCGCCTGGCGTATACGCAATATTCGCGTTTTCATTTATTACTTATTATTTGTGTGCCGGGCTGGTCGGTGACCGAGCGCTTTTAGACAAAGCGTTCTACGTTTGGGTGAGTGTTTTTTCTTTATTTCATCTATCTGTTTTCTGGAGTTTGATGTCTGACACCTTTGATCAGGAACAGGCTAAACGCTTATTCGCCATTATTGCAGCGGGAGCCAGTTTGGGGGCGATACTTGGCTCGGCGATAGCGACTTTGTTTGCAAAAATGGTCGGTGTAGATATGTTGATGTTGATTGCATCGATAGGTTTATTGCTGGTAATTCCGCTGGCGTTTTACATGTATTCTGTAAAAGAAAACCTGTTAGGAAACTCTGACGTTCATGCAGATTTCAGCCAGGCTAAGTTGGGCGGACATTGGTGGTCCGGTTTTAAAACCGTGCTGACTAATCCCTATTTTATGTCAATCGCGGTATTTTTGGTTTTGTATACTTTCATCGGTTCCTTTATTTATTTCGCGCAAAAAAATATGTTGGCGGAATTTAGCCGGGCCGAGCGTACGCAAATATTGGGCGGTATAGATTGGATAATCAATATGCTTACGTTTGGCATTGCTTTTCTCGCCACCAGTCGCATAGTTCGGCACTTTGGTATGCCAACAACGCTGGCGATATTGCCGGTCTTTGTGCTCGTTGCATTGTTAATACTGGCGTTTGCGCCGATCTTGACGATTTTACTAGCGCTACAGATAGCGCGACGGTCTGGTAATTACGCCATCACAAAACCGGCGCGGGAAATGCTGTTTACCGAGGTCTCACAAGAAGACCGGTTTAAAGCTAAACCCGTTATAGACATCGTTTTGTACCGGGGCGGCGATTGGGTTAGCAGTATGGCGTTCGCGGCGCTAACAGGACTGGGGCTCGGTATGGTCGGCGTCTCATTAGTGGGCGCTGGCATCGCCGCGGTTTGGGCGTGCGTCGGGCTTTGGCTTGGTCGAAAGTACGACAAGAAAGTGCAAGAAAGATAATTGTAGTCGTAAGTTGAGGGTAGGATTGCGGCAGGCAGTATTAGCAACGACAACTCAGCTAACCGAAGAAAATTCATTGTTTAGAGTTCTGCAGGGTATACGATTGGTCAATTGTACGGCTTGCGTTCCATAGAGTTTTAAATTATTAGCTGTGAATATTGAGAACTGTTTCTTCGCTATTCTTCAGCTTACTGGATATTATGATTTCTTTGTAAACTCGCCCAATTTATATAGCGAATGATTCGCACCCTAAAAGGATTTATTCTAGCGCATTTCATGTTCGCTTTGGCATTGATGTCAATATTGGCTTGGGTCGCCGAATTTAGTGTCGCGACAATTGCGCTAAATGTATTTCTAGTGGTGGCGATCTACAGTTTCTTGATCCTTGCATTGGAAACATTTTTTCGTGCCAATCTTAACGCTAAGGTTTTGCTGTTTTCGTTGGTTACGTTTGCGCTAGTAATTATCTACGTTGTGAATATGGTCGCCAATCATTTTTGGCACAACAATGTTTCGTTTATGTTTCTGTACTCGTATGCGAATGATTTAAAGGGCATGTTGGCGGATGTCGCTGGGGCTTACATTTTGATTTTAATCACTTTGTTAGTCTTGTTTGTTTTGATATTTCTGGTTTATCGCAGCAACTTTTTCGTAGTACTCAAAACGGATTCCAGACCTGCTATGGACGATATGTTTCTTCCATTGAGTGTTAGCGGTATTTTATTTGTGTATCTTTATTTTAGTTTTAGTGTTGAGGATCCGGGGCTTTGGCAGGGCGAGCCGATTACGAGCCTTACCCTGAATAACGCCGGATTAAATTATGTTTCATTCGAGCGTCAGCTTGCCGACGCAAGTTCTTTTGATGGGCAGATTGTCACGGCATCCGCGAGCGATCATCCGACCATTGTGTTAATGCATCTTGATGCAATTCGCGCAGATCATATGTCTGTTTACGGCTACGACAGACAAACCACGCCGTTATTGGGTAACTGGATAAAGAATCATGGTGTCTTAATCAAGAATAATTTGTCGATTTGTTCTGAGTCAGTATGTGGTTTGTTTGCGGCAATGTCCGGCAAGAGAGAAAAAGATTTAACTGATAGTGATTTCTTGCATAATTTTCTTAAAGATAGGGCTGATTACACCAGCCACTTTTTTCTCACTGGTAATTTTAACTACGCCAGGATCGATAACGTTCTGAAGCACGATGTTGATTTTCTGAGTCGTGCTGACCGGGAACCCGGTTATAACATTCATGACGACAATATAATTTTGGACGCAATCGGTAAAACGCCAACCTACAGTGGTAAACCAACATTTTTTCTCCTGAGATACATGTCGTCGCATCCAACCGGCCAACATTTTGACCGTTTCAAAAAATTCGAGCCCGGTAAGAAAAACCTCTTTTCACTTATGTTTCCATCATTGGAAGTCGAGATTGCGCTCAACGCGGCCGATAATAATATTCTGCAAATGGACTATTTTATTGACGAGAGTTTGAAATTACTGGAGGCCAAAGGTTATTTACAAAACTTCATCGTGGTTATTTATGGTGATCACGGCGATGCCCTTGGCGAGCATGGTTACTATGGCCATTATCGCGGTTTGTACCAGGAAGAAGTGGGAACACCGCTTATAATACTGAGTAGTTATGATTTGTCCGGTTTGGATACCGAATTTTCAACCTTGTACGACATCGTGCCGACCGTACTAGAGCTAGCGCAAATCACATCAAGTGATTCATATGAGGGCGTTAGTTTGTTAACAAAACGCCCTGAGAGAATGACTTATCACTATTCTAAAACAGGGGTATACGCCAACGTCTGGCGACAGTCCGGCAAACTCTACAAATTCATTTGGTTTGAAGAGCGGCGCGCCGCAGAATTGTATGAGCTGAGCTCGGACCCGCAGGAAAGAACGAATTTGAGAGCGCTCGAACCAGCTGTTGCTCAGGGTATGCAACAAAAGTTATTTGAGTACTTTCAATTGGACCAGTGAGCCGGCGAAGCTTTACCTTTCAATTTATAGCAAGCTAACAGGGTTGGTGAAGTCAAAGTCCAGCGCTTCCGCAACTGCTTTATATGTGACTTTACCCGCGGCAACATTCAGTCCATTGAGCAAGTGTTCGTCGTTCTTCATTGCGTCTTTCCATCCTGCATTAGCAATCTTTAAGATGTAGGGCAGGGTGGCGTTATTTAATGCGTAAGTCGATGTTTTTGGTACGGAACCAGGCATGTTGGCAACGCAATAATGGATAACATTGTTCACGGTGTAGGTCGGCTCGGCGTGAGTTGTCGCTTTGGAAGTTTCGAAGCATCCACCTTGATCTATAGCAACGTCAACGATGACGCTACCCGGTTTCATAGACTTAAGAGTTTCTTTGGTCAGTAGTTTTGGTGCCGCTGCGCCGGGAATCAAAACCGCACCGATAATCAGGTCGGCCTCGGCAGACAGAGCCTCAATGGTCGCAGTACTTGAATAGCTGCATGTAACTTCGCCGTTATATTTTTGTTCTAATTCCCTAAGTCGATCAACCGAAAGGTCTAATATAGTGACGTCTGCACCCATGCCGTGAGCGATTAGAGCGGCGTTGTCCCCGACGATACCACCGCCAATAATTACAACTTTTGCCGGGGCAATGCCCGGTGCGCCACTTAGCAGAACGCCCATGCCTGATTGAGGTTTCTCAAGACAGTGAGCGCCTGCTTGGACCGAAAGTCTTCCAGCGACCGCGCTCATTGGTGCCAGCAATGGCAGAGTGTTATTTGGGCCGGTGATAGTCTCGTACGCGATGCACGTTGCGCCAGATTCTACCAGTAGCGCCGCTTGCGTTGGGTCTGGTGCAAGATGTAGGTAAGTGAATAAAATCTGGCCCGCTTGTAACATTTTGCATTCGGAGGGTTGGGGTTCTTTGACCTTGATAATCATGTCGGCTACCGCAAAAACTGCCGCAGCGTTTTGCGCGATCTCTGCACCGGCTGCCTGGTAGTCGGCATCGTTCGCTCCGATGCCAGAACCTGCTGATTGTTCAACTAGGACAGCGTGGCCTTGGGCTACTAGTTCACGAACGCTGGTTGGAGTAAGTCCGACACGAAACTCGTTATTTTTAATCTCTTTTGGGATGCCAATTAACATAAGACCTTAATCCTTAAGTCTTTAAGAACGTCTATGATAACGATTATAAAGCAGTCATATATTATATAAAAATCTTATTAATAAGTGAAAAAGACTAAAAAAATAGAATAAAATAGATAAAACAACTAATTGAGGGTGTCTTTATGCGGTCGATAACTTTAAAGAGTCTGGATCTCAATATCTTAAAAGCGTTGCAGAAAAACGGCCGGTTATCCTATACCAAGTTAGCTAAAAAAGTCGGCTTGAGTAACACGCCCTGCATCGAGCGGGTCAAGCGTCTCAAAAAAGATGGTTTCATAACCGGCTATAGTGCGACGCTTAATCCGAACTTGTTGGGTGCAGGGTTGGTCGTTTTCGTGCAGATACGATTAAACCGGACAGCCCAGGATATCTTTGATGATTTCGCGCAGAAAGCGAGGGATCTCGATGATATTCAAGAGTGCTATCTGGTATCTGGAAATTTCGATTACCTGCTCAAAGCACGCGTCGCGGACATGGATGAGTACCGAACGTTACTCGGGCAAACTCTGTTGTCTCTGCCAGGCGTTCAAGAGTCTACGAGCTATGTGGTGATGGAGGAAATCAAAGATACTCACGCGGTCAACGTGGATCATGCTCGTAAGAGGTTGATGAAATCGACCAGCTAGACTACCCGCTTTGGCTACATCGGTTCATCATCGTCACTTATTTCACTTGCGTCAACGAAGATCCCAAGCCTGTAGGTTCCTATACAGTAAATGGGTTCAGGCTTAATGACTCTATCTGTGTTGCTGTTGTGCTCTTAAATGCGATATCTGCTGCCTCAAGTTGACCGAAACGTTATAACAAACCGAGTCTTGCGGGACTAGTGAATAGGGCTGTTTGGTATTTGGGGTGATCGTTGTTGCGTTCTTTAAAACGAAGAAAGCAATAAAACTGAATAGTCTGGGCAAAATTGATACTTTATATAAATGCGAAATGCTTGTCATACGGCGCAAGAGTGGGTAGGATTTTTCCG
>CAZUMV010000065.1:0-12395 GCA_964621435.1 uncultured Thiotrichales bacterium | reverse complement strand
TTGCACCATGGCCTTTGTGCGTTAAATAGTGCTGCAGAAAGCCGCTCGCGGTTAGCGCGTCATCATTTTCAAAAGCCATTTTGGACAGCTGATATAGTGCGGTTGTTTGCGCACCGTTTAGTTTCAGGGCTTTGCTAAAAAAACTACTTGCGCGAGCTTTGTCGTTAGCGCGTAGCGCACAAAGACCGGCGTTCGCCAGCGCAATATCCGGGTCCGGGTTATTGGGATTATTAGCGGCACTTAAAAAACTTTGCTCTGCTTCGCTATATCTTCTGTTCGCGCACAGGTAACTACCATAGTTGTTGCGGATAGCCACATCATTGGGGTCAAGCTTTACCGCTTTTGAGAAATTAATTTGTGCTTGCTCCAGATTTCGCTGACGTTGGTGAATGAGCCCAAGAATGCTATACGCTCTAGCGTTGTTCGGGTCAAATTCCAGACTTTGTTGGACTAGTTCTTTGGCGCGAGCGTAATCCAGGCCTTGCATCGCTATCGTGGCGTCTTGCATCAGTCTGGCCGAAGCAGCCGGGGTGGGTGCGCGCTTGGAAGGGGTGTTGGCGCAGCCGCTCAACACGAGAGCCAGCAGCAGTATCAGCGTATATTTCATGACAAGAAGTTTACAGCATTGCCTGTGATGCGGAAAGTATATGGGAACTATGAAAGCACGTAAGCGCTTGCTATTACGGGGTTATCAGCGTAAAAATGGTGGTATTGAAATGCTATCTAGAGCTTGATATGTACAGCGATGATTTAGAGAAAACACGACAAAAATTGCATGAAGTCAGCCTGGAACACTCGGATTTAGATCAAATGATCGCGTTACTGCATGAAGCCGCGTATGTAGATCAGCTGCAACTTCAGCGCCTTAAAAAGAAAAAACTCGCCTTGAAAGAACAAATTCAGCGTTTACGCAGCACGTTAATACCCGATATAGACGCATAGAATCATTTACCATGATGTGTCGGAGTAAATGCTAGTTGAGCGAGATAAAAAAATTGCTCGAGACAATAGCGCGGTTACGTGACCCGGAATCCGGTTGTCCATGGGATCTAAAGCAGACTCACAAATCTCTAGTTCCTTATTTATTAGAAGAATCGTATGAGGCGGCCGCGGCGATCGAGGCGGGTGATTCAAGCGAGATAAAAAATGAGCTTGGTGATGTGCTTTTGCAAGTAGTTTTGCATGCCCAGATCGCTTCTGAAAAAGGTGTTTTTGATTTTGCGGATGTTGCGGCATCGATCGATGCAAAGATGGTTAGACGCCATCCCCATGTTTTCGCGGATATGAGCTTTGCGAATGAGGTCGAGCAAAAAGAGTTTTGGGAAGCAGAAAAGTTGCGCGAAAAAAATGCTGCTCAAACGCCGACCGGTATTTTGAGCGATCTACCTAAGAATACATCGGCGCTAATGCAGGCTCTAGAACTACAAAAACGAGTTGCGCGGAAGGGTTTCGATTGGCCGGAGGTTGCTGGTGTGATCGAAAAGGTGCGCGAGGAAGTCGTAGAAATTGAGCAAGCTCTTCACGAAAAAAACGTCGACCATGCGCGCGAAGAATTTGGGGATTTGTTATTCGCTGTGGTTAATTTGGGGCGCTTTCTTAAATTTGATGCTGAAGCGACATTGTTGTCTGCCAACCAAAAATTTACGTTACGATTTGAGCGTATGGCTGAGCATTTGTTGACTAACACAAACAAGTCTTTGTCCGATTGCAGTTTGGCCGAAATGGAGGCAGCCTGGCAGACCGTTAAAGATCAAGAGTAACTTTACTTGGCGCGTTCAATAATTCTGATTTGATCGAACCCCACCTCCTCGCCATTTTTGTTAAGCGGCACCATCGGCGCTAATTTGGATAGCGTGTCGATATCCAGAATTTCCTCACCAAGGTTATTCTTGATAAGCCATTGCTCGCCCCATTGGTGTAAGGCGATGATCACCGGGAGCAAGGTCATACCTTTGTTTGATAACTTATACTCTTTACGTTTGCTGTTTTTTCCAGCGGGTACCTTTTTCAGAATACCGCACTCTTGCAAATATTTGAGTCGAGAGCTCAGTAAGTTTCGTGCCACTCCCAAATTACGTTGAAATTCTTCGAACTGTTGGCAGCCGTTAAAGGCCTGATGGATTATATCGAGGGTCCATTTTGGTCTGAATTCCTGTAATGCTGCATTTATTGCGCTTGTGGTGGAATGATTGGGCATAAGTTTATAATAAAAACTATATTGGTTTATATTATATACTTAGAAATGTTGCTTCCGGTAATTTTGTGAGCAATTGCCCATTGGTCGCTAAATCTTGACCTTTTATCGTTGTCTTTGTCTGCTCACTTCCTTCAAAATAAGTGTGTTATAGCTGCGTAATGGGCTAAACCGGTGCTAAAAACCGGAACCTAAACAAGACAGCGTTGTAACCAATGTAAATTGGAACCAAAGAATTCAATAACAACAGGGCGAGCACAGTGTTTTCTACTCTAAATAATGGCGGTAGCCTAACGGTCATCCGACTCTGGCGAAAAATCAGTATTTCTCTCGTATTGGGTCTTTGTGGGGTCACGGCGTCCGGTTTTGCGGCAGCAAATTCTTGTAGTACTTACGACTATTTTGCAGATACCAATACGCTCTGGAATCTAGGGTTGTTACAAGACCTGAACCCGGTAGGCACGGGTACAATCCCGGCCAACAGCGACAACCCATTTGATCTAAACGCGGCACAAGATACCTCAAATGTTGAGGGTTTCGGGTATGTGTTTGAAACCTTCCTTAAATTGCCGGTTGGCGATTATACGATCCGATTACAGTCGGATGATGGGTCAACTATGCGTATCGATAACATTCTCAGAATCGACAACGACGGGTTGCATGGAGTCGAAAGCGAATCATTATTGTTACGGGTGCGGGCCGATAACCCGAATTCTTCGGGGCGATCCTCGGCACTATTACGGGTTGAATACTTTGATGCCGTGCTCGTCTCGGAGTTAAGTGTTTTCATAACGCCGGAAGGTGAGCCGGAGCGCCGTTTAACGTGCGCGGATGTTAATACCAATCCCGGTGTTGCCGACACCGGTAATTGTTCGAATTTCAGTTATTTCCAAGATCCGGTGTTGGAATTCGACGTGCAAAATTTGCGTAATCCCAGAGTATCCGGCGTCTTTGATGTCGATGCTGATAATCCGTTTGATATCAATATCGAGACGTTGACAGACAATGGTTTTGGTTACGTTTTTAGAACTCAAATTAACTTGCCTGTTACTGGTACTTACGAATTTAGTACTTCGAGCACCGATGCTAGTGCGATCTTTATTGACGGTGTTCGAGTGGTCGACAATGGTAGTTTGCACGAGCTCCGTTCAGTGGCGGCGACGGCGACTTATGCTGCAGGCGTGTACGACTTGGAGGTTAGATATCTTACCCCGGTGGTCACAAGTAGGACGCCGCAATTGGAGGTGAGTTGGTCAGGCCCTAATTTTAACCGCAGACCAATTACCTGTGCCGATGTCGCCACCGATATTGGAGATATTGACAACGACAATATTCTGGATGCTAATGACAATTGTCCAAATGCGCCGAATGTTCGCCAACAAGACGCAGATGGTGATGGTATAGGTGATGCCTGTGAACTGCTGCCGTTTGATGATGATTTAGTTGCCCTTTGGCGTATGGATGAGATAGATAATTCGCTCGTGATTGATTCCATCGCTGGAAATAACGCGACCACCTTTGGCACCAACTGGCTCCCCGACAATGGTCAAATTGAGGGCGCCTTAGAGGCGGTCAACGCGCACGCGCAGACAGGAGTCAGTGCTGATTTTAATTTGGTCGGCCATACTCTGGCCGCCTGGGTGTTCATAGATAATGACGCTTTCGACGGGCTTACCCGGCCGATTATCGATCATGCTAACGGCACCAATGGTTGGTTTGCACTTAACTTTTTGGGTACTGGTGAGCTTGAATACATTCCAAATTTTTCCAACACCGCCGTCAGACCGGTAGTTAGTTTTTTGGTCGACCTGGAGCCGAATCGCTGGTTTCACATTGTAGGTACTTATAATCCCAATACCCGAACTGCCCGTGTTTATGTAGATGGTCAATTGGTCAATGAGCAAGCCGGCATAGCACCGCAGCAGCCAGTACTCGGGGATATCGCGCTAGGTTGGAATACCACTAATTCCGACGATCAAAGATGGATTGGTCGACTTGACGAAATTAGAATCTACGACCGTGCATTGACCCCGTTCGAAGTTGCGCAATTACATGCTTTTCCTAATCTTGTCTCTCTAGATAATGATAATGACGGCTTTTCGAATGATGTCGATAATTGCCCAACCGTCGCCAATCCCGGTCAACGTGATTTGGATGGAGATGGTATAGGTGATCTCTGTGATTCCGATAACGATGGTGACGGTATTGATAATACTGACGACAACTGTGTTGCAAATCCGAATTCGGATCAGGCTGACAATGATGATGATGGTCTAGGTGATGTTTGTGATTCTGATGATGATGGTGATGGAATTGTTGATATTGCCGACAACTGTCCTTTCCAGGCGAATCAGGCGCAAAGAGACCTGGATCAGGATGGCAGTGGCGACGCTTGTGACGCAGATGACGACGCTGATTCTATACTGGACGTCAATGATAATTGTCCCACTATTCCCAACCCGAATCAGGAAGATTCTGACAGCGATGGCCTCGGCGATGTATGTGACAACTTTACCGATACTGATGCAGATGGTGTCGCCGATGAACTGGACAATTGTCCGGCAACACCTAACCCGGCGCAGCGCGATTTTGATGACGACGGTATCGGCGATTCCTGTGATTCCGATGCTGAAGGTGACAACATCCCGGATGATATTGACAACTGTCCTCTGGTTCAAAATGCTGGTCAGGAGGATTTCGATCAAGACGGTTTAGGTGACGTTTGCGACACCGATGATGACGGTGATGGCGTTGTCGACGGCAATGATAACTGCCCATTTGCAAGCAACGCTGACCAGGCTGATGCCGATGAAGATGGTATCGGCGACTCCTGTGATGGCCTTAATGACCGCGATACCGACGGTGTCGCTGATGATATTGATAACTGCCCGACGATCATAAACCCGGATCAGGCTGATATCGATGATGATGGCTTTGGTAACGCCTGTGACTCTGACGATGATGACGACGGTGTCGTCGATGACGTCGATAATTGCGAGTTCATTGCCAATGCCGGCCAGTCAGATGTTGACGGTGATTTTAGAGGCGACGCATGTGACCTCGATGACGATAACGACGGGGTTGAAGATACTATCGATAATTGCCCGTTTGCAAGCAATGCGGACCAGGCAGATGGAGACAATGACGGTCTTGGTGATGCCTGCGACAGCCTGGTAGATTCAGATGAAGACGGCGTTGCAGACAGTGCTGACAATTGTCCGGTTGTAGCGAACCCGCAACAGATAGACCTTGATGACGATGGCCTCGGAAACCTTTGTGACACTGACGACGACGGCGATACGATACTTGACGAGGAGGACAACTGTCGATTACTAAGTAATGTTGATCAATCTGATGTCGATGGTGATTCTTTTGGTGACGTTTGTGATGGCGACGACGACGGTGACAATATCGATGACAACATCGATAACTGTCCGGTGATTGCGAATACTGATCAACTAGATGTTGACGGTGACGGTCTTGGCGATGTCTGCGATGACTTGAATGATCGAGACCGGGACGGAATTGCAGACGATGAGGATAATTGTCCATTCGCGAGTAATCCCGATCAGTCCGATCTGGATGCTGATGAACTTGGTGATGTCTGTGACCAGGATGATGATGGCGATAACATAAATGACGCGCCGGACAATTGTCCCTTGATCCCGAATGCCTCCCAGGCCGACCGCGATAGTGATCTGCAAGGTGATGCCTGTGATGATGACGATGACAATGACGGTGTTGAAGATGGTGCGGATAACTGTCCGTTCGTTGCCAACGTTGATCAGCTTGATACTGATGAAGACGGTGTGGGAGATGTCTGCGAGGCCGGTCTGGACGGTGATTTGGATGGTATTTTAGACGCTGACGACAATTGTCCGGTGGACCCTAACTCGGATCAGGCGGATATCGATGATGACGGGGAAGGTGATATTTGTGACGGTGATGATGATGGTGATCTGCTTGGTGACGAGCTTGATAATTGTCCATCAATAGCAAACGCCGCGCAGGACGATTTAGATGGTGACGGTGCTGGTGACGCTTGCGATAGCGATGACGATAACGATGGTATTGATGACAATATTGATAATTGTCCGGTCATCGCCAATCCTGGTCAGCAAAATTCAGATGATGATTCGCAAGGTGATGCATGCGATACAGATGACGATGGCGACAGTATTCTGGACGAAGAGGATAATTGTCCGGTCGATGCCAACGAAGATCAAATCGATAGCGATGGCGATGGCAATGGTGACGCCTGCGATGCATTTTCGGATACAGATGGTGATGGTTTGGTAGATCGCCTTGAATGTTCGGGTGCTTTTGCCGTCTGTCGAGATTCGGATAATGACGGACTGCGAGACCACCTGGATAGTGATGATGATGGCGATGGCATTCCGACGCTGGATGAGTTAGGTGGAAGCGCGGATGCGCCGCTTGATCGTGATCAAGACGGTGTTCCGGATTACCTGGAATCAGCGCTCAGAGATACCGATGCCGACGGCGTTATTGATGAAGATGATGACAATGACGACGGCGACGCGAGTAGTACTGCCAGCGAGATCGGGGCGGATGGGCGCTTCCCGATTGATACTGATAACGACGGAATTCCTGACTACCTTGACGCCGACAATGGTGATGGTACCAATCTAGGATTAACTGGCGCTGGTGATAGTGACGGCGACGGTATAAGTGATGCAGTTGAATGCCCAAGTGGTGCTTTGTGCCATGACACTGACAATGACTTGATTCCAGATTATACGGATACCGACTCGGATGGTGATGAGACCCCTGATGCCAGCGAAGCGGGTCTGGATACCGATAATGATTCGATCCCGGATTCTATGGAAGCGAATAATGTTGATGTCGACGGCGATGGTTTGTTCAACCACGAAGATCCAAATGATGATGGTGATGGCCTGACTACAATAGTTGAGCTTGGTAGCGGAGGTATTGCCGCACCAGCGGACCTCGATAACGATCGAATTCCTGATTATCTGGACCCGGATAGCAGTGGTCGCAATCCGCTTGGCCTGAGCGGTGATAGTGATAATGATGGACTTACCGATGCTCAGGAGTGCCCCAACGGAATCGTGTGTCCGGATTCCGATGGTGACCAAATTCCAAACTATGCCGATGGTAACAGTGATAATGACTCTACGCCGGATGCTGATGAAATTGGTCCCGATCCGAATAATCCGACTGATACAGATGGCGATGGCGTGCCTGACTTCTTAGAGCCGGATAACGTTGATACTGATGAAGATGGGATCTTTAATCAGGAAGATGATGACGATGATAATGACTTCGTAACGACGGGCTTGGAGGTCGGCGAAGGCGGTATTCTAAATCCGCAGGATTCTGACAACAATGGTGTCCCGGATTTCTTGCAAGCTGACTTTACCAGTGATGCTGTGACGGTCGGAGTGGATGGCGGCGCGGGTTCCTTGGGTAAGTTTCATTTCATCGTGTTGCTGTTGTTAACGATTTGGGTCGTTGTTCGAAGGCGATGCTGGTACCATTCGGGTCTGGAATAATCGCGGTAACAATGAGCCAATAAAGCCAATGAATTTGCACAGGACGCAGATGTGAGCAAGGGTCGCTCATACAAACTAGGATTGCTAATAATAGTGGTGTGCTTTGCATCGGGTGCGAGTGCATCTGATGGTCAGTGGTATCTGGGAGTAGGTGGCGGTGCTACCACACTAAAGCCGGAGACCGATGGCACTCCTTTTCGGTTGGACACATCGAATTCTGCCGGTGGCAAGATTTTTATTGGATACGACTGGAAAGACAAATTCAGTTTGGAAGGTTATTACGCTGATTTGGGCGAAGCGACCTTTACCAACCAAGCCGAGCTCAAATACACTGTTTTCGGCTTGGGCCTAAACTACTATTTCCCAGACAATGACGTGGGCCCGTCTTTCTTTCTCAAGGCCGGTGTCAGCAGTTTCAATAATAGTGGCAATATCAACTTTACGGTGGCCAACTCGACGCAAATTTATGTGGGTGCCGGCGCAGAGGTTCGGCTGGAAAATGGTTTTGCAATTCGCGGCGAATTCGATTATTTCGACAGAGACGCGCAGTACTTTGGTCTGGCATTAAGTAAACGTTTTGGTCGCACCAAAGAAGAAAGCAATGTGCCGGACTGGGCTCGGGATATACAGGTAGGCGGGCCGGAGTTTGATTCCGAAGAATCTGGCTACTCCACATTGAAACCGGAAGACATGCTGCCCGACGATTCCGGTTTGACGCCAACAACTGTTGAGTCAGTTCCGGACCTGCAAAGCCCGAGTGTACTCACCAGTTCTTTAGGCGTGGTGGAAGGGGTCGAATTTATATCCGGTACCGCGGCTCTAAAACCGCAATCTTTACCGATTCTTGATCAGGTTGCACGCACTTTGGCGCAATACGGAACCACCCAATTCGTCATCATCGGTCACACTGACGATGTTGGTGACCCTGCGTCTAATCGAAAGCTCTCGCTTGAACAAGTGAAGCGTATTGGTGAGTATCTGGAAACCAAGGGCGTGAATGCGAAAAACCTGAGCTATATCGGGGCCGGCGAAGATGAGCCGAGAACCCGTAACGACAGTCCCGAGGGACGCGCTATGAACCGTCGTATCGAGATTTTGTTGTACTAAAGCATTAAGCGCTGATTCCGCAAGGGTGTTACATCAGCACCAGTACTAGAGGAAAAAGACTAGTTTTGATCCAAGTCAAAGCGCATTGACAGATCAATGCTGTAAATGTTTTTCGTCAAAGCACCACTAGAAATATAGTCCACCCCGGTGCTGGCAATTTGCTGCAATGAGTTAATGGTGACATTGCCCGAGACCTCGATTTTTGCTTTTCCGGCGCAAAGCTTCACAGCAGCATGCATATCGTCAATACTGTAGTTATCGAGCATCAGAATATCTGCGCCGGCCGCCAAACCTTGCTTAAATTCATCCAGATTTTCCGTTTCAACTTCTACTTTAAGATCCGGGTGTAATTCACGCGCTTTTTTAACTGCATTTTTGATTGAGCCGCAAGCAACAATGTGATTTTCTTTGATCAAAACCTGATCGTAAAGACCGACCCGATGGTTTTTGCCGCCGCCACATCGGACTGCATATTTTTGTGCCAGGCGCATACCTGGAATAGTTTTCCGGGTATCAAGAATTTGGGTATCAAAGCCGGTTAACTCTTCAGCATAGGCCATAGTGGTGGTTGCTGTAGCCGACAAGGTTTGTAAAAAGTTCAATGCGACTCGTTCGCCACTTAAAATACTTCTGGCATTACCGGTAATGGTGCACAACAGGCTGTCCGGATCACATTGATCACCATCTTGATGCTGCCAATCAATAACAATATCCGCGTCTAGTTGGGCAAAAACCTCATCAACCCAGGCGGTGCCACACAAGACACAGAATTCGCGCGTTATAAGTCTCGCCGAAGCTTGGGTATCAGGTGCGATCAAACTAGCAGTAACATCTCCGCTGCCGATGTCTTCGGTCAGCGCAATCTTGATTGCTTCAGAGATTCCCGCGGGTAGTTGCTGGAGAGTCATTTTCTTGCCGGGCCCTTCTATGTTGGTTACTTTTTTCGCTGCTTAATAGTAACTCGAAACGCAGATAAGCATCCACCTGCGGACGTAAATCATTGTCATCGACAAATCTGATACCTGGTCCCAGCTCGAAATATAATCTTTTCTTCCAGACTTCACGGCGATAGCGAAGCCGTAAATAAGAGGCGCGAATTTTAGCATCCGGCTCGCTTATAAAATCATTATTCCATTCCACCGCGAAGTATTGATCATTAATAAATTCTTTGAACAGCTTGAAATTCTGTTCGAGTTCCCAGCCATCTATCCGACTATTGTATCTGGGTATTGTCGTAGCTCTGAAGAAATAGGTGTCAAGAAAACTTTGCTCGAAGTCGAATTGCACAAACCCTTCCCATTCGTCATCAGTATCCCAGATTAGAGTGGGACGATAGCGTAGGTTGATGGCGCCGTAGTCTTGCTGATAACGATATTGCAAACGCGTAAATAGTCGTGGGTCGTTTAGTCCGCCACGGCCGCCAATATCAAAATTTAGTCGATCACGGATACCTTCATTGATGAGTAACCGGATAGCGGAGGTCGTATCTTCGCCACTTTTTAGTCCAGTAAAATCCCCGGAATCCGGTTCACCCTCGAATACCAAGCGAATCCTTCGATTAAGACTGGGCAGCACGATTTTGCCGCGCACCGCAAAATCAGCCGAAATGCCTTCACTTTCGATGATTTCATGATCTAGCCTGAGGATTAATCGCGTCCAGGCGTGTTCATTATCATCGCGCTCGGTTAAAAAAACGTTGTCCAGCCAGTCCGCTGTAGATTGTAAGCTTTCGCTCATCTTGCGGTAGCTTTCATCTGCAAAAGATTTGGACTCCTCAGCGTAGGCCAAATTATTTAGCAAGAAAAAAAATGGCAAGGCAGCCGTCAGCCACAGCGTTCTGCTGTTGGGGATCCGCAGTGCCAGTGGTTTCAGGAAGTACATGTTGAACATTCTACTGTATGCGGCGGCGTCGGTACTAGACAAGAAGCAAAGACTGGGGAAATCAAATGTTATACTGGTCACACACTGGAGATATTGTTGTGCAACAAAATTCCCCCGAAATATATGCTGCCCTGGATTTGGGCTCTAATAGCTTTCATTTGTTGATTGCCTCGATTGCGGAAGAGGAGTTGCAGGTTATCGATAAACATAAAGAGATGATTCGGTTAGCCGCGGGATTTGACCAAAACAATCAACTTAGTGAATCCAAACAGTTGGAGGCGCTGGCCTGTTTGTCCAGAATGGGTCAGAGAATTCGACATTTGCCGCGCGACCACGTGCGCATCCTCGGAACCAATGCCTTGCGCATGGCTGCCAATTCTCACGAATTTATCGAGCAGGCAAGCGAAAATCTCGGTCATTCGGTTGAGGTGATATCGGGGCGTGAAGAGGCCCGACTTCTGTATCTTGGGGTCGCGCATAGTTTAGCGACGAGTCCAAATAACCGCCTGGTAATGGATATTGGAGGTGGTAGCACAGAATTGATTTTAGGTAAGAACTTTGACGCTATTTTGACCGAGAGCTTGCACATAGGATGTATACAAATGAGTATGCGTTTTTTTGCCGACGGGAAAATAACGGAGCAGGCGTGGCAGCAAGCCAAAACCGCAGCGATGTTGCAATTGCAAGCGTTGGTAAGAGATTATCAAGATCGCGGGTGGCTGGAAGCGGTAGGAGCTTCGGGCACGTTTAAGGCGACCGAGGCTGTAATACGGGCTCATGGTTGGTCAAATGCCGGTATAGACAAGCCTGGTTTGGCGCAGCTAAAAGAGAAAATACTGTCTATAGGAAAATTAGACGAGTTGGTATTAAATGGCTTGAATACCAGGCGAGCCCGGGTTTTCCCTGGTGGCGTGGTAATTATTGATGCGCTATTTGAGGCCTTGGGGCTCGACAAGGTTCAGGTCTCCGACAGCGCGCTGCGCGAGGGTGTGGTCTATGATCTTGCCGGACGGCTGAATCACAATGATATCCGCGAACGCTCGGTATCAAGTCTTATCGAACGATTTAATGTCGATCCGGCGCAGGCAGAGCGAGTTGTAGGCGTCGTCAATGAGTTGATTGCCTCGAGTGAAAATTTGCAACTTTCCATTGCATCCCGTGAAATGGTTTACTGGGCGGCGCGTATACATGAAGTTGGTTTGACGATTGCACATAGTCAATTTCAGAAGCATGGCGCTTACCTTATTCAACACGCAGACTTGCCTGGTTTTTCACGTCAGGAACAGAACTTGCTTGGTTTCTTGATTTTATCCCAGCGCCGCAAGTTTCCTTCGTTTGAAACAGCGCAGTTAAATGAATACCAGCGTAAAAGTGTGGTGGTGCCGAGTATTATTTTGCGTTTGGCGCTGTTGTTGAGTCGCGGTCGGCGACGTTTAGATATTAGCGGAATCAGATTGCTGTGGGGGGAAAATGCACTCGAACTGTGTTTTCCAGAAAATTGGTTAGCGGAAAATCCATTGTGTTTGGCTGACCTTAAACAGGAGCAAAAGTTTCTCAACAAGGCCGATATCGAGTTTCAGCTAACTTTTACCTAGCGTTGACAGTTTGGGCAGTAAAAGGTGGAGCGCTGCCCAAGTATAATCGACTTAATAACGCTTTTACACGACACGCACTTT
>CAZUMV010000064.1:0-12452 GCA_964621435.1 uncultured Thiotrichales bacterium | reverse complement strand
AGAATTTGACCACCCCCCGCAAGCCTCTATGTTGTTCCACTGGACCGCATTACAGCGCCAAATCCGCATTGAAGGCAAGATCGATAAAGTCAGCGTTACCGAATCTGACGAATACTTTCAGTCACGAGATCGATTGAGCCAACTTGGTGCGCACGCTTCCAAGCAAAGCGCGCCAATCGCATCCAGACTAGCACTAGAAGATCAGCTCACCGAAATTAAACGTCGATTCCCGGATGATGTACCGCGTCCGGAAAATTGGGGCGGATACCGCCTTGTTCCATCGCGCTACGAGTTTTGGCAGGGCCGTACTGGTCGCCTACATGACCGCATTCGTTTTGACGAAACGCCAAGCGCGTGGCGCGCGACCCGTTTACAACCCTAAATTAACACAAGGAGAACCATGTGAATCAGGATGAGCTAAAAATAATGGCAGCAGAAGCTGCAATCGAATACTTGGAGCACGACATGGTGCTCGGCGTCGGAACTGGCTCAACTGCAAATTTTTTCATCGATCTACTGGCCGAGAAGAAACACATGATCGAAGCAACAGTAGCTAGCTCTGAAGCCACAGCAGCACGGTTGAAATCGCATAACATCCCGGTACTTGAGTTAAACCGAGTTAACGGCCTGTCACTTTATGTTGATGGCGCAGACGAAAGTGATCAACACCTAAACCTGATTAAAGGCGGAGGCGGCGCGCTGACCCGAGAAAAAATTATAGCAGCAGCCAGTGAAAAGTTCGTTTGCATTGCCGATGACAGCAAACTGGTTAAAGTCCTTGGCAAGTTTCCATTACCCATAGAGGTTATTCCAATGGCACAAAGCCATGTCGGCAGAAGCATCGCAAAGATGGGCGGCACGCCACGGTTGCGCGACGGATTTACGACCGACAACGGTAATATTATTATTGATGCTCTCGGACTAGAGATTACAGACCCCGTAGGGCTCGAACAAAAAATAAATGCCATCGCAGGCGTCGTTACAGTTGGCCTTTTTGCGGCAAGGCCTGCTGATGTTTTGCTACTAGCAAGCCCCACCGGCATCAAAAAGCTCGAAAGATAAATTATTTTTCTTCGAAATCTACCCGTCTGTTCAATGCGCGACCAGCTTGGGTCGCATTGTCCGCGCGTGGTTGTCCTTCACCTTGCCCGGAAACTCGAATATCGATTTCGCCAAGCCCATTAGACCTTAAGTAGTCCGCGACTGCTCGCGCACGTTGTACAGATAAGCTTTGATTATATTGCTGTGAACCTTTGGAATCGGTGTGACCCACCACCGAGAACTCATCCGGATTCTTCGAAAAATCGTCTATAAATGTACGTAATTGAGCTTCGGCACCAGCATTGATTGCTGCACTATCGAAATCAAACAGTATAGTCGGCAGATTTCGTAATATCACAGCTTGTGATACCTCATCTATCGGTGCTTCCTCCATAGCAGAGAAATCCTCCACAACCGGGCGCTCATAGGCATTTGCCCGGCCAAACCTTTTGCTTAAACCTAAAGTAAATGTCTCGGAGTCACGATCAAAAGAAATATATTCTGCACGCACTGCCAAACCATTTTGCCAGCCGTACTCAAGCCCCGCGCCTAAATGTAATTGCGCACCGTTATCCTGGGTAAATTGAAACTCGAAGTCATTTTCCAATTTACTCGCTCCAATGCGCCCAAATACCGAAAGCCCCTCGCGTCGATACAAACCGTCATCATCAAAGCCGTTTTGATAATGGGATGCTCTCCGGCTATTGAAAAAATATCCAAGCGCGCTTACTCCAAAATGTTGATAGCCATAGTCGCCGATAAAAACACCATCACTAACCCGGGATATTTCCGCATTACCCAAGTCCGCAAAATGACCCTCAACTGAAATCATTGGTGAAAAGTCATAGCCGACATGCACTCCAACAGCACTATCATCATCGTCACTTACAAAAAAACTGCCAGAACGCGATCGCGGTTTAACTTTACTCAAACCTGCCGACACACCAATATAAAACCGGTTGTCAAAATTTCGCTGCGCAGGAGAATTCTCTGCAAGCACACCGCCAGCTGTTAATAATGCTCCCGCACCAATCAGTGAAGAAATGGGCCAATAGTGAGAAGATCTATATGCGGATGCTCTAGTAGCGAATGCCATGGCCAAAAACACAAACATAAACATGCCAAAGCTGCCACCCGCATGCCCATCCAGCCCGGAAATGAGATCGCAATTATTACAACCTGTATCTACAGGAGCGACAGGAGCGCCGCCGGCAACTTCGTCTTGTAGACACTTGAATACTCCCAGCGCGGTAATCGCATAGTCATCACCAAAGGTGCTTTCGGCATCATCAACAATCGAGACTTCAAGTATAAGCTGCTCTTCGCTGGTTGTAAAAACACGACTAGCCCGGATCCAGAAATCACCGGTTTCTTCTGTTTCATCAACCACATCTATTGACGACCCAAGCGCTACCTGCGAAACCTCTAAAGACACCGTGGGAAGTATTGGAAAATCCTGCGATAGCAGCGCCATATTCGAAAAATAAGCCACAAACACGTAATTGGTGGCGGCTTCAACTTCAATACTTTGAATCCACGGCCGGTAACTACTACCTGTGTCATTTCCATTAACATACAAATAGGTTTCCAGTTCCGGCATTTCAAACTCGGGGTCGCCCGGGAAAATACCTTGATCAATTAACCCGAGATAATTTGCTGGACCTTGCTGTATCGATGAGGTTGTATCCGGGGCGTATTGATCATCTCCCTGATACGGAATACTTGAGGTAAATGCACCGGCGATAACATCTCCTATTTCCGCACTACCGCCATGCAAGGTAGAGAAAGTACCATCGGTTACCAGATTGGAAGTAAGATCAATAGAAAACCCTGTTGGACACGATTCAGAATTCGCATCCACTCGAACTTCCGCCATCACATTAACTGAACAAAGCAGTGTTAAGAATAAGATTATTAGACTGTAGAATTTAGATTTTGCGAATGCACTTGTTCGCGCGCACGCGACTGTACCCCATCCATTTATGAACATATCGAACTCCCTCTCAATGTTTTTTTAGCAATAGAACGCTTTGCTTTATACTGCATCTTCCATGATGCATTTTTATTATGATTGTTCCAAAAACCACCTTGTCCCAGCGGTTAGAAACTGTACAACATCTTACACTAGAGATAAAAAAAGCCCACATTCAGTGAGCTTTTTTTGACACAGTTCACGATTTCACACAACTAAATTGGTGCTCCGTGCATCCACCCGACCATACACATCAACATCGGTATCGATAGTAAAGTATTAGTTCTGGATGCTAAAAAAGCCGTTCGCTTAGCCTTTGCAATCTCATCATCCGTTGCCGTAACCATACCGAGTATTTTTTGTTGGTTAGGCCATATCAGCACCCACACGTTAAATAACATGATAGTGCCCATCCACGCGCCCAAACCAATGATTTTAGTAGATGTGGGGCCGTTTAAAGTAAAGGCGTTAACGATGCCAACGCCATCTAGGAAAGCCAATGCTACCAAACCAGTTATAAAAGTAACCGCCGCAGCCATTCGAAACCATAATAATGCGCGTGGCGCAACATACTTACTAATCGCTGCAGGGCCTGGACCATCTTTATCTGCCAAGCCCTCGTTCACAGCAGGAACTTGTACAAAATTAAAGTAATACAGCAATCCAATCCAGATCACGCCGGCAAACACGTGCAACCAAACAGTCAATGACCATGCATTGAATGCAGTTGGGCCAAGTACTAATGCGATAATCACGGCCAGAACAAAACCAGCAATGATCGTCCCATTAACAGTATTAAGTGGGTTCATAATCCTCTCTCCTCGTATTATTTTTTATTGTGGTGTAATCGTAACACAATGTTACACCGTCTTAGAAGCTGCTTCGCTATAACAGCACACGTTCAATACCTTGTTCAGACACCTCATTAACAAACTCGGGCTGCCATTCTTCGCCGAGATGTTTTTTGGCAAGCTCAACAACGATATAGTCGGTTTCAAGGTCAGTATCGTCGCGATAACGGTTAAGACCTTGCACACAAGCAGGGCATGAGGTCAGCAACTTGGTTTTAGATGCTGGCTGTTGTCCCTCTTCGAGTTGTTCGACTTTTAATTGCTCGATATTTTTTTCTAGTTCTTGTTGTTTCCGAAATCGTACCTGGGTAGCAATATCAGGTCGGCTAACGGCGAAAGTTCCCGCTTCGCCACAACAACGATCAGATAGCATCGGCGTGCTCCCCAACAGCTGATTTGCAACTTCAAGAGAGTCATGTTTTTTCATCGGTTTATGGCACGGTTCATGATAGATATATTGCACGCCATCTACGCCTTCGGACTTAACGCCTTTTTCCATTAGGTACTCGTGAATATCGAGCAGACGACAATCTGGAAAAATTTGCTCAAACTCGTATTTCAATAGTTGATCCATACAAGTGCCACAAGAAACAATAACGGTCTTGATGTCTAAATAATTCAGGGTATTAGCAACTCGATGAAACAACACCCGATTCTCGGTCGTAATTTGCCGGCCCTTTTCCTCATCGCCAATCGAGGTCTGCGGATAGCCACAACACAAATATCCGGGCGGTAATACAGTCTGCACTCCGTTGTGATACAGCATTGCCAGAGTTGCTGCGCCAACCTGACTGAACAAACGCTCTGACCCACAACCAGGAAAATAGAACACCGCTTCGCTATTCTCGGTAACTTTATTCGGGTCGCGCAATATTGGCACGACCTTATCGTCTTCGATACCCAGCATCGCTCTGGTGGTTTGCTTAGGCAATCCACCAGGCATTGGTTTCTTCACAAATTCGATCACTTGCGCTTTTAGTTCGGGTTTTTTATTCGTGATCGCTGGCTTGGGTTTGCGCCCGAACACACCCAGGCGTTTGAAAACACTGTAGCCGAGGCGTTGCGCTTTGAATCCAAGGCTTATCATTGTGGCGCGCATAAACTTTATGGTGGCCGGATCTTTTATATTTAAAAATGACATCGCCGCCATAGTGGATAAGCTCTTACTACGCTGACCACGACGTTTCAATACACTACGCATTTGCATCGTAACGTCGCCAAAATCTATATTCACCGGGCAGGGATTAAAGCACTTATGGCAAACGGTGCAATGGTCAGCAATATCATTCATCTCGTCAAAATGATTCAAAGACAAACCACGACGGGTTTGCTCCTCATAAACAAAAGCCTCGATCAGCAAACCTGTCCCTAATATCTTATCGCGCGGCGAGTACAACAAATTAGCGTTCGGGACATGTGTGGTACAAACCGGCTTGCATTTTCCACACCGTAAGCAGTCTTTAATCTCGGAATTGAGCTGCCCCAGTTCACTTTCTTCAAGAATCAAGGCCTCTTGCTGGAGTAACTGTAAAGAAGGTGTGTAGGCGTTATCGAGACCGGAACCAGCCAACAACTTACCCCGATTGAAACGACCATGCGGATCAACCTGCTCTTTATATGTGGCGAATGCTTGCTTGGTATCTTCATCCAAATACTGCATTTTGGTAATGCCGATACCGTGTTCACCCGAGATAACCCCATCTAATGATCTCGCGAGAATCATTATTTGATCGACTAGTTTTTCAGCTCGGTGCAGCATTTTGTAGTTATTCGAGAGCACCGGAATATTGGTGTGAACGTTGCCATCACCGGCATGCATGTGTAGCGCTATGAACAACCGGCTACGTTTGAACTTCACGTGCAGAGCGTCAATCTCTTCCCTGAGAGCTTTAAACTCCCGCCCCGAAAATGCTTTTGCCATTGGCTCGGATATTTCGGCTTTAAGAGAAATCCGGAGCGAACGTCGCAATAATAGATCAATAACCCGGTCACCTGTTCTCAAATCACTTTTGGCGGATTCGTCGAGCAGTTCGAGATGGCTTGCGGCATCGTCCGACACTACGTGCAGCAACTTTGACCAGCGCTCGGTGACACTCGAAAACAACTTGTTGGCTAACGCAATTTTTTCCGCAAGCAACTGATCACGCTCATCGCTTTCCTCGATGTTTTTAGCTTGATGTAAAGCCTCGGGGTCACTATTTAGCAATGCTTCAAAAGCAGCTATCGTATCCAGCTTATTTTGAATGGACTCCTGAACATTTATCGTCTCGATACCTTCGGTATAGGCCGCGAGATTATGCAAAGGTATAACCACATCTTCATTAATCTTGAATGCATTGGTATGTGCCGCAATCGCCGCTGTACGCGAACGATCTAGCCAAAAGGTCTTACGCGCCTCCGGACTTACTGCAATATACCCTTCGCCGTTACGCAAAGAGGCAAACTGCAAAATCTTCGAGGCCATTGCAGCCACTTTTCTTTCATCATCACCCACCAAATCTGCAAGTAACACCATTTTTGGCAGCTCGCCTCGAATTCCTTTCGGCGTATAACGGACAGCTTTTACATAACGCTCGTCCAGATGTTCTAACCCGGATAGTATGACGTCGTCACTTTTGTCCAGCTCGTCTTTGATTTGTACAATCGCCGGGACCGCATCATGCAAATCGCTACCGTAAAATTCCAAACACACAGTTCGAATGTGATCGGGCATACGATGCAAAACAAAGGTAGCAGATGTAATTAAACCGTCGCAGCCTTCTTTTTGCATCCCGGGCAAACCACCGAGATACTTATTGGTAACATCCTTTCCAAGCCCTTGATGCCTGAAAGCCCTCCCCGGTAGCTCAATCACATTGACGTCACCAACCGCACTGACACCATCGTCGGCTAACGGCTGGATTTCAAACCGGACCAGCTCTTGATCGTGAATTTTTCCGAGATTGTGATTGATCCGATTAACCTCTAACCAACCACCGTCCGGGGTAATCATTTTCCAGGATGCCAGATTGTCTAGCGCCGTGCCCCACAACACAGCTTTTTTACCCCCTGCATTCATTGCGACATTGCCGCCTATAGTTGACGCGTCCTGAGAAGTTGGGTCTACCGCAAACACCAGCCCGGCCTGCTCCGCAGCTTCTGATACTCGACGTGTCACAGCACCAGATCCCGCCGTGATCACGGCCACTGGTTCCGTTACCCCGGGCAGGTTTTGCCGGGTTATTTTTGATAGAGCTTCAAGTTTCTCGGTATTGATAACCACGCTTAACTTGTCCAACGGGACCGCACCACCTGTGTAGCCCGTACCACCACCTCTGGGTATGACCGTTAAATCATGCTGTATACAAACCTTAACAAGATCCGCTATTTCCGCCTCGGTATCCGGCGTCAACACACATAATGGCAATTCAACGCGCCAATCCGTCGCGTCGGTAACATGCGTAACTCTGGCAAGACCACCAAACTGAATATTGTCTTTACCCGTATATTTGCCGAATGCGGCGCGCAACCTCTTACGCCAAACTTTTTGCTCGCTCAGCTCATCTTCGAAACGCTGAACAGCAAGCTCGGCCACGTCCGCCAATTTTAAGGCTTGCCCGTCGTTCTCCGAGCGTGTTCGAATTTGCTCTAAACGATGACGCATTGCCTCGACCAATTGCCGCTTACGCTTCGGGTTTTTTATTAAATCATCCTGTATGTAAGGATTACGTTCAACCACCCATAAATCGCCAAGCACTTCAAACAACATACGTGCAGAAATACCGGTACGTCTTTTTTCGCGCAGGTTGTTCAATAACTTCCATTCTGCAGCGCCCAAAAATCGCTCAACGATTTCACGGTCTGAAAAAGACGTGTAGTTATAAGGAATTTCTCTAATTTGAGTCATAGCAATCCATTAGCTAAACATTGCCTGCAGTTCTACACCGGGATCAGTTGCACGCATAAAAGCCTCTCCTACCAAAAAGGAGTTAACCCCCTGTGCCCGCATCAACTGCACATCGTCCCGGTCATGAATACCACTTTCAGTCACAACCAAAACACCGTCAGGTATATCACCGAGCATATCCAAGGTAGTGTCCAAAGAAGTTTCGAAGGTTTTAAGGTTTCGGTTGTTAATCCCGACGATATCCAGCCCTAACGCTAGCGCGCGGTCTAATTCTTCAGGTGTATGCACTTCTACCAGTACATCCAGAGACAGCTCGGCTGCCAAAGTTGCGAGTTCGTGTAATGTGGTGTCTCCAAGTATCGCCACAATGAGCAAAATACAATCGGCTCCGAGAACCCGGGCCTCATAAACCTGATACGGGTCGATCATAAAGTCTTTACGGATGATCGGCAGGTCAACACTCTTTCTTACTTCCCTTAAGTAATCATCGCTACCCTGGAAAAATTCCACATCAGTTAGAACAGACAAACAAGTCGCGCCGTGCTTACTGTAACTGCGTGCAATCGCAACCGGATCAAAATCCTGGCGAATTACACCTTTGCTAGGCGAGGCCTTTTTGATTTCAGCAATAACAGCAGGGTTGCTAGCAGCAACCGACGCACGCAAGGCTTGACCAAATCCTCTGGTCGCGGGCAAACCAACCACCTCTGCAGACAAAGCAGAAATCGATTTACTCTGGGCACGTCTAATCAGGTCTTGGTGCTTCTGTTTGACGATCCGGGAAAGGATGTCAGGGGTGTCGGTCATTTCATATAATTCAAAGCTTTCGGCTGCCTAAGCTTACACCATGCTATTTGATATTGCAGGACGGGTTTTGTTTAATCTGTCGCTATTTTTCATTTGCATGTTGACGCAAGAAACGTTCGAATTTCACCTTCGAGTAGCGATCCCCATGCTGTAGGTTAAAAGTGTCTTGCGAATGCAACAATTGCCCGGCAGAAGATAAAATAAATATATGAGGATAGCCATCAATTTCCGGATATCCAGCGAGAAATTCTGCGTTTGAGTTAGTCTCGCTCATGTTGATCTTCAATATTTCGAAGTTTGCCAGCAGCAATTGCTGTAGCACCGTTTCTTGCGAGAAAAATCGGGTCATAACATGACACCAACTACACCAATCACCGCCTACTAGCATAAATATCAATTTATTTGAGTTAGCTGCCGACCGCATAGCTGCCGCCAAGTCAATCTGGGGATCACGAGCTGCATCGTAACTCTGGCTGTACGCTGGTAAATCATTCAACCAACGTTTATGTTCCGTATCTGCCGCAACCGTCTCGAGCGGGATCATTTTCAGCACTTGATTGCCATCGTTATTATGATCGCGATGATTAGGTTCGCAACCGGCGCAACAAACCCCGCCAATAACAATCAACATGGCTGTCAAAATCTGCCGGTAT
The DNA here is from genome assembly GCA_964621435.1 of uncultured Thiotrichales bacterium. GTDB lineage: Bacteria > Pseudomonadota > Gammaproteobacteria > CAZUMV01 > CAZUMV01 > CALIRD01. The sequence continues at coordinate 3,242 of CAZUMV010000064.1, read as the reverse complement.
TCTATACTTATTTTATTTTTCATCATTGGTCGTTAAATATTGACAACTGCTTCAAATCGATCTTCTGAAACCCGACTCCTACGCCAAGCAACCTTACCGATAAGCGACTTCTGGAAAATGCTGTTTCGAGTAAAGACTGTGCGGTTTCTATATTTAATTCAAGACAGCCTCTTTCTGCGGTGGTCTGTGAAAAGTCACTGAATTTCAGCTTTACATAAATCTTCTTGATCGCATACTCCTCCAAATGTTTTATCACCCCCGATTCAAGCTCCCGGTATTGTGAGTTTAACGCCTCCATACATTGTTCCAAGGTATCAAGATCAACATTAAAAGTCCGTTCGGTGCTATAAGTTTTCCGCACCTGCGAGGTACTAACTTCCCGGTTATCAATCCCGCGAGACGAGTTGTATAAAACATGCCCAAACTTACCGAAACGTCGCACTAAATCAATCAGGGGCACAGCCTGAATATCCGCACAAGTAAGCAACTTCTGAGCATGCAGCTTTGCCGCGGTGACCTTACCAACTCCGAATATTTTTTCTACTGGCAAATTTTTGACAAACTCATCAACCTGATTTGGCGTGATTACAGTTAACCCGTCAGGTTTTTCCCAGTCACTGGCAACCTTAGCCAAAAACTTATTTGGCGCAACGCCGGCCGAAATCGTGATCCCGACCTCCTCTCTTACCCGGCGTTTAATATCTTTTGCGATCAAAGTAGCGCTCCCACTGTGCAGTGGCGAGTCTGATACATCCAAAAAGGCTTCGTCCAATGATAATGGCTGGATGATTTTCGTGAAATCAGCAAATATATCCCGAATCAATGTCGAAGCCTCGCGATATCGCGGCATACGCACCGGTAACAAAGTTAAATCAGGACAAAGCCGCAAGGCCGTAGCAGTTGGCATCGCCGAATGAACACCAAATGCTCTCGCTTCATAGTTACAAGTAGTAAGAACTCCACGTCGATTCGCCGAACCACCAACCGCAATCGGGCGCCCTTTCAGCTCAGGCTGATCCCGCTCTTCTATAGCGGCATAAAAACAATCGCAATCACAATGGATGATCTTTCGGGTTCGCTTCATGTTAAACGGTGTTACTGGTACTTGTTTCTGTCAGTAAATCAAGGGCAATTAGACAAAAATAAGACGTTAAATATTGTCTAAACCGATACCAATATACGCGATTTTGCGTAAAATCACCCCACGTTCTTAAGTCGCTATGAATTTATAGACTGAGACGACACAACCATTTTTATTGCACGACAAATCATTATGTAAAAATGGATAACGGCAGTACTCCACAAGTACTGTCATACGGAAATTCGAAGGAGATTATTATGGCGTTTAATATCGTCGACTTAGTAAAAGACCAGATTGGTGACGCGGTGGTAGACCAGCTAGGTGGTATCCTGGGTGGATCCTCAGACGCAACATCAAAAGCTGTAGATGGAGCTATTCCATCTATTTTAGAAGGACTAATGAATAAAGCAGGCAACGCCGAAGGCGCCGAGTCTGTTTTCAAAGCAGTACAAGACCAGGATGATGGCATATTATCCAACATTGGTGATCTTATTGGCGGTGGCATCGATAGCCCATTCGCCTCTATGGGATTTACTGTTCTTAGATCATTGCTCGGTAACAGCATGCTCGGCAACATCGCCGGCGCAGTTGGTGGCATCAGTGGTTTAGGTAGAAGCAAAAGCAGCTCGATGCTCGGGTTGGTTGCGCCAATTATATTCAGTGTTCTCAAACGCAAAGTACTGGGCGGCGGATTAAATGCTGCCAGCCTCGCTAGCATGTTAACTGGCCAGAAAGACAACATCGCAGCCGCAATGCCAGCAGGTTTTGCAGAAAAAGTACGATCAGGAGATATGCTCGATGATGTTGCAGACACCGTCAAAGGTGGTGTTGGCACAGTTACCAAAGCAGCATCAACTGCGGCGGGTACAGTAGGCGACGTTGCGAGTTCAGCAGGTCACGCAGCGGTAGACACCGTAGAATCAGGTGGCGGCATGCTAGGAAAACTTCTTCCTTTATTGCTACTTGGCGCTGCTGCGTTCTTTGGACTTAAAATGTTCGGCGGCAGTAACAATACCGCAACAGAAGAAGTTGTTGTTGAATCGGCTCCGGTCGTCGTAGAGGAAGTTCAGCAGGTTGCAGTACAACCGGCTGAAATAGTAACCGAAACCGCCGCTGCCGCTGTAACATCAGCTCCCGTTGCCGCTGCGTCCGGCGTGAGTTACGCCATATCGCAAAATACCCCGGCCGGCGCGTTGGATTCTGTTTTGACCCTAAACGCCGATGGTACCGGTAGTATCTCTTCAGCGTTGGGTGAGCTTCCATTTTCTGGTGCAACCGTCGATGGCGAGACGATCGCTTTTGATGTGGTTACCAGTACCCCGGAAGGCGATGTGGCATTGAACTACATGGGCATTATCACTGGCGACACTATTAGTGGCGTGATCAATAGTGCTGCTGGCGCATCTGAATTTGCAGGTACGTTAGTGCAATAAGATTGAGTTACAGTGCAACAAAAAGAGGGCCTGTGGCCCTCTTTTTTTACGCCTGTCAAAAGACAATTTAAAACGGTTTGGTTGCACCAAGAAAAGCAATCGTACCAATCCCGATCCAATATACGTATGCCAGTTTCCGCGTGAATCGTAGTTGCTGGTCGAGGCGGTTTTCAATCGCTTTGTCACTTCCTTTTTTCTCCAGCTCAATGAATAACTCGCCCCACTCACGCATCACAAAACGCATTTTTAGGCCAATTACCAACATCAGGCCAAACAGAAATATTTTAGCGGCATACCATTTTTGCATCTCGCCGCCGGCAAAGGGTCCATAGCCAAGTAATGAGGAAATCGCCGCGATCAATAGCGCGGGAATCAAGAAATAACGAATTTTCTCTTCAATCCTGTTAAGCGCAAAACCCCTGGGGGTGTCACGGTGATAAAAGGCTGTCCAGGTGAGGCTAATCCAGGGAATGAAAATTATCCACATTGCTACCAGCCAAGGACCATTGTAGGGCTGCACGCCCCAGAACGTTCCCATGTGCAGACCCAGCGGCAATAGAAACATGATTCCGGTACGCGCCAATATATCTATGCGGTGAGCAGTTTCCATATGTCGACGACGCTCTTCCATAGACAATTCACGATTGACGACGTGCCGCGAGGTTTGAAAAACTCCCCACTCTCCACCTAACCAATAGGTCATGGCGATAATATGGAGCCATTTGAGC
>CAZUMV010000063.1:0-12490 GCA_964621435.1 uncultured Thiotrichales bacterium | reverse complement strand
GATGGTATTGAATATATGGCCAATTGGGACAACGGCAGTTATTTAAGCCCAGTTTTTTACGCCATCGATGTGCTCAACTTGATCGATAGCCTAGACAGCTTCACCAGCGCTCCAATAAACCGTAATTCGGTAAACTTAGCTGCGCATTCGCAGGGCGGTGATGTAGCGTTGTTGAGCTTGGCTATCGCTGGTGAAGGTTCGCAGGTTAAACAAAACATTAATGCCGCATCCATTTGGTCGGGCTGCATTGCGCCACGTTTTACCCAGCTAGAGACCTACGCGCCTATGCAAAAATCTCTGCAGGCATTTTTGTCTGGCGATGGTACATGGAATGGCACTGCGGTTGGGGCGAATGGCGCGATCAATCCGCACTTCATCTTCCCTTACCCTGCTGATTACATTGCAACCATGGATATGAGCGAATGGACCTGGCAGCAAGATAGTTGGACCGACCAAGCAGTTGCCGATGTGTTGACAGAGAAGCTTGATGAAATGTATAGCTCTATAAATCAATACGTTGAGAATATTAGTGATGCTGGGTTCAAAGTTATTGCCAAAGACGGAGAACGCACCCAAATTAAACACGACCCACGTGTTGCCTCCGCTATGGCAAAAATCGATGCCTTCAATAGACCGGATTTGTTAACCGAAAAATTAGTGCTGCATTATTCAGATCAGGACTTTTACTCTCTGCCAAGCTGGAACCATGATTTATGCTTACGAGTCAACGAAAGCGGTGGGCAATGCAACGATTACACTTATAAAGAGAACACCCATTCTCTTAGAGTCAGCGATCACGCATGGTTTTCCAGCAACCGAGCAGTTGAAGGAATTTCTGCTGCGCTCGAGCGGGACCGACAGCTATTTTTGCCGCACCCTTAAGGGGTAGTAATCACCGACATAAGCTACGATCAAAACCCGCCCAACTGTTCGAAAAAATGAATTCGGATGTAAAATTATAGTATCCTGTTATCTTCAAGTTGAACGCAAAAATTGATGCGCTCGCTGGAGAAATTACACTTTGTCAATGAACGAACCCTTATTGTTTTTACCCGGCATGATGTGCGACGCGCGCATTTTTATGCCGCAAATATCTGCATTTAGTGCAAGCCATACATTGATGATAGGCGCCATGACACAAGCAGATAATTTCACTGAACTTGCCGAGAATATTCTTGATACAGCGCCTCCAAAATTTGCATTAGCAGGTCTATCAATGGGCGGGATTGCCGCGATGGAAATTGCGCGGTTAGCGCCCGAACGTGTAAGCAAGCTTGCACTACTCGATACCAACCCTTTGGCAGATCCTCCCGATAAATCAGCGGTCCGTGAAGAGCAAATAGCAAAGGTCAAGAACGGAAGACTTCGAGAAGTCATACGGGACGAAATGAAACCACACTATTTGGCAGACGGGCCACAACAAGCAGATATTTTGTCACTATGCATGGAGATGGCTGAAGACCTAGGCGCTGAAGTATTCATAAGACAATCACGAGCACTTCAAACTCGCCGGGATCAGCGCGATACTTTAAGAAAAATTTCAGCGCCCACTCTTATTCTGTGCGGCGCCGAAGACACTCTTTGCCCGCCTGAACGACACGAATTAATGCAAAATTTGATCTCTGGATCAGACCTGTCAGTAATTTCCGGCGCCGGCCACCTCCCAACCTTGGAACAACCTGAAAAAACTAACAAGGAGATGAAACAATGGTTGATGCGTTAAAACCCACGGATCTACTTACGTTGTTGCGGAAAGTTGATACGCCGACAGTTTGTAACGCGATTGAGGTGGCGCAAGGAAAACGAGGCTTTAGCCGATTTACTCGCGGTACTATGCAGCATTCTAAGCCGGGGGATCCGGCTATTGTTGGCTTTGCCCGCACTGCAAAAATTGCTGGGGTAGCGCCACCTACCGAAGCACCTGACATTATTCGCGCGCGGCGCATGGATTATTTCCGATCAATGGCGGGTGGCGAAGGGCCCACCGCTGCGGTTATAGAAGATCTAGACTATCCAAATTGTATTGCGGGCTGGTGGGGTGAAGTGCATGTTGCTGTACACAAAGGACTAGGCATGGCAGGCGCAGTAACCAATGGTGTGATGCGCGACCTTGATGTGATTGACGATGGCTTCCCAGTTTTGGCCGGCTCGATTGGCCCTAGTCATGGTTTCGTACATGTCGTAGAGATAGGAACACCTGTCAATATTATGGACATGCAGGTGAATCAAGGCGAACTTATCCACGCTGATCGTCATGGGTCTTTAGTAATACCCGATGAAGTGATCCCCGACCTTAAGCAAGCGATCGAAACGGTAATCGCCAACGAAGCCATAGTGCTTGGACCAGCACGTGAACCAGGCTTTAACATAGACAAACTTGAAGAAGTTTGGAAAAAATTTGAAGCGGCTAGAACATAGTCTCGATGACCAAAAAAAATTAAAACATCTCGTTAGCCCGAAATATATTTACTCGCTAATAAAAAAAACCCCGCTCGAAATGAGCGGGGTATTGTTACTCTTGGGAAACCTCCCAATTTTTCACATATCTACACTAAACTAGAAATTTGCTTTAAAGCGAACACCGTAGTTTCTAGGATATAGATAAGATGTTTGCACTACGTCATCACCATTGTTGTTTCCACGTGCCAAAACATCTGACTCTTCAATGTTTTCAACAAATGCTTCAACCGAGTATTTCTCGTCTGGCGAATCCCAAATCAACCGAAGATCAGTTTTGCTAAAAGAATCTTGCTGGTGCGACGGATCGGTCGCTAGCAGGTTAGAGGTATTGTAGCCATCTGAGAAATAAGTTTGGATATACGGAGTAAGCGTGCCCTTATCACCACAATCAATCCTGTATGCCGCACTTGCACCAATGGTAGTCTCAGGCGACCACGGCGTAGTTTCACCCGCCTGATCAACGAAAGACTGAACCGCTCCATTATAAAGTTGGTAGGGATTGGATTGACCAAAAACACCAAATTCTGAATCAAGGAAAGCGAGCGTCGCTGAAAGCGTTAAATTATCATTTGGAACCCATACGGCATCCAACTCCAATCCTTGCGCCTCAATATCACCACCATTGTCTGAGAACGTTAATACGATACCCGTATTGGGATCTTGCTCCTGCCGCTGGGTTAACAGGTTGGTGTACTCAGTCAAATGAATCGCAGCATTCAACTGCAACGTATCATCTAGCAATACGCTCCGGATACCCAATTCGATAACTTGTGACTCCTGTTGATCAGTCGTAGTTTGCGTGCTAGCCGATCCAGAAAGATATCCGGTTGAACCCGTTAAATAGACCATAACGTCATCGCTAAAATCATATTCAAAGCCTGCGCGCCAGGTAGTAATATCAAACTCACCAAAACTACTACTTGCTTGGGTGGTACTCGCGCTAGTGACGGCGTCAGAAGCACCACAGTTATAGGTAAACACATCAATCGCATTGTCAGGAAGAATGAGCGGAGAACTGCCCGCAACACCAGCAGCCACATTAACTACCCGATCAACAGTACCGTCACCGTTGGTATCACCGGTAAAATTTGAACCGCCACATGACGCGGACTTTTGTTCATCGTTGTATCGCAAGCCAGCGATAACTCGCGCGCGATCACTAAAAGAATATTCCAATTGGCCGAAGATGCCGTAGTACTCGGTATCTATTTGTACAGCATTGGCGAAAAAGCCACCTAAAACAGTCGCATCAGAAACTATGTCTGTACCCTCTAATACCGTAAAAGTACCCTGCGGTACAGTAACCGTTGGACGGGTTGAATCGTCCCGCACAGTCTGCTGATAAATATAGAAACTACTGTAGTCTTCAAGATCTGAATAGTAGCCACCCGCCGTCCACTGCAAGGCACTATCTGAGTTTGAGGTAAACACGATCTCTTGCGCAAACCCTTCTGACTCTTCCAAATACCCGCCATTAGAATTTGGCGTTGGGCTAAAGTCGAAATCGAAATTGATATCGTTAGTAAATTCATTTGCAGAAGTAGTAGATTTAAGGCTCACATTGGCAAAATCATGTGTGATTGTTAAAGACAATTCATCATCACTCAAATCAACTGGGCGCACATAATCTTGGCTTATGGTCCAAGGATCACCACCCGGCCCATTGGATGCTGGGCCGCGACCACCAGAACCCCTTACGGGGTTACTGCAATTGCGAACACTGCCGAAAGCATCGGTCAAGCCGTCGGGGGTTTCGTTACGGCAATTAAAAGTGTATCCAAAAAGACCAGCTTCGTTGCCATCTTCTTCCACTGAGGTGTACCTAGCGACAACCTCTGTTTGATCTGAAGGTGTCCATAAAGCGGAGATCCGAAAGCCTTTATCATCCTGAGCACCGACATCAGGGCCAGCAAGATTTCTTACAAAACCGTCACTTTTATCAAATGTTCCGGCTAATCTAAATGCAAAGTTATCAGACACAGGTACGTTGACAAAACCCTCTGCCTTAACTCTATCGAATCTTTGCGCGCTCAATGTTACGCCACCTGAATAGTCCTCAGTATCTGGCGTGTTGGTGTAAACATTCAAAGCGCCGGCGAATGTATTGCGGCCGTACAAAGTGCCTTGAGGGCCACGTAGAAATTCAACGTTACGGACATCAAAAAACGCTCTGGTTTGTTGTGATGCTCGTGCTTTGTAAACACCGTCAACAAAGGCGCCAACTATTGAACTGTTGTCACCGAAAGTATTGGTTGAATTAGCACCTCGAACATTAAACTTGGCATCATTTCCAGCGAATGCATAGTTTAAGCCGGGAACCAAAAGTTCTAGTCTCGAAACATCCTCAATACCACCTAACTGCAATAATTCTTCGTTAAACGCGGTGACAGAGATACTGACATCCTGCAGACTCTCTTCACGTTTTTCTGCAGTAACAACTATCTCTTCTATTTCTGCATAAATTGGTGCCATTAAAGACATTGCAACAACTACGAACAGCACACGTACTAACCACCGACTACTTTTTGTGATCATTTTGATCCCCCGTAAAGGCGGTGCCCACTAACTCTGACAGCCGCTATTTAGAATAATAAATACTGTGAAAGTTTATGTTTAAATGTAATTCGAATGCAAGTATATCTTTTAATTTTCCAATTATTATAATTTTTATTCTTACAAAACAGATACTTAATATATTGCATTCGGAGTAGATTTGGGCGCTTGAATACGTCAAACTATTAGCGTTACTAACTAACGTGATCGCTATGAACCGACGCAACTTTATCAAAATCGGCGCAGCGGCCTCCTCTTCTTCGCTAGCATCTTGCAGCACGCCATCGGTCTTTGGATCACATGCGGCGATATCTAGCGCAATTGGCAACGGCTTTACTCCTCGAAAACTCAAGAAACAACCAAATATTCTAGTCGTAGTGTTGGATGACGTAGGTTTCGGAGACCTTGGGTGTTATGGATCTGAGTTGCAAACAAGCTGTGTTGACCAGCTTGCCAATGAGGGTATGCGGTTCAATAATTTTCACGTCACGGCACTATGTGCGCCGACCCGCGCCTGCCTGTTGACGGGACGCAATGCGCACGCAGTTGGTGTCGGAAATATCGCTGAATGGGGACGAGATCACCCCGGCTATCGAGGCTGGATTCGACAGGACGCAGCGACATTAGCCGAGATTCTTAAACCCCAAGGCTATAGCACGCTCGCCGTTGGCAAATGGCACCTTTCAACCTTGGAAGATCAGAATGCAACCGGACCGTTTGATCATTGGCCAATTGGTCGCGGCTTTGATCGCTGGTATGGGTTCCACGGCAATGCTATGGACCACTTTCACCCGGAAATGTTTGAAAATACCGTGGCAGCCTACCCCGATAAATCTGATCAGTATCACCTCAGTGACGATCTAGTAAATCGGGCGATCCATTATGTGCAAGATCATCAGATTGCTACGCCGGACAAACCATTTTTTATGTATTTGGCCTATGGCGCCTGTCACTTCCCCTTGCATGCACCCGCCGAAAACATCGACAAAAAGCTTGGGCTTTATGGCGCCGGATATGAAGACTTTCGGGCACAACGATTTGTACGTCAAAAAGAGCTCGGCATAATCCCGAAAAATACCAAGCTCGCACCAATGAATCCTAATGTTACGCCTTGGGAAAAACTCAAACCCAACGAACGCAAACTTGCTACTAGAAGCCAGGAGGTTTATGCGGCATTTTTAGAACATACTGACGCAACCCTGCAGCGCTTGATTGACTCGCTAAAAATACAAGGTATCTATGACGACACGATCATAATGGTCGTCTCTGACAATGGTGCGGCAGCAGGCGGTAGCCCAGTACCAAGCATTGACGTCCGGCGAACAGCTTATCTTGGGCCTGAGAGCATGAAAGAAAAAATGGCTCACCTAGATGCATTCGGTAGTGATGACTCTTACGCGGGCGCGTCAAGCGGCTGGGCGCAAGCGAGCAACACTCCACTAAAATGGTACAAAGCAGACACTCATGGCGGAGGCACTCGAGCGCCGCTCGTATTGTCATGGCCAAATGGAAATTTGCAACAGAACACCATAGCGGATGCTTACTGCCACGCAATAGACATGGTGCCGACATTGCTGGATATGATTAATAAACCGCACCCGACTGAAATGAACAACCAACCCGTCCTGCCGATTCAGGGCCAAAGCTTCGCCCATGTTCTTGACCAACCCAAAGCAGCTACCCGAAAAAGAGTGCAATATTTCGAAACGCTTGGTGACCGAGCAATCTGGGCAGACGGCTGGAAAGCGGTTGCCAAACATCAACAAGGCGACCCGTTTAAAAATGACACATGGGAGCTGTACAACCTCGCCGAAGACTTTGCCGAAACTAACGACCTCGCTAAGGAACAACCAGCGAAACTTAAGCAATTGATTGACTTATGGTTTGTTGAAGCTGAGCGGTACGACATTCTACCGATGGATGACGATACGCTGAAACTTTATGCAGCAGCAGTACCGAAACCGCGGGCGCGTTATTATTTTTATCCTGGTATGACCCGGCTGGATCGCCTCAGTGCGCCAGATGTGTTCAGTTTTGATAGCCGCTGGACTGTAGACCTTGAAGTCGAATCGAAAACAGAAAACGGAGTGATCCTCGCCTCAGGCGATAGTGGCGCCGGGTACGAACTGTATATGTTAGATGGTTTCCTTACCCTTACCTACGTTTATGTCCGCAAGGATCATGTTTCGATACGTTCGAAAGTACGTATTCCACCAGGCAAACAACGCCTTGGTATCAACATTAAAAAAACCACTGCGCGATCTGCGGTGGTGACACTTTTACTGAATGACAACGAAATCGGTACCGGCGAGCTGCCACGCATGTGGGAGATTTACACACCAAATTCCGGCATTCGTTGTGGTGAAAACCAACATGCGCCGATCAGCCGTGACTACACACCTCCCTTTCGTTTAAACGGATTGGAAAAAGTAAGAATTGACTCTATGCTTTAAGATCAGATGACACCAAGTTGACAACCCCATGAACACAAAAACCTACGACCCAAAAACCTCAAAACTATTAAGGAAAATTTTCGCGCGCTTTCAGGAAGCTGGCCAAGACTTTAACCTTGACGATATAGCACAGGCTTTACCCTCACTATTTCATAAGGAGTGCTCGTTCAAGTTTTGCCATCCCCTAGGAGAATTTTCTGGTACGCCCTCGTTTCTGGAGCGCTGTCTACAACCGCTGAGTCGCGCATTTTCTGACCTTGAGCGGCGCGATATGATCGTAGTAGCAGGCGCGTCGCTGGATCACGAGCTATGGCTTGGCTGCATGGGCAACTATTTTGGGACGTTTACACAGCCCTTTCTTGGGATCCCGCCTACCGGTCATCTTGCACATATGCGCTACCATGAATTTTTCCGGTTCGAAAATAACAATGTCGTGGAAATGCAGGCAATCTGGGATATTCCTGAGTTAATGATGCAAGCAAATGCCTGGCCAATGCCCCCTCAGCTTGGCGCGTTTTTGTGTACCCCAGCACCGATGAGCGCAGATGGCCTAACACTTTCAGGTAACGGTGCCGATACGTATACGCATGTCATTAATATGCTGGAAGATCTATGCCGGCACCCCGCTAACCCAGACCCCAAAGTGATGCAGCTAGAAAAATACTGGCATCCAAAATTTAACTGGTATGGCCCGGCTGGCATTGGCACAGCTCGAGGCAATCAGGGGTTTCGGCACTGGCATCAGATTCCATTTCTAAGAGGCATGCCCGATCGAAAACTAGATGCAATGGGTGATCTAAAATCGCACTGGATAGCGCAAGAAAACTACGTCTGTGAAACCGGATGGCCGAATATGCGTTTAACGTTGAGTGGAGATGGTTGGCTAGGCATTCCTCCAATCGATAAAGAAGTCCTACTGCGTAGCCTGGACTTTTGGCGGCTTGAAAATGGGCGCATTCGAGAAAACTGGGTGTTGGTGGACTTGCTGCATATGTATCACCAAATAGGTGTAGACGTATTGGCCCGGATGCAAGAATTTAACAAGGCAAAATCGATAGGAGCCATCACATTGCCCGATTCTATGAAATCGGTCGCGCCTGAATGACATACGCATGCAATTTAATCTTTGCCTTTTTTACAATCAGTTACCCAAAAACCTAAAGAATTTTTACAGAAAGTTTGATGAAAACACCGTTCTAACGTATTATTTTTGCATTCGAAGTCATTTACATTGATATGGTCAACATAGGATCGAAGTTCGATCACAACTTGCACGAGAATTTATGAATAATACCGTTCGCACAACCCACGTTGGCTCGCTGCCTCGCGCACAAGAAGTCGTCGATTTGATTTTTGCCCGCGAACACGGCAAACCGTATGATGCTGCCAAGTTTACACAGACCATGACGCGCAATGTCAACGCAACTGTTGAAAAGCAAGTCAACGCCGGTATCGACATTGTGTCCGATGGCGAAACCTCCAAAATCTCCTATGCTACCTATGTGAAAGATCGCTACCACGGATTCTCTGGTGACAGCGAAAGAAATGCCCCTGCAGATCTAAAACTGTTTCCGGATTTTCTAGAAAAGCTGGCGCAACAAGGTGGCACACCAGACTATTCACGCCCGGTGTGCAGCGGCGAAGTAAGCAAGATCAATGACGACGACCTTAACGCTGACATTAGTAATTTGACGCAGGCAATCGAAAATCGCAAAGATGTTCGAGGGTTTATGAACGCAGCATCGCCTGGCGTTATTTCCTTATTCCTACCCAACCAGTTCTACCCTAGTCGCGAAAAATACCTGGAAAAACTAGGCGACGTAATGCGAGAGGAATATCATAAAATTGTTGATGCAGGTTTACTGCTGCAGCTGGACTGCCCCGATCTGGCCCTATCCCGGCACATGCTGTTTCCTGAGATGTCTGATGACGACTTTGTGAAGATCGCGCAAATGCACGTTGAGATTCTGAACGACTCAATAAAGGATATCGATCCAGCCATGATACGCGTCCATATTTGCTGGGGTAATTATGAAGGCCCACATGTCTGTGATATTTCTATGGGAAAAATGTTCGACACATTGATGAGTGTCAACGCGCAACACTTGTTGTTTGAAACATCCAACCCGCGGCACGCACACGAGTGGACTATTTTCCGGGATCGAAAGAATGATATTCCAGATGACAAAATATTAGTGCCTGGCGTTATTGACAGCACCACAAACTTCGTGGAACACCCAGAACTTGTTGCACAACGTATCAGACACTTTACCGATATTGTTGGTAGTGAACGTGTCATTGCGGGGTCTGACTGTGGCTTTGGAACCTTTGCAGGTTTCGGCGCCGTTGCGCCTGACATCGCCTACGCAAAATTAAAAGCACTGTCCGACGGTGCTGCTTTGGTCACTTAACATCAACACTCCAACCGAACTCTCAGCAATGAATAGCAACCGAAATCCGTCAATCTTGAAGAGAATATTTTGACCAAAGATAACCCAAAACAGCCGAACGACGTAGATTGGGGATTGCAATCCCGAATCTTGCCTTTCGACGAAATGATTCCGTGCACTACGGCATTTATCGATGCGCGAACCCCTGGCAGCGATAAGAAAGAGAACTATTGCCTGATCGGCGCTGGTGTCGCCGAGAATCCGGATCAAGTTGTTCATATTAAGATCCCTCATGGATTCGATGTAGGTGCAGCTCGGCAGCCTAACGGGTGCAAAAACTCACACCATAGTCATGACACCGAAGAAGTATTCATGGTGCATAGCGGGGACTGGGAGTTCACCTGGGGCCACGATGGGTCCGAAGGATCTGCGATTATGCATACGGGAGACATTATCTCCATTCCAACACAAATGTTCCGAGGATTTGAAAACGTGGGCGAAGACGTAGCGATGCTGTTTTCAGTTCTCGGGCACCACCCAAGTGGCGCAGCAGGTAATGTTATTTGGGCACCCTATGTATTTGCTAACGCCAAACATCATGGACTGGTGTTGCTCGAAGATGGTCGATTAATTGATACCGCAAATGGCGAAGTAATTCCGGACGATGTGAAAGAATATACGCCGCTAGCAGAAGAAGAATTGTCCGCTTTCAAATGCATGGAAACCCGCGAATTTCTAGCTTGCATTTGTACTCAAAACGAATTGGAAGAGGCGCCACGCGGTGGGCTGAGCCAATTTGACGGCGTTGAGGAAATTGCCGTGATCGGCACTGCCAACCCGAACGAAAATATTAAATCTGGAAAAATGGGCTGGGAACACGGTTTTCAAGTACGCCGCCTAAGACTTGCTCCGAATGCAAAGACGCCTGTGCATCAACGAGAGGAGGAAGAAGTACTGTTCATTCACTCCGGGTCGCTTTCAGTAACCACGCCCGCACTGGAGTTCACTTTGCATGCAAGAGATCTGTTTACCTGCCCGATTGGTATGAATCGTCAGTATAAGAACAACAGCAATCAAATCGTTGATATCTTTCTGATTCGTGGTGGCAACCACCCAGCCAGCGCCAGCCTTGTTTAAACAAACAACTGACACCCTATGAGACGATAGCCATCTATGGAAAGATTAAAAAACCACAGCGATAGCGCGCCAGCCCATGCAACTGATACCGGAACCATGCGAGGTTTTGATCCGGAATTCACCGACATTCTGGATTATATTCTTCGCATTACTTATCGAATTTGGGAAGGCAAACAAGTCGGCCTGTGTTATGACTATTATTCTGACGATTGTCCTGTCTACACCTTAGCCGGGATAACCATTGGCGCAGAAGAAGTCACTCAAAACACTTTAGCAACACTCGCTTCTTTTCCGGATCGTACCCTACATGCAGAAAACATCATTTGGGGTGGCAACGACAAACAAGGCTTTCACACATCGCATCGCATTAAAACCCACATGACCAATTTGGGCGCTAGCGAGTTCGGCATGCCTACTGGTAAAGAAGCTACCATTCAGGTTATTGCACACTGTATTTGCAAAGACAATAAAGTTATTGAGGAATGGCTAGTGCGAGATAACTACTCGCTAGCCGAGCAACTAGGCTTTGATCCTGAGCTAGCAGCGTTAAGTCTGGCGCAAAAACCAGTCTCAGCACGATTTACAGATTGGAAGCAATCTGAACTGGATCGACTCCAAGCCGACGTCAAGCACGACCGTCAACCTTTTAGCGGCAAGCCGGATAAACAAATTAATGATTTTATCCGTGCACATTTGCAGAACATTTGGAACGCCAGACTGGTCGGGGATGTACACCATGCCTACGCCAAAAATGCGATACTGCATGCTTCGAATAAACGGGAACTGACTGGGCACTCAGAGATTATAAATTTCTATACTCAGTTCCTCGGTACGCTTTCACAACTCAAGTTTTCTGCGGATTGCATTAACCATCAACCGTCAACCAAAAAGGACGGAGCAACCGATCTCGCTGTACGGTGGACGATCAGTGGCATACATTCAGGATCTGCATTGTACGGTGAGCCAACAGGCGAGCAAATTATTATTTTGGGTGAGAGCCATTACGTAGTAAGCGATCAGGGTATTGAAGAAGAATGGGCCGTATTTGATGAGCTGAATATTCTCTGCCAAGTGATCCGTGCACGGCTCGCCGCGAACCAATCTCAATCATGATAGCCACTAGTCGGTAACAAACTTGAGCCGCACAATTTACGATGCTCACCATCACCTTTGGGATCTAGATGCGGTCCGTTATCCGTGGTTAATGGCCAAAGGCGTGCAGCGTTTTTTTGGCGACCCGACCCCTATTCAGAAAAACTATTTGCCTGATGACTTGCGCAGCGATGCCGGCGAATTCAAAATCGAAAAGAGCGTGCATATTCAAGTTGGTGCCCACCCCGAAGATCATATAATCGAGGCCCAATGGATTGATTCGGTCGCCCAGGAATGTCAAATACCGTCGGCGTCAGTGGCTTATTGTGATCTGGAAAAAGAAAGCCGTGCTGACACACTTGACCAACTACAATCATTAACCACCGTGCGCGGTGTTCGGCAGAT
>CAZUMV010000062.1:0-12660 GCA_964621435.1 uncultured Thiotrichales bacterium | reverse complement strand
ATGACTCCAGAACAATTAAAACAATTAGTAGAAGATGGCATGGATGCTGCCAGCATTGAAACCAGTGGCGCCGGTGGTAAATTTGAGGTTGAAATTTGTAGTGCTGCTTTCAATGACCTCAATACCCTGAAACGACATCAATTAGTGTACAAAATAGTTAATGAATATATTAGTTCGGGCGAACTGCACGCACTCTCTATCAAGGCATATACCCCGGAGGAATACGAGAAGCTTTAACGGCTCAAGCCATTAAGACGTCGTTCTTGGGAACACCAGTGTCAAAAATGTCTTTATGTGCAGCGTAGATAGCCGCGATTAAAATCGGTCTTATAATCAACATTGTGATGAAGAAAATCGTCATGACCAACAGCGGTGCAACCGCTGTCTGCATTAACTTTAATATGAACATCAATACCAATATTGGTAGCAAAAAAACCAGCACTAAAAACAAGAGGCTTAGCAGTAAGGTGAAAAATGCGGACCGATTCATCCAGACTGCCGCAAAACTAGTCCGAATACTTGTGTATACATGCACACCATACAAGCGCGTTAATAGCGGTGAAAAACATAAAAGCATCAGTGCGGGAACGGATAAAAATACCCACAAAATAGCTGACTTAAGCAATACACTTGTAGACGGGGGCACGAGCATAGTCAAATCCAGGGCGGCACCCTGAGCGACGGCATCACTAACTTTTTCAAGTGATTCCAGAAACAACGGGTCCGCGCTTGCCGCGATATACCAAGCCAGAACAAACATACCAAGCAAGTGTAAACAGGCGTACAGCAAACCGATCCTGAGCAGGTTCGGGAATTGGTTTTGGAAGCCATCAAAAAGAGTCGAAACAGATACTGGCTTGTGCTGCTCGAGCAAAACACAGCATTGCATCGTGCCCGCTAAAAACACCGGCATTAAGACTTTTAAGGCCAGCAAACCAAATATCGACAAAGTCATCGATAAAAAACTGAATGCTACCAGACACAACATCATCAACATCCACGTTTTTCGTTGCGAGACAAATATAGCGATCCCCGACTTCAGCCAGTCATTGGCCCGGGAAGCCTCAACGACATTAATAGTTCCGGTGAAGTTTTTCTGTTCAAACATATAGGCAGGTAACCCAAAGAATTGGGTAAGATAGTATACGAAGATCCTGTTTTCAGGAACTAGAAGTTGTAGGAAACACCTAAAGAAAAGACCGGCTCAAGATCCAGCTCTTTGAGACCTTCTTTAAGAGCGTCATCCCATTTGCGCTTATTGTCACCAGAAAAACCGAGACCATCGTCATTTAAAATGCTGCTATCGGGTTGATAAAGCACACCAACATCAAGATTAAGGCCCATACGGCTAGACTTGGTAAGTGAACCACCCCAGCCAAGCCCGAGGTAAGGCGATATGCCGTCAAACTGGTTTCCACGCAGTGCCATTTCAGGACGATTGTACTGCATAGGAATTTGATATTGCTCAACCGCGTAATTGTCCAGCTGGCTGTCCTCTTGGTAGACCAAACCGGCACTCAGCCGAAATAAACCACCTTTCGGATGCCAATCGGAAATTACAGATAAAGAATCTACTTCTTGCGAAACGTCGGGACTTTGTTCGGTAGTTAAAACGATGTCTTCGTGGTACAAGCTACCTGTGTAACCGAAACGATGACTAAAGCGGCTGGTCTTCTCATCACCTTCGAGCAAGTCTTGAACATCATAGTCGGCTAGAGATTCAGCCGCGATGGGTCCACACAGCAGCGAGCACGCGGCCAAAACCGTCGCGGTGCCTAGAATCTTTAGGATTCTGCTGCTGAACATCTTCTAACTCCCTTTTCGCTGACATTAATAATATGCCAGAATTCCCTTCGAACCAATCCGTTAAAACGGTTTTTTATGCCCTTGGTCGCATTTTTAACGCTAAACAGGTGTTTTTTCTGCCTTTTTAACGGGTTTTTACGACATTTTTACTTAAATCTTGGGTAAGCCGTATCCCATAATCCCTTTTGTTTAGAATAGTGTTTAGCGATTCTGGCTAATTCTTCTTCGGTAAAACTCGCTAACATACTCTTCATAACCGCATTATCACGCTCCCCGGAGC
Source organism: uncultured Thiotrichales bacterium (assembly GCA_964621435.1). Lineage (GTDB taxonomy): Bacteria > Pseudomonadota > Gammaproteobacteria > CAZUMV01 > CAZUMV01 > CALIRD01. Next base: position 10,574 of record CAZUMV010000062.1, on the reverse strand, counting down.
GATACCTTTGCATTGAAATTAGCAAATAATCCCGGTGCTGACCACCGAGATTGGGGTTATTCACGTCCGGCGCGGTGGCATCTTTCGAATTGCCGGTGGTGCCATGACAAAGTATACAAGTTTGCAACAGGTCTTCGAGCGACCGTTTGCCACTTGCTGCCGGCTTGCTCTCGGCTGCTGCAAACGAAACAGAAATTGAAGCTAGAACTAATAAAATCAAGATTCGATTCATTGCTTTTCTGCTCCATGTTGACTCAAGAACGCTGCAATATCGCGCATGTCCTCTTCGCTAAGCTGGGCCGCCTGCGCATGCATGGTGTCATGCTCGCGCTTACCGTCTTGATAAGCTTTTAGTGCAGCCACAATGTATTCCGGGCTTTGACCACCTAACTTGGGCACACGATAAGTAGGATAGGCATTAAAATAACCTTTCACACCATGACAGCCCATACAGTTGGCGGACTTGTTTTTACCAGCCACGCGATCACCTTCCGCAATTACACCGCCACCACTGGCCGCAAACAGAATTATCAATACACTGGCCTTGAAAAACTTCATACCACTTCCTCGCGCTCCGAGTCTTTTTCCGAGCGCCAATTCTACTTAAATCGGACGCTGTATGCCACCGCTGAACTCGATATATGCCAGTCTCGTTCAGCTGCCGGTAATGAGGCGGTAAAGACGCACATTTTGGCAATTGGACAAAGGAACCCGACTTGAATTTATGCTAGCCTCTGGTAGTAATTTCAATCATTTAGCCGAAAATCACTGTGAAAATCACTAATAGCAAAAGCAAACAACACCTGGTAACGCAAGGCAACGTCGTGTCGCTTGCTTACAGTATCACCGAGGTCGGTGGCGAGGAGCTGGATTCCACCACTGAATCCGGGCCATATCTTTATATACAAGGCAGTAATATGTTAATACTTGGCCTACAGAATGCCTTGGAAGGCAAACAGGTTGGAGATACTGTTACCACTGAATTAAGCGCTAAAAACGGCTTTGGCGAATACCAGCAAGAGCTAGTGCAGCATATGGAAAAAGCACTGTTTCAGGTCGAAGAAATAAGGCCCGGCATGCAGTTTTCGATTTCTACCGAAGATGGATTACGAATCGCAGTAATCGATTCGCTGGACGGCAATGACGTCATAGTGAACCTTAATCATCCGCTAGCAGGCAAAGACATCATTATAAAGTCTAAAATCATCGGCATCAGAAAAGCGACGGATGAGGAACTGCGGCGCGAGGAAATTGTTCAGCACTAAGCCGGCAAGACCTGCTTAACCCCTAATAGATTTTATCCACGTAACCACTGAATTTCGACATCGTAACGTCGATCTGGGCGCCAGCGCCGATCTTTGTTAACTTTTGCCCCATGCGTATCAACTAGTGGAAAACTAGTAGCCATATTGGCCACCCGGCGCTCAACCATCTTACGACGGCACGACACCGCGGTAGCGTTAACAACTTGCTGTTTAGTCTGGATTGTATTTTTTATTTGTTTTTTTTGCCTGTTATTTTTAAACATTATAGCTCCTTACCCCGAATGCACGTTAACTAGCAAGGCATGCTTCGGTATTGCTCCAAATTATCCTTTATAGTTGACCGACGAATTAATTGGTCGCCGTATCTCTGCATGTGAATATGCTATCAAGCTGTCACAAACACACCAAACACAATCCATATGTGGCACGAGTAGTTTACACAAAAGTGTGAACTACCTCCTAATTCCTACAAAAATTTAACATTTATAGGAATCACCCTCCCAACAGTGTTTTGCACGAACAAAAAGAGCCCTTACAAAATAGTTGATTTTGTAGTCCGATAAGGCTATCAACTTTGCGGCATAATACATCCTGATAACGACACGACGGTGCTAATTTATGCGCACCATGACGGCGATTATGGAAAAATCTGATTTCGTTTATGCCCAACCACGCGAAGCGATCTCTGCATTCGTTTTTGACGAAGCAGTCGCCAATGTTTTCCCGGATATGCTCAAGCGATCTGTACCTGGTTATCAATCCGCGCTCGGCTTATTAGGCGTTTTGGCCAAATCCAAAGTGACTGCTGGCAGTCACGTTTACGATCTCGGCTGTTCGCTTGGCGCCGCCAGCGCCATGCTTCAAAAACAAATAGCGCATCCGGATGTACAAATTCATGCCGTTGATAATTCCACAGCAATGCTTGAAAAAGCGCGCCTTAATTTTGATGATAATGTCTCGCCGCCGATCAGTTTCTCTTGTGCCGATATTCGGGATACTGATCTTTATAATGCCTCACTCATTTGCCTTAATCTAACTTTACAATTCATTAACCTTGAAGACAGGCCCGAATTGCTAAGACGAATCTACCGTGCATTACACCCCAATGGTGTGCTCTTTTTATTCGAAAAAATTTGTTTTTCCGACCCCGAAGAAGATCTACTGATGCAGGAACTTTATTACCAGTTCAAAGCAGCTAATGGCTATTCGGAGCTGGAGATCAGCCAAAAAAGAACTGCACTTGAAAACACTTTATTTCCCGAAACGCCTGCGCAGCATGAGCAACGGCTCGATGAGGCAGGCTTCAAGGACGTTAATCAAATTTTCCAATGCCTTAACTTTGCCTGCTGGATTGCCGTTAAGTAACGCATGATCGATCTTGATGCACTGCAAAACCAGCTCATTCAAAATGGTCAGCCCGAATGGGCGGAAACACTTCATGAGCTTCCGGTACCACTCCAGAACAGGCTAAATAACGGTCGTATCGATGAGTGGCAAGCGCATTTGCAGACCTTACTAACATTTTCGGCCGACTACAGTATTCTCGACCGGGACACCATTGAATTTGTGACCCATAAGCCTTTAAATGCCGAAGATAAAAAATTTCTGCACGAAGCACTCATGGGCTTTTGTCCGTGGCGAAAAGGCCCTTTCAATGTTCTGGGCATCGACATCGATACCGAATGGCGCTCGGATTGGAAGTGGCAGCGTATCGAAACAGCAGGAATTGATCTACACGAACGGCGAATACTTGATGTTGGATGTGGTAGTGGCTACCACTGCCTGCGCATGATTGGTGCTGGCGCTAAAAGTGTGGTTGGCATCGAACCCACGCTTTTATACTTCGCCCAGTTTCTGGCCCTTAATCATTTCGCCAAACAAAACCACATCTGCGTTTTACCGTTTGCCCTAGAAGATCTTCGTGCCGAGGTTCGGACATTCGACACGGTATTTTCCATGGGTGTACTTTACCATCGACGCTCGCCGATTGAACATCTGTTAAAACTGCGTGAATTAATCAAACCCGGCGGTGAGCTGGTCCTTGAAACCCTGGTTGTTACCGACCGCGAGCTGTTATTACCGGCAAAAAGATATGCGCAAATGCGTAACGTCTGGTTTATTCCAAACACAGCGCAATTATTAAGCTGGTTAGGGCGATGTGGTTTCCGGAAATGCGAAGTCCTGGATATCAGTACGACCACGACCAATGAACAACGACAGACCGAATGGATGACGTTTGATTCGTTGGCGGAATTTCTGGACCCAAATGACGCTAGCAAAACCATTGAGGGTTATCCAGCGCCGACGCGGGCGTTAATTAAAGCTGTGGTGTGACTTTATTTTTTATTAGTGGAAATAGAGCTGACTTGACCACTCTGGATATCGAGAACCGCGGTATCATCCCCAACCATAGAGACTACCGGCCCTACAATTAGGTGATCCGGAACCAGATTAACCGACTTCGATTTGTTCGGATAATCGAGACTCGCCAATACATAACGCATCGCGTTTAGCCTTGCGCGTTTCTTATCATCAGATTTTATCACCGTCCATGGCGCCCATTCGGTATCTGTATGCTTGAACATTTCTTGTTTCGCATCCGTATATTCCTGCCATAAGCCGACTGAAGCACGGTCGATATCACTCATTTTCCACTGTTTGAGTGGGTCATGCATACGGCGTTGAAAGCGTCTCGTTTGCTCATCCCTACTTACCGAAAAATACAATTTGAATAACAACACACCATCTTCGGCCAACATTCGTTCGAATTCCGGTGCCTGACGCAAAAAATCCCGATGCTGTTTTTTGTTGCAAAACCCCATCACTTTTTCGACCCCGGCACGGTTGTACCAGGAGCGGTCAAAAAAGACGATCTCGCCGCGGGTCGGTAACCGTTCGATATATCTTTGAAAATACCACTGACCCTTCTCAATTTTATTCGGCTTATCCAAAGCCACTACCCGTGCCCCTCGAGGGTTCATGTGTTCGGTGAAACGCTTTATGGTTCCCCCTTTGCCGGCTGCGTCACGCCCTTCAAACACAATTGCTATTCGCTTGCCTTTATCTTTCACCCAATGCTGCAACTTCAGTAATTCAATTTGCAGCTCGGCTTTTTCCACCTCATACTGCTTCTTGCGCATCCATGTAAGGTAAGGGTAGTTGCTGTTTTTGAAAATCTCCTTACGGCTAATAGGCGCTGATTTGGAAGCACCATTTGCTGTTGAAGTTGTTTTAATCGGATTTTTCTTGGATGCCATTTGGCATGTGCCTTTAATTCAAAATTCGGGATCAGGGATTCTAACCTTACAGAACCTGTTAAGTATGACAAAATTGTTAAAAATTTAAACCTGGCATGAACCAGGGGATTAAGGATTGAAATGAATATTATTGATACCGCCAGTCTGGTATTGGTCAGCGCTGCGTTGTTCGCCTGGATAAACAATCGATATATCAAATTGCCAACAACCATCGGCATCATGCTGCTGGCGCTGCTGTTATCAGTTTTTCTCATTGTTCTTAGCAATATGGGAATTGGTATTGGCAAAGAGTATGCCGAACGGTTTGTCGCGGGGATTGATTTTAACCGAACCTTAATGGATGGCATGCTGAGCTTTTTACTATTTGCTGGCGCCATGCACGTCACATTAAGCGAATTATTAGACAAGAAATTATTAATCGGGGTTCTGGCAACCGCGGGAGTCATTAGCAGCACATTTATTGTTGGCATCGTTAGCTATAACTTATTACCGTTACTCGGGCTCGAGATGCCTTTCATTTATTGCCTGTTATTCGGCTCGCTGATCGCGCCAACCGACCCGGTGGCGGTTATGGCCATTATGAAAAGCGCCGGCGCTTCCAAGAGTCTTGAGACAAAGCTGGCCGGCGAGTCGCTATTTAATGACGGTGTTGCTGTGGTGGTCTTTCTAGTGTTATTGGGAATCGCTACCGGAGAACATCAAGCAACGGTTGGATCAATTGGCAAACTGTTTGCTATCGAAGCGATCGGTGGTGTGGTTTTCGGCTTGCTGCTCGGACTAATTGGTTTTTATCTGTTAAAAACGATCGACAACTATAAAGTCGAAGCGCTAATAACTTTGGCGCTGGTGACTGGTGGCTATCAAATGGCGCTACAACTTCACACTAGCGGCCCAATCGCGGTCGTTGTTGCTGGGTTGCTAATCGGCAACCAGGGCCGTGATCACGCCATGAGCCGGCAAACTGAAACACAATTGGATCATTTCTGGGAATTAATTGACGAGATTCTGAACGCTCTGTTATTCATGCTGATTGGTATGGAGATGATCGTGATTAGCCTGACCGGAAATATCATATTGGCGGGTGTGCTTTTTGCGATGATTGTATTGCTTGCAAGATTTATCAGCGTCGGGATTCCAACCTCGTTGCTAAAACTACGTCAGGATTTCCATCCTCATCTGGTGAAAATTCTTACCTGGGGAGGCTTGCGCGGAGGAATTTCTGTTGCACTGGCCTTATCTTTACCTGCGGGCCCGGAGCGCGATATTATTGTCGCAATCACCTATATCATTGTGGTGCTATCGATCAGTGTTCAAGGCTTAACCATCGGTAAACTCATCGCGCGCTCATCAAAAGACGTGAAAATGGGTTAAAAACTACTAAAAAAAGCGAACCAAAGTAAATTCCTGCAGCCAAAGTCAGGTATCGCACGTATGAATTTGACGCACAATTGAGGTTTGAATATGCAGCACACGAAATTTTTTGGATTAATTTTATTGATAAGTATGGTCTTGTTACCATTTGGCGCTATGGCCAATGACACCTTTGATCACTCTGAATGGACCGATATTCTGAGTAAACACGTTGATGAGCAAGGTTTGGTTGACTATAAAGGGCTGCATGCAGACCGGGAAGCATTTGACCGGTACGTCGCGAAAATAGAAACTATTAGTCCTGTTACCCACCCCGACATGTTCCCAACCAGCGCTGACCAATTAGCATATTACATGAATGCCTATAATGCGCTGGTGTTTAAAGGAGTACTCAAACGTGGTCCGGAAAAGAAGAGTGTCTGGAGAGGATTAATTTCCGGATATAATTTTTTCGTCAAAATGAAAATTACGGTAGGCGGCACAAAAACCAACCTGAAAAAACTGGAAGATGACATTATCAGGGCGGTTTACAAAGACCCACGGATTCATGCCGCTATCAATTGCGCTTCCATTAGTTGTCCGCGCCTCCCGCAAACCGCGTTTACTGGCGCTGATCTGGAACAACAACTTGATCAGGCTATGAGCGAATTTGTGAATAGTGAAACGCATGTGCAAGTCAACCCGGGTACTAATACCGTCCGGGTATCCAAAATATTCGATTGGTTCAAGAAAGACTTTTTAGACTATGAAACAGCGAATAATAATCCGTCACCGAGCTTACTGGCCTACATCAACCGGTATCGGGACGCTAAAATTCCTGATGATTACAAAGTGAGTTTTCTAAGTTATAACAAAGGGATAAACGCTCAGTAGCATCGTTGGGGAATTGACTAAAAACGGTCAAACCGAAGAAAATCATAATCGTAGGGGTGATCAGCATCCGCCTGATGACTGATCGCCGCTCCCCCAACCCATTCAAGCGGATCAAACTCGGGGAAATACGTATCACCCTCAAACACAGCGTCTACTCGGGTTAGATAGAGGTGGTCTGCGCGGCCAATAGTTTGCTCATAAATTTCTGCACCTCCAGCAACCATAACCTCCGCCACGTCACCGGCTGCCGTGACAGCTGCATCGATACTATCGACCACAGTAACACCTTCAACCTGATAAGCGTCTGGATCCCGCGTGACGACAATGATGTCGCGGCCTGGAAGCGGCTTACCGATAGAATCAAAAGTCTTGCGCCCCATAATGACCGGTCGACCCATAGTCATTTTTTTAAAGTACTTAAGGTCGGCTGGTAAGTGCCAGGGAATATCACCGTTATTACCAATAACGTGATTGCGACCCATCGCCGCAATAAGAATTATTTTCATTATTGTTTCTAGCTATGCATCCTGCACAGCAAAGCCCTATGTTGGTTTGAAATCCTTTCCGTTCGTGCCGCAACTGTATCAGATCTTTCCGATTCAGGTTACCGTGCCGTTGTATCCAATTGTAATAACGATGTGAATTCAGTCATTATCAGGCGTTAATTCTGTATCACTAATTAGTACGCCATTTTGATCCGCATAAACCCAGTCATTCGGGTTGATTCTTTGCCCGGCAAATCGCAATGCCACATCAGTACTGCCCAGACCTTTCTTTTCAGTCTTAACCGGTACTGCAGCGAGACAACGCACGCCTATTGCCATGGTGTTAATCACCTCAACATCACGAATTGCACCGTTGAAAATAAATCCCGCCCAGCCATTTTTAAGGGCATTTGCTGCGATCATATCACCTAGCAATGCACGTCGAATTGAACCTCCACCATCTACGACCATAACTCTCCCAAAGCCGTCAGTACTGGCAAGCTCTTTCACTCTGGAGTTATCTTCAAAGCATTTAACGGTAACCGCTTGACCAAAAAACTCATGTCGTGCACCGAAACTTATAAAAATCGTATCGAGCACCCGCAAGGTGCCAAGCGCTAAAAGATCTTCATACTGATCACAAAGATCAGGTGTGGAATAATGCATTTATGCACGAGCTCGACGCTGCAACAAATTATTCCAGTTTTCCAACGAGAACAAATGTGCGTGAATTGCGCCAAGCGCACCACTTTTATGCAAGTCCTCCAACTCCTTACCACTCAATTCGTTAACTTTTTTCACATCAATGGCAGCATAATTCGCCAGTACTTCGTCTTTATCAGCACCTTCAGGTCGATGCGTGATGTGCTGGTCAGTTAATAAGTCCTTTTGCACCAACATCTCGCAAAATTCTTTGGTTTGATTGCGCTGGGTGACGAATTGCGCTGCGAAATCGCGCATTTTTTTGGTGTGTTCGGAAATATCATCGTTTTCAAAAAACGGGTATTCGGGCGTTTCCGAAACCATTGATGAAGCGCGGTCTATTACAACCGCCATTTGATCTTCACCCAGTTGCGCAAAGGCAAAAGGATAACAACGCAAATATGCCGGGACATAACAATTTGCATCCCATTGGTCGTGCTCATCCAGAAATAAATTCTTATCTTCAGAAACTCCTACGATCGCTAAAGGATAAGGGTCTTGATGACCACTAAAAATAATTGGATAGTTTTTTTGCGCGGATCCAAACTCGGTTAATGTTATCGGTATCGCATTGTGTTTTTTAGTATTCGCATACGGCGCGGCAACAGGCGATATCCCCAAGGCACTGTGATCCTCGAGCGCAAGCATTTGCGGATCTTCATATAAAAACAACTTCCCCTCTACCACACCCGCACTAGTATTTTCCATGATCCACTACCTTATTGTTATTTTGCTCATATATTGTCCGCAGGCTAACACACTCTCCAATGATAGAAAACGTTAGCACGCCCCTATTATTTTTTTCCGCTTATGGCCCAGGCAAGCGGTAAATCATGCCCCGTTATTTGCAGCGGCTCAACCTGTATCTCGGCGCAACCTGCGGCGCACATGCGCTCACGGAGCTGTGCAATATCTGCCGTCGAATTTGCTGCCAGGCACATATGCGATAATCGCTTAATATTGCGATCTACATCAATCTGCATCGCATCCAACCACGCAATCGCATCAGCGGCCGCATATTGCTGACGATTTTCGAACAACTGTCTAAAACCTTGATAGAGATGTAAATGAATACCTTCGGGTAAGGCCTTGCACGCAGTAGCTAACGCTTGCTCTGCTTTTTGAAACTTTGCCATACGGCGCTCTATTTCCTTCTTTTTGCCAACGTCGACGGCTGTATATAGCTGCCGCGCGCAAGCTATAAAGTCACTGCTAACAATCACTTTCGCCTGCTTAAGGTGGGCCTGATTACGAGCGTCAATATGACCATCTTGAATATGACATAACATCTGTAGTCGGCCACCTGGCGCCAGAATACGTACCGCTTCGATAAAAGCGTCATCGCCCGCGTACTCAATACCAAATTGACTCACGACCCAATCGAACGCCTGATCTTGATAGGGCGTGCTTTCCGCCGAACATTGATGCGTGTTTGCTGTTGGAAACCGTTGCTGTAATTGCTTTAGTGCTTCTGAGGATACATCCGCGGCGAACAATTTGCCCTTATGATCTTTTGGCAAATGCTTAAACACTGAACCGGCACCACTAGCCAAATCAATAATCTTGCTCTCGCGCGGCAACTCAATGAAGGTTTCAGCCCACCATTTTGCGATGTCTGGGTGCGCCTGGCCTTTTTGGCCAACAAACACCTCACCACCGCTAGAAGCTTCGTCCCAATAGCTATGCCACTCATTGGGCGCGGATTCATCTACATTCTTCGTCATGTTTTTCTACCAGATACAAAAACGGCGGGCCAAGGCCCGCCGTCTTTTGACTCCATCCAATTGGATTAGAATCTAGCTCTAGCACTCAAGTAGAATGTACGACCGAAAACATCATACTTCGCTGGGTACGTATTAGCTTGCTGCGCGTTATCACCAAGAATTGGTGGTGAAGTATCCGCAACGTTTTCGATACCAAATCCAATGGTGTAGTTATCGTTGATAGCAAACGAACCGTTGAGATCGAAGTAATTTTCAGCATCGATATCATTAACCGAAAAACCTCCTGCGTCATCCTCAACTTCGCCGATATAGCGCCATATCAACTGACCTGTCCAAGCTCCCGATGTCCAGTTAGTGGTGATACGATGCTGATAATCAGGCAGCGGATTTCCACAACGATTACCAAATCTACCTGCACACTCAATTGTTGCATCACCTTCAAAGGAAATGAAATCACTTTCTGTGGTATAGGTACCAAGATAACGAACATCAAGATCTCCACCAAACAAATCTCTCTGGTAGCTCGCAGCCAAATCAACACCTTTCAGGGTTTGCAGTGCAACGTTCTGAGCTGTTGTCTGGATAAAGTCAATCGTACCGTCCGAACGGCGGTTGATAACATTACAGAAATCCGAACCAGCGCCACCAACGGCGGAGTTAGGATCGTAGCAAACACCCAGGATATTCGCTGCGCCGCCACCAAACGCTGCTATAGCATTTTCGATATCAATATCGAAGTAATCGATACTGAAAGTTAGCGCATCAGTTGGAGAAACAACGACACCGACAGTAAAGGTTTCCGCTTCCTCTTCAACTAGATCGACGTTACCACCGCCGAGGGCGCGAACCTGACTAGCTGGCAAATCGATTGCATTTGAACCAATCACTGCGGCAGGT
>CAZUMV010000061.1:0-12713 GCA_964621435.1 uncultured Thiotrichales bacterium | reverse complement strand
CCGTACCTTGGCGTCGTATAGGGCGCTCGAAAAGAATCTGTCTTACGAAATACATGTCGCCCGAATTTGTACTTCGTTCCGTCTGGGGAGATTACTTGTGTTGCGCATCGACCGGCGTGATCGGTCGTGTTTGGCCCTGAGATCCAGTTGGTTTTTGGATCATGCGGTGTCTTTGGATCAGCTTCAAAACCAGATATGCCTTTACCAGGCACATGCAAGGTGACGCCGGATGTAAACGCCTCCCAATTTATTATCGCTCCAGCGCCGAGTCCGGATAATCTCTGCTTAAGCCGCATTGGACCGTAATCCACAAGACAACCATGATTAAAGGTCGGCGCAAGCGCACCAGCTTGTGAGTTAGGCGCAAAGCTAGTGTAGGCAATTGGCAAATCCAGAACCCATTCACTAAACCCTTGTTGATAAGGTGTATGAGCGTGGTGCCCTTGTTTAATCTTACGGCGCAATGCCACTTCAAGACCTGAATTACCAGGTATCGATACATCCATGTGCTCAAAGGTAATACCACCGGTGTTCTTGTCAATTAGATCACCCATGAGATCATTGCCATGGGGCGCAAGTCGGCTCGACATACCGCCTAGCTTCTGAAAGTCATAACTATTGGATAGATCACCAACGACGGGACCGTCTTCATCTTCATCTTCATCTTCGGCGATCGCGACATTAAAACCGCACAGGCTTAGCAAGCACAGAAGAGATAGTAAAAATATTTTGATTTTTGTGTTGAGCATGAATGGATCCCCGTTATTACAAATGAGCGCGAAGCTCGGAAATCCATTTCTAAGTTGTAGTGTGTTACTTCAAATTGCCGGGCGCTTCAGTTCACCCAGACTTTTTTATTTTTTACATTTAACTGGTCATATAATATAGACAAACGGTTAAAAATCAATGGGGCCTTACATTAAAATGCGATTTGTAGGTGCCGCGCGCGTAAGCCTTGAAGTTAAAAAATGAGATGAATGTTCTATTGTCAGCGCTGTACAACTCAAAGCGGTAAAAACACTTCAATAACATCGGAGGAGTAAGAACAAACTAGCACAATCGCTTCGGTTTAAAGCCCCAATACAATCCCTCACTTTGGCAAATCAATCATATTTCATATACCAGTGCAACTGGCCCGGAAATCAGTGTGTATATTGACATTGCAAACCGGTAAAATAGGCAAACGTCTCTCAGGAATAACAAAGAATCATAAGCGTGGAAATAAAAGAAATTAAAGTCATTGTCTGCAGCCCGGGCAGAAATTTTGTCACGGTGAAGGTTATTACTAATAGTGGTCTTTATGGGCTGGGGGACGCCACCGTTAATGGTCGAGAACTCGCCGTTGCCACGTATTTGGAAGAACATGTTGTCCCCTGCCTTATTGGAAAAGATTGCCAAAATATAGAAGATATATGGCAGTACTTATATAAAGGCGTCTATTGGGGCAAAGGCACTATCACGATGGCGGCAATAGCGGCCATTGATATGGCACTGTGGGATATTAAAGGCAAAATGGCTGACATGCCGGTCTATCAGTTGCTGGGTGGTAAAAGCCGAAACGGCGTCACCTTGTACGCACATGCCAATGGCGAAACCATCGAAGACACCCTTAATAAAGCCGAAGAGCACATCAAATCCGGCTACAAGGCGATTCGCTTACAAACTGCGGTGCCAGGATTAAAGGTTACGTACGGCGTGCTCGGCGACAAAAAAGATTACTACGAACTCCAGGGCAACCGACTGCTACCACCAGAAGAAGAATGGTCGACCCAGAAATACTTCAATATGATCGAGGATCTTTTTCGCCAAGCCCGAGAACGTTTCGGCCACGACGCTCATTTCTTGCACGACGTTCACAATCGCTTAACGCCAATCGAATCGGCCCGACTCGGTAAGATGCTGGAAAAATATCATCTGTTTTTTCTGGAAGACGCTTCGATTGCCGAAAATCAGGAAAGCTATAAAACGATTCGGGAACACACCACAACACCTTTAGCGATTGGTGAAACCTACAACACTATTTGGGATTGCAAAGACCTGATTCAAAATCAGCTCATCGACTACATTAGGGTCGCTGCGACACATGCGGGCGGCATCACTGCTTTAAGACGCATTGCCGATTTTGGCGCGATCTATAATGTGAAACTTGCGCCACATGGCGCGCCGGATCTCTCCCCTGTTTGCTTTGCTGCACACATGCACCTCAATACCTGGGTACCGAATTTTGGCATTCAGGAATTTGTTGGCCTTGGTAATGAGCAAATGAATAGCGTTTTCAAACACACCATTGAAGTTAGTGACGGTATGGCCATGGTCAGCGAGAGCCCTGGCCTTGGTATCGACTTTGATGAAAAGGCCGCTGAAGAACACCCTTACCAACGCTCCTATCTGCCGGTTAGCCGTCTCGAAGACGGCACGATGTGGAACTGGTAACCCCAACCAACTTAACTCAAGACAAACGAACAAAAACATGACTAAAAAAGTAAAAGTGCTGGTGCACGGAACCGGGTTTGCCGGCCAAGGACATACCGACGCCTTTCGTTACGCCTCGGCCGAGGTGGTGGGCATGGTCGGCAGAACGAAAAGCGTTGTTGAACAAGTAGCGAAGGAAATGAACATCCCTTATGCCGGCACCGACTGGCAACAAGCACTAAAAGATTGCCAACCCGATGTGGTCAGCATTGGCACTCCGGGCGGTGTACATTTTGAACCGATTAAACAGGCTATTGAGCATGGCTGCCATGTGTTTTGTGACAAACCCATGACCGAGTCTGGCGAAACTGCCAAAACACTTTATGAACTGGCGGTTGAGAAAAACGTCAAGACTGCCTACGCTGCCAGCTTCCGCTATATGCCGGAAATCATGCACGCGAAAAAACTGATTGCGCAAGGCGCGATTGGCGAACCCACTGAAGTTGAATGTGTCTCCCATTTTAATCTGGAGCGTGACATTCCGTTTGGCTGGTCACATCGAAAAGAAGATGGTGGCGGTCGCCTCAACAACAACTTTACCCACAAACTCTCGATCGTTACGTCCGTACTGGGCGAAAAGATTCTCTCGATTATGGGTGAGGTTCGTGATGACCTCGGCAAAGCGCCGATTGTGGATGGCGTACACAACTTCAAAACCCGGCGCGAGCACATTCCTAAAGATATCAACGATCCCGCTCTTAAGTGGGGCGAGTCCAACGTAGAGTGGTCGTATACTGTGCTTGCACAGATAGAAAGTGAGTTGGCGCAAAAACCGGTCTCTGTGACGTTCAGGCATGGCGGACTACACCCGCGTTTTAACGAAGACTATATCGCTTTTTATGGTAATGAGGGATCCATTTATATCAAAGGCCATTATGGTAGTGGCCCCTTGTATTTGTATGCTGATAACCAACAATGGACCGAAGTGCCCTTGCCGCCCGAGATCGCCGCTGATGTTCCGGATGTAAAAGGAGATACCGAGAGGAACTGGCGCTATCTTATTCGCGAGTTTGTTAAAGATATTCAAGGTGAGCCAGTACCGCCTTATCAAACCTTTAAAGAAGGCAGTCAGTACCAACAACTTATCGACATCATTCGTGAAAACGATAACTGGGTGGACGTTTCTCATCTGCAGTAATTGGACTAGCTTATGAATTATGACTACGCGGTAATAGCAGGGTATTTTCTGCTGCTGGTCGGCATTGCGCTGACCTTCAAAACCATGGCCAAAAAATCTACCAGCGATTACTTTCGTGGTGGTGGCCGCATGTTGTGGTGGATGGTTGGCTCGACGGCTTTTATGGCGCAGTTTTCAGCCTGGACTTTTACCGGCGCCGCGGGCAAAGCATTTACCGATGGCTTCGCGGTTTGCCTGGTTTTCTTCGCCAACACTTTTTCATATTTTTGCGGCTGGGCATATTTTTCCCACCGCTTTCGCCAGATGCGCGTGGATACCCCCACCGAAGGTATCCGCAGACGTTTCGGCAATCAAAACGAAACATTCTTCTCTTGCGCACTCATCATTTTCAGCATCATTAACGCCGGCATTTGGCTGAACGCCCTCGGCGTATTTTCCAGCGCCGTTTTTGACGCCAACATTAACATTACTATTATCGTAACTGGTCTGGCAGTGTTACTCGTCTCGGTATTGTCCGGCGCCTGGGGCGTGGTAGCGTCGGATTTCCTCCAAACATTGGTGGTCGCGGTAGTTTCGATCGCTTGCGCCATTGTTGCACTCACCATGGTCGGCGGACCGGTGCAGCTCGTGACTAACTTTCCGAGTGACTTCGTGGTCGGCCCGAACATGAACTACCCTTTACTGCTGGTTGGCACGTTTGTTTTCTTTTTAGGCAAACAACTGGTCACTATGATGAACCTGCATGATTCATTTCGTTTTTTGAACGCCAGAGATTCTGACAACGCCCGTAAAGCCGCTTTACTGGCAATGGTGTTAATGGGTGTTGGCAGTATCATCTGGTTTATACCGCCGTGGGCGTCAGCCATTTTATATCCTGATGCGGCCAAAGCATATCCAGAGCTTGGTAGCAAGGCAGCCGACGCGGTGTATCTGGTATTCGCTCGTAATGCCATGCCGGTAGGTACGGTCGGACTGTTACTGGCTGGATTGTTCGCGGCCTCGATGTCTTCAATGGATTCGGCCATCAATAAAAACTCCGGTATTTTCGTCCGCAGTATTTATCAACCCTTCCTGGCCAAGCGCAACAGAACAACGGATGAGCGCCACTTGCTCAGGTTAAGCAAGTTTTTGAGCTTTGGTTACGGCGTGCTGGTTATCGCGATGGCTCTGTTTTTCAAATCTTTAAAAGAACTCAGCCTATTCGATCTCATGATGTCCGTCTCTGCGATGATTCAGGTGCCAATATTAGTGCCGTTGATTTTCGGGATATTTGTCAAGAAGACGCCGCAATGGGCACCTTGGGTCACGGTACTATTGGGCTTGTTTATTTCCTGGTTTTTGCTGAACGTCTTAACGGCAAATATTGTTGCCGGCTGGCTAGGCATAGTAGATGCAACCAAACGTGAGTTAACCGACCTGAATTTGATCTTAACGATCGGTGCTCACATATTCATTACCGGCGGATTTTTCTGCGCGACACAGCTACTTTATCGGAAAGAAAAAGATCAGCACCGACAAGAAACCGAACGTTTCTTCAAGGATCTGGAAACCCCGGTCTTTGCCGATTCTGAGCAAGACCATTACGACTCTCAACAACGTCATAAACTGGGCTCTATGGTTACCGCAATGGGTATTGGCATATTTTTTATGGCGCTCATTCCTAACCCGGCATGGGGACGACTCATGTTTATACTATGTGCAGTTGCCATACTCACTATTGGCACTTTGTTAAAAAGAAGTGCTCGCTCAGAACGGTCACTTGCGTCCTGACGACAAATCAAAAAATCAATGGAGAACTCTTGTATGCATTCATCAATAAAAGCGCAGCTAATACTGCTGGGCGCCCTGCTTGTAATCGTGAGCTGTACCACCAGATCAAATAACGTTACCGGTGTCTCTTTATCGCACGGGGTTGATGTTTCGGCTGGCGGCGGTTCTGCTTACATTGTGGCTACCGATAACGCCACATATTATCTGGAGAAAACCGGTGGCGGTCTTTCCAGCATGCTGGATAAAGACGGTGTTGATTGGTTAGGCTTTCACAGCAAGGCGGGTTCTGGACACAAAGGCGAATATCGCGGCTTTCCCAACGCTATTCACAAACAAGATGGAAATTTCTTTCATGCCATGAATGCGGGTACCGACCCATCTACATCAATCGTAGAAATTGAAACCAAACAACATGTACGGATCACTTTTACCTCGGGTAATGGCCAATGGACCGGACAGTGGGATTTTTATCCCACCCGTCTGGATTTCTCTATCACCCGCGTAAGCCCGGGATATGAATACTGGGTGCAATATGAAGGTGTGCCGGGCGGCGAGATGGATCGCACCGACTTCTGGTACTCGTCTGCCGATGACCAAAGGCATTTGATTGACGAAGTATCCGAACGTGATTTACCAGCACCGGAATGGTTTGCTTTTGGAGATCAAGACAATTCGCGCATGCTGTATTTATTGCATCATGAAGATGATGATCATCCTGATGACTACGTGAGCCGGCCAGACATGACCGTACTGGGTTTTGGCCGTCGCAACAAAGACAAGTTTCTCAACACACCACAGACATTTTCTATCGGCTTCGTGGAAACCACGTCTTACGCGAATGTAAAAAAAGCGGTAGAGAATATTAACTAGCAAGCTTCACAAAGTAGCCAGAGAACATTGCGGACTTCGAACCAACCCCGCTCCTAGTTCAATTGCAACTGGTCACGGCGGCGCAAGTAACTGCCCCAGAACTTATTGAACGGATGAATTTTCTCGGTCTTACCATCTGCATCAAAGACCTGGCGCTCTTGATTGTGCCAATTGAAGATACCCTTTTCCAAATTTACCACGTCAATATCAGGATCTTCTGATAACTCGAGCACTGCTTCTGCCAGCTTGCTGGAACGCTCACCAACCGAACAATAGAAAACAACTTTTCGACCATTGAGCTGATCGCCATAAGTTTGCATAAAATCCGCTGGGTTTATATCAGGTGATACATGGATAGCGGATTGTAAATGACCGACGTCGAATTCTGCTTGTTCGCGAACATCAAACAATATGACATCATTTAGAGGGAGCGTAGCCAATACCTCTGCCGAAATATGACTAACATCGGGATAACGTTGCGACAAAATCTGATGAAGTTTGGTCAGTTTTTCGCTTGGAGATGTTCTCGTGTAAACAAAAACCCCAATAGCTGCAGACGCAGTAATACTAATAACCAAAAATATAGACAGTAAATTAGACCGCTTGCGCAACATATCGATCTCCTCCAGTGCGAGAGCATGAATTATTTAATATCATATGGAAAGACTTTTTATATTTTTTTAAAGATATATGAGACTGGGCGACCTCTACCGTTGAATCAAGAGCAAACCTAGGGTACTTTGCGAATTCGAAACGCACCCGTAGCTGTTTTTTAAAGTAACGCTGCATTTGATAAAAAAACCTGACTTATTGCTATTATAACGTTACACAATTTGTAATCAGGAACAGAAAATATGAGTAGCGCAATCTATATGCTTAACGCCTTGTGGTTCAAACCAAATGGCGGTCAAGAAAAATATCTTGAGTACGGCGCAGCCATGACTCCACTTCTCGAAAAAGCAGGTGCAGAAATTGAACATAACTATCAGCCAGAGGAAAGCCTTATAGGGGAATGGGATCCAGATGTATTCTTCGTCGTTAAATACCCTAGCAAAAAGTATTTTGACGCTATGATAGGAAGCCCCGAGTATGCGAAGATTGCGGAATTGCGTGAGGAAGCATTGGAAAAAAGTCTGCTGATACGCTGTAAACCGTTTGACTGGATTTAGATAACATAAGACCGGCGGCACAAGCGTTTTAAAAAGAAAAAACGTCGGCACACGCTGCGAAAGACAAACAACAGTCGTAACGGGCCAGGCAGATTAATCCGTAGCTAATGCAACGCCGGCTTTACTGCAGTGTTAATTCTGATTACTTTCAAATACGGTTTTACCACGTGCGATCGTTTGTAGCACCTTAACTTGATCAAGTTCGGCAGTCGGTACTTTTAGCGGGTTGCGCTCCAGTATGACCAGATCAGCCTGCTTACCTGCTGTGATGCTACCTTTGTCATGTTCTTCAAAATATTGATAAGCAGCGTCTATGGTGATTGCTTTGAGTGCGGTTAATGTATCCACTCTTTGTTCGGCTCCGATGATTTTCCCTGAGCGCGTGGTTCTATTAACGGTCGCCCACACCAAGCGCATCATATCGGGTGGTACTACCGGTGCATCGTTGTGTATGGTGAAGTTAAGCTCGCGTTCTTTAGCCCAGCCAGTGGGGCTGATATTATTACCCCGCTGCGCGCCAAAACTTTTCAAGTGCCAGTCTCCCCAATAAAATGTATGCGCGGAAAAGAACGACGGCACAATACCGAGCTCAGCGGCCGCAGCGACCTGATCTTTACGCATCAATTGGGCGTGAATAGCAACCGTTCTGTGGTCACGCTCGGCAATGTCAGGCCGGGCATTACGGATTGCGCTAATTAATAGATCGATTGCGGCATCACCATTGGTATGCACTATAAGCGGCGTGCCAGTCTTGATAATCTCGGCGACCTTGTCCGTGAAGTGTTCGGGCACTACGGTAGGGTAAGCAATGTAATCTTCATCGGCTCCGGCCGGACCTTCCGTATACGGCTCGGTCATCCAGGCAGTTCGGCCCTGCGGTGGACCATCAGCACTTATCTTTATACCGGCTAGCCGGAAGCCGTTCTGGTAGTCCTTTTGAAAATCGAAACTGGTCTTTTGGTTGAGCTCATCAGGTGCCAAGCGACGGTAGGCCGCAATATCAATGGGGAAAGGTTTAACCACTGCCAATGCTTTAAAACCGGTAATGCCCTGCGGTGCACTACCGCCATCCTGTATTGTGGTAATGCCGAAACTGGCGTAATAATCAATAGCCCGTGACAGTAATCTAGTAAATTCGAGCGGACCTATATTGCCCATTCGCTCGCTTGAGATAGCCTGAAGCGCTACTCCCTCAAGAACACCATTGGGTTCGCGGGTGCCAGGCTGTCGTCGTATTACGCCACCATCTGGATCCGGTGTGGCGGCCGAGATTGCCGAAGCTTTAAGTGCGGCGCTGTTAAGCACCCCGAGATGACCGGAAACATGCACAATCAAAATGGGGATCGAATTTGAAATTGCATCGAGATCCGCGCGGGTTGGATGGCGCTTTTCCTTTAACAAAGAATCGTCGTAACCAAATGCAACCAGCCATTCTTGACTATCTAGCGGGTCCTGTTCGACACGACTTTGCAACACCGTCATGAGATCTGCCAAGGACTCAACCGGGCCCACCGGTGGTGATGCAATATTTGGGAGGTCCAGCAAGCTAGCGGTACCCGCTATATGCCCGTGGGCGTCGATAAACCCCGGTAACAATGCACGCGCGCCCAGTTCTATAACGTCAGTCGCTTTGCCGTTATAGGATTCGAGTTCGGCTCGGGCTCCCGTAGCAATAATGCGATCGCCAGCGATTGCCACCGCCTCGACGTGCGAACCGTCCATGGTCAAAATATTATCGCCGGTGAAAATAGTATCGGCAACTTCAACCGGGGACGCTGATTTGCAGCCCACACAGATAACACTAAAAATTATTAATAGTAGACTTCGCATGATAACGAGAACTATACCAGATCCATCAAACTGACATTGACGCTGTAGCAGCGTTTTTCTCAACGATTCGATTCGTACTAACCGCTGACGGGCGATGTCAGTCACCCTTCACATTGCTGCTAAAATACAACTTACATCATTGACTGTAAGTAGTTCTTTTCGCCGACTTTTTTGAATAAATCAATTTGCGTTTCAAGCCAGTCATAGTGTTCTTCTTCACTTTCAAGGATGGCACTGAATAAATCTCTGGTCACAAAGTCTGAAGCAGTTTCACAGTAAGCGATGGCTTCCTTAAGTAATGGAATTGCCTCGATCTCCAGGCGCAAATCACATTCCAGCATCTCAAGTACGTTTTGCCCAATATATAATTTACCCATGTCCTGAAGATTCGGCAGACCGTCAATCATCAAGATTCGTTCAATTATCGTGTCGGCATGTTTCATCTCATCAATTGACTCTTCGTACTCTTTTTCATTGAGTTTTTCCAGACCCCAGTTTTTATACATACGTGCATGTAAAAAGTACTGATTGATCGCAGTCAATTCGTTTTTCAACGCCTTATTGAGATATGAGATAACTTCTTTGTCGCCTTTCATGATTTTTCCTGAGTGATATCGGATATTCCTCACGCCAGTATAGGCATTGAGTTTTTTTATAATATACCTTAATTATTTTGACGCGGTAAGAGTTGTTGGAGCGTACGAACTAAGCCGGTCTAAAGGGACAGAGCTAACCAAATGACAGGTTTTTATCATCCATAAAATAAATCGGTTGTGCTTGCACAGCTGTTACAATTTGATTGTCGAGCATTCGTTTCGCTTCTTGCTTACAGCTGCCACAATTTGAACCCAAAGATAACGATGCCTGAATATCGCTGACTGAACGAGCACCGCCCCGAATAGCGTCGTTTATGTCGTTACTACTTATATTGTTACAAATACAAACAATCATTGCGGATTCTGAATTCCTATGGTCAAGGAAGGATAAACAACGAGCCAGCAAATGTAAATAGGAATCATTCTTATTTGCATTAAGATACAAAAATATGTGGACAAGGTCCGCATATTCGCAACCTTGATTAACTATATGTGATTAATATTCAATGAGTTAACCCATTTTTCTCAGGTTGGCTAGCACCAGGTATATCTGCAAATCTTAACGAGATATGTTGCGTTTCAGTCCAAATAAGTAGCGGAAAACGCTAATTGGTTTGATGACGTAATAGCAAAACAGACTACAACAGATGAAAGAGCTGATGAGCAAACTAATCGATTTGGCCGGAATACCCACATCCCACTGAACAATATAGAACGCAAATACAACAATCACTGTTTGATGCAAGATATAAAATGGATAAATCAACTCATTCGCCGTAACCAGCCACGCAGGAGTATCTTTAAAAAATGCGCTTGCATAACCCACTAAAACCAATAGGCCAGACCATGAAACCAGCGTGCAAACCGCCCACCAAACCTGCCACAGGACTTGCGTAGAGGCATATGGCGTTAAGTCCGGGCTAAAGTAGTAGCCATAAAATACGATAGAACAAAAAACAAACCATTTTAAATTAGTGAGGCGGTTTTCCGCCAAAGACCGCCAAACTTCAGGTCTCTTAATAAAGTACATGCCGGCGATGAAGAACATTAAAAAAAACACGACCACCGAGAGGTTTACAATACTGTGATCCTGAGATGGCAACAATATCTTCAAGGCACATCGCACGATAATAATCGGTACCACTAGAAAAAACAGCCCATGTTTTGCGAGCATCAAGCGCTCAACTTTTTCCGTTAGGTTTCCGCGAGCACCGCTATTCAGAACTTTTTTAACGGGTATAGCCAGCAACATGAAAATGATTAGAAACTCAATAAACCAAAGATGATTGGCATTAAATGAGAAGAATAACTGCTTGTAGGCATCCCGGAGATTTGCATACTTATCAATGTTTTCAAAATAACCTTGCGGCGGATTTACCAACATCATGCCAACCAAAAGCGGAATAAATAAACGTTGAAATTTTTTGACGATGAATGCTTTGGCATTCATTTTTTCTAACAACAAGAAGCTCCCTGCCCCTGCTATAAAGAAAAGTACTGGCAAGCGCAGCTGCTCAAAATAGACCATGACGTTATCGAGCAACTTACTAGATTCTGCATTCATGATATGCCAGCTATCACCATTGAAAGGCATAAAAACGTGATGCACAAATACCAATAAAATCAAAATCACTCTTAGCCAATCCAACTCGGAATACCTACGCGCTTGCATACACCACTCTTATTCTGGCTTTATGACTAATACTATTCACAACACTTTAGGAATGAGTGGACGACGCCAAAATAACGGCGGCCCGATCGGGATACTGTTCTGTATATTGTCCTGGATACAAGATTGCATCGCTATAAAGGTAAACTAAATCGACGGTTATTCAAGTACTTTACCACTTGGCAAGAAGCTCAGTTAAAACTCACAACGTCATTGATAAAGGAAAATCCCTCCTTGGCCATAACCAGCCTATGACGAGGACCGTCAAGGTCAGGCTCCCATGTATCGTAACCGGCATCACCTGACCACATCGCAATTCTTGTTCCCGCGGCGGATGTGCCAACCCGGGTAACATATCGACCGACCTCACGCTCATCGATATGGCTAAGAAAACCAGCTACATTGTGGTGTTGCGATAAATGGTAAAGCGTCACCCAGGTCGGTGGCACAAATTGCATTTCTCCTGCAGCATGATGCGCTAGAGCCGTTGCTGGATTAATCCAACTATGGTTTTTTATTTCCCCGTCATCAATCTGGACGTCCTGTCGCGTATGATTGGCATCTACCGCAAAAAACCAGGTGGCAAATCGTTTCTTCATTCCCGGCGCTGGCGTCCAATGGGAAAAAAAATGAAACTGTTGTATATCCAGCGTTAACCCCGCCTCCTCTTTTGCTTCTCTAGCCGCCGCTTTACGTGCCACCGTATCGGCATCCTCTATTTCTTCGCCATCTTGTGCATCAATCTTGCCACCAGGAAACACCCACATACCACCGAAACTAATCTTGCTATCTTTTTTGAGCATGAGCGCTTCTACACCATCGGCACCATCACGAAGCAAAACAACGGTTGCCGCAGGAATGAGTTGCGGGACACCAATATCCGTTTCACTGCGCGCATCGAGCTTGCCATAGAGATCGTTTTTGTTTGAATCAGTCACGGATCACCTAACTTTTAATTTTTGTCGTCAATGAACTAGTCTTGGCTTTTATGCCACCGAGAATTGCGGCGACTAGTATGAGTAATATTCGGCAAAAGTTTTAACGAAGTCATCATACATTGTCGCGGGCAACCGATTGATGCCCGCAGCAGCAGCGCGCCCGCCGCCGGTTGGAAACTGTCGGCAAATTTCGTCAGCGCCTTTTTTGTTCTGCAATGGCGCTCGAATGCTCACAACGAAGTCGCCATCGTTACGCTCAGT
>CAZUMV010000060.1:7605-12786 GCA_964621435.1 uncultured Thiotrichales bacterium | reverse complement strand
CCATAAGCCTCCTGAATGTCATTAGGCGAATTCTTGGAACCGATAAACTGATCGTCGCGCCATGAGTAGGCTGCGCGCCAACCCCACTCAAGCCCGTTCGCCGTCGGATAGCTGCCATCGATGGCGAGGTTGTACTGAGTATCAGGCGAGTACTGGACTTCATCTCCGGACAGGTCCTGAACTCCGCCTACACACCCGGCACCGGCAACCGCGGCTTGCCCGGGAAAGCAAGTCGCACCCGGGAAACTGTCATAGGTTGCATCCAGTAATGCCAAAGCGGCAGTAACCTTGTGGTTATCATCCACTAACCAGGTAATATCAGCCTCGAGACCCTGCGAGGTTACCTCGGCAGCGTTACCAATATTTTGTGCGGTCAATTGCGGGTCAAATGCCGAGACTTGAAGATCCTCAACCTCGGTTTGAAACAGCGCCCAGTTCAACTGCAATGTCTGGCCAACGAGCGTATGCTTGCCACCCAGCTCGAAACTCGTGGCACTTTCGGCATCAAATTCAATCTGCGCTGAAGTAAGTGCACCGGGTGTAACCGGCCACAGCTGGTAACCGCCACCTTTAAAACCTTCGGAATAACTGAGATACATCATGTCGTCGTCGTTTGGCTTCCAGGTCAACACGGCATTGGGTGAAAAATCACTTTCACTGCGCGAGAAAGATCCTGAATTCGAGCCGGCTATGAGCGGTCCAAAGCATACTACTGGTCGACCGTTGATCGAACCACCCAGACTTGGGCAACTGCCGCCGCCAGCAAAATCTGTTCCCGGTACCGGCGCGCCAGCCCCTTGGGCAACACCAACCAGGTCAGAGAGAAACTTACGGCCATTGGCATCTTTCTCTTCTTCCGTAAAGCGACCACCGATACCAACAGTCCAGTAATCGTTTACATGAAAATCAACCTGACCAAACACAGAGACGGTACTGGAATCCTGAAATCCTTCAAAATTTCGCTGCAACCCGGTATGTGTTGGTAGCGAGGCATCTGAGCAACTACTACCCCTACCGCCACAAAATTGTATGTTCTGGAGAGAGGTAACTTCATTTTCATTAAGGTACAAACCGCCGATAAAATCGACATTGTCTGTAAAGGACCCAAGTATTCGAAGCTCTTGTGATATCTGTTCAAAATCATCTTCAATATTGGCGAGCTGGCCATCGGCATTAAGATTGAAATCCGGACTGGAAAAATCGTCGCCCTCGTATTCCGTGTAATTAGTCAGGGATGTCAGTGTCCAGTCGTCACTCAACTCCCAGTTAACGGTCAAGCCCGCGATGGTGTAGGTCGTTTTAGTAAATTCATCAAGCACCTCACCCGCCCAGGTATTGCCCTGCCATTTCACGTTGTTGGTAATACAATCACCAATAGGCGCAACCGCAATACAATTACCGTTTAGCTCTCTGGCACGACCACCACGATCGATATCACCGACTTGTAGTAGTACTGTGGCATCCGTTGTATCAGATATATCCCAATCAAAGAGGCCACGGAGCGTCCAGCTATCTTTAGCACCACCATCGTCACTGCCACTAATGCCATCGATCACATAACCATCTTTATCCTCAACACGGCCAGAAAATCGGGCACGTAAGTTCTCACCCATTGGAACATCGACCGCACCTTCTATCGACAACCCTTCCGCCGCTTCAAAGTCATAGGTGCTGGCAATATACCCGCCCGCCTCATCGCCAGGCTTACGGGTAACGATATTGATCGCGCCCGCCGTATTGTTCTTACCAATCAATGTATTTTGAGGGCCTTTGAGAACCTCGATACGTTCCAGATCAAGAAACATCGTTTGACCAAAACGACTCCGACCAAAATAGAAACCATCGATATTAAATCCTACCGCTTGCTCGAAACCAACATTGGTTCCATTGGTACTAATACCGCGAACCGCAAATCGATCTGAAGAAGTAAACGCCTCGCCGAAACCAAGATTGGGTAACTCCTCAGCTAAACCACCAATATCAGACAGATTACTTTCCTGGATCATATCGCCGGTCATAGCAGTGATCGCGATCGGGACATCATTCAGTCCTTCCTCGCGTTTACGTGCGGTGACGGTCACTTCTTCGAGTACCGCCCCTTCCTGTGAAAAAACCGGGCTGGGTGCGACAACCAATGTAAAAGACAAAGCTAATACGCCAATGACTACTCTCGAAATTTTCATGTTCTTACCCTCTTATTGTTTACTTCTTCTTTTTTTGTGCGCGTCTTCAAACACTTGATGTGGTCTACGCTTTTCAAGCGCTGTTTGTGTCTTTAGTAAACCCATAGCGCGGTACAGGCTCATGGCCAGAGTATAATTGTCTGTAATATGAGTGATAATTGGTTAAAATGACTCATAGTCGTTCGCAAAACGAGGTCAATAAAAACAGCATGAATGAGCTAAAAAGCCTGCGGGCATTCGTCAAAGTGGTTGAGGTCGGCAGCTTTGCCGAGGCTTCCCGGCAGATGGGCACCTCCAAATCGGTGATCACAAAACGAGTCAATCAATTGGAAGAGTCGTTGCAATTGGAGTTGTTGCAGCGATCAACCCGGCGACTCAGTATTACCGACACCGGCAGCGCGCTGTATGAACGGTGTGTGCATGTGCTGGCTGATCTAGATCAGGCCAAAGCAGAAGTAAGCTCGGTTGAATGGGGCTTAAGCGGTACTTTTCGCGTTAGCTGTGTCTCATCTTTCACTGCCACATACCTTGCAAAAGACTTGTGCGAATTCCAGTTGGAGCACCCTAGCCTGAACATCGAGATGCAACAACACGACCGGATTTGTGATCCCGTGCAGGAAGGGTTTGATGTATGTCTGCAACCTAATGCACCAGAACGAGATATTATCGAGGTAGTGGATATTGTGCCGTTAAGACGGATGGTAGTGGCAACGCCGGAGTATCTTGCCAAGCATGGCGAACCCACCAGCCACAACGCACTGATCGATCATCGCTTTGCTCATAATAGCCATGTTCAACCGGATTACTCGATCCACTTTCGAGATGGCAAACGCAATATTCAGGCGCCATTTAAACCAGTTATCTTAGGTAATACCGTATGGCAACTGCGTGCGGCCGTTTTGTGGGGTGACTGCATGGCCATGATGCCGGCCTTTTTTATCGAAAAGGAACTCGCCGCCGGCGACCTGGTGCCGGTGCTACCTAACCTGAGAGTCGAAAGCGCCATGTTATCTGCGCATTTTCGAAAGACGCCGTTCGTTCCCATGAAAATCCGCATCTTTCTGAATTTCCTGAAACGACGGTACGGCGACTTCCCGCCGTGGGAAAAACGCTTGCTCAAAGCAAAGCCGGAGTTAAGCAGTCTGTTAGGCCCTAGCGACACTGCGAACAAAGCCGTCTCTAATAGCCAATAACTTGCAAATAGTTTTTTAAAAACCAAAAGTAATGATTGATCGCAATTTGCGAACGCGCTGTATGATTTATGAGTTGCGCCGGTAGCGTAGAATTTCATAACGGTACATTCTTAAAAAAATCTGAGCACCAACATGCCGGGAATCTTGCGACATTTAACGTGGCCCATTGCGCGGCGGTCAATAGTGATTGCCATTATTGTCGGCACGATTTTATGCGTTATCAACCACAGCGACAAAATGATGAGTGGTGCGCTGACCCATAGTGATTTCGTTCGCATGGGTCTTACCTATCTGGTGCCATTTTGTGTAGCCACACTGGGCGCGCTAACTGCACGTCAGGAAACCGAACGTAATCGACCAACGCTCTAGAGCCTTAACATCTGAGTCCCGGAATCTAACCAATGCCGCGTAAAGGAAACATCATGAAAAAATTCACACACCACGGTTTGATCGCAATCTTCACCGCATTGTTGTTAGCGGCATGCCAGACAACGCCAATTGTCAGCCAGCAGCAAGCCACCAAACTGAAGCCCGTAGACAGCAGCGCCGACATGATCGTCACGGTGCTTGGCTCCGGCACACCGACGCCTTCCCGCACCCAATTCGGCGCCGCCATTCTGGTACAGGCTGGACCTGAAGTATTGATGTTTGATTGCGGACGCGGGTGTTCAAGCCGGCTTGCCCAGCTCAACCCCAAATTAATCAATAAAGTAAATGGCTTATTCATTACCCATCTGCATTCCGACCACATTGTGGGTATTGATGACCTGTGGCTGAATGGCTGGACGCAAGGGCGTAAACAAGCCTTAACAGTTGTCGGGCCACAAGGCACCAACGACATGATGAAGTATATGGCCAAGACGTATGCCTTTGATATCGGCATTCGATCACGCGACGGTGTACCAGCCACCAAAGAAGGCATCTCAAATGCGTTTACCGATCTGTCGGAAGAAGGTGTGGCGTACTCGAAAAACGGCGTCGAAGTGACCGCCTTTCTGGTTGATCACGGCACACTGGAGCCGGCATGGGGCTATCGCATCGACTACCGGGGTCGTTCGGTAATGATCTCCGGAGACACCACCGTCACCGAGAATCTTTACACCTATGGAAAAGGCACGGATCTTATTTTGCAGGAAGTGCTGTCACCGGCAATGATGGATTACATCAACTCGCTGTTTAACGCCAAACAAGTCGCCAAGATCGTCAGCTACCACACCAAGGTCGAAGATGCGGCGGACATCTTTGAAAAGTCACAGCCACGCATCGCGGTTTATTATCACACCGGCGCAAATCCAGCCTCTGTCGAGTCCCTCATCACCGGCACAAAAGAGATCTATGACGGTCGCGTGGAAGTCAGTCATGACCTGTTTCAAATACGGATTGGTGATGAGATCACGACCCATGATATGACGCCTGTTCCGGAGTAGGATTTAAGGGCTTTGACCCCTTAAATGTTAAATGGATGTTAATCAATTCGGGACTATCAAGACTTTCCCATTTCGGCCGCCTTGAGCAGAGCGCGTAACGGCTTCTTTGATCTCAGTAATACTGAAGCGAGAGTCAACATCAGCTTTTAGAGAGCCGTTGGCAATTAATGGAATGATTTGCCCAAAAGCCTCTTGCTTTGCAGTCATGTCCGCGGTTTGAAACCATTTGGTCAGCCAGAAGCCGCGGGTTCGTATGTCTTTACCAATAGCTAAGCCTATATTCAATGTGGGCTGTTTGCCCGAAAGCAGTCCGTAACTCACTATTGTTCCGCCGTCGCTAAGGCTTTCAGTTAGACGAGAAAATGTTTCACCGCCCAC
>CAZUMV010000060.1:5400-7595 GCA_964621435.1 uncultured Thiotrichales bacterium | reverse complement strand
GCATCAACTGCTAGCACAACCGGTTCATTATTGGTTGCATTAGTAATCTGTTGGGCGAGGTCGGGGCCATCAATTAGTACTACATCGGCACCCTTTAATTTCAGTTCTTTCGCTAGGCCTTCGCGGCGGACTATGTTGACGGTTTTTATGCCGCGCTGTTTGGCCAGTTGAATTAGATACCCACCAACGGCTGAGTTTGACGCGCTTTGTACAATCCAATCTCCTTCCTTAACCTCGCCATAAGAGGTTAGCATCAGCAAGGCCGTCAACGGGTTGATAGTAGCCATTGAGAGCTGTTCAATTAGCTCCATGCTCGGGTCAGCTAAACCGGGTAATGGGACGAGCTTTGCAGCGGGTTCCACCAATTCTTCGCACCAAGTACCCATGCCGCCGAGTAACACTAGCTGGCCCTTACTCAAGTGCTTCACGTCTGGAGATATCTCAAGTACCCGCCCGATGCCTTCGCTACCAGGAGTGGACGGTAAAACAGGGTCAGTCAGATAGTTGCCGCTGATTTGCAGTAGATTGGATGGGTGTATGGGCGCGGCTAGCACTTGTATTCTTACTTCACCTTGTTGTAGTGGCTGAGAAACAGCTTCTTTAACCACGAGCACTTCAGCCGGGTCACCGATTCTATCTAGCTCGACACACTTAAATGTAGGATTCGTATTATGCTCAGTTGATTCATGATGTCCCGCTTTCAAAGGCTGAGATAGCAACCCAATGAAAACGGTGAGGATTGAAACGAGTGTTATTTTAGTCATAGTATGGATGTTCTCATATTGAGTGTGGTTTTAAGTAAAAGGAATCTAGGGTCAAGTCTATACTAATGACTTTAGGTTGGCCGGCTGATTTTTAGGGCATGGTTATCTAAGATTTAAATATCATTAGTATAGACTTAACATCTGTCCCCTTTTCCCTATAACTACTTAGAGTCAATGGCGAAGACCACCAGCAAAAAGAAAAAAGCTCGCAAGCGTCATGCAAAGTCGTGCCAAGGGAAAAAACCTTACGACTCAAAGAAGCTCGCGAAAGTTAAGCTTATGAAGCTCAAAGATCGCCCGGGCCGTGAGACCTTAATGTGTTATGAGTGCGTCGAATGTGGCAAGTGGCATCTCGGAAATCGGAGCTGGTGATGAAAATAAAAGGTGGTCAGGCGCTATTTAGCTATCAGATCACTACCCACGATGTGTCGCCGGTTCGGGAGTAGAATTTAGGGGCTCTACTAAGATTCAAGAATCAATCGAGTCTGACCCCATTGATCATTGAAAAAATCGACCGGTTTAACATTGGACTGGGCATTTTAAACGCGAATCTTGGAGAGAGTGAAAAGACGCTGGCGTTGATTCCGTTTTATAAGCTGCTTACTCTTGAGTGGTCAGAATAGTAATGATTAAGTGCTCTGACCCCTTAATTCGACCCGAATTACCCGCCGTAGACTGCCTGAAAACCTTAACGCCTCGCGGCAAAATCAAATAAGCCACGAAAAACCCACTTTAGGAGCTTGACAGGATGATTTTCGGATTATATATTTACACCAAGATGAGTGAAAAGTAGCTATAAACCCATCTGATTCGGATTAATCAACTAATCCCATTACCAACCAACAAGGAGTTGCTATGAAAGAGAGATACACGAAATATTCAGACCATGTGTTTCGACTAAGAATCTACACATGAAGAAATAGTTGGACTTAGATAGTACTGCTGTCACCCCCTGCTACGCAGGAATCAACACCAGTCTAAGTCTAATCTTGATGGCAGTACGAGGTGGTCTCAGGAGAGACACATGCGTTTCAAAGTAAAAGTCGACCAAGAAGTCGATAACGAAGGTGAGTTTGAAATAACTCAGTGTAAGGTTGAAAACAACGAACGTACCAAGTTGCGCACCCAGATAACTATGTTTATCGCAGCAGGTCTTGCAATAGCAATGGCTATCTCGGGCGCCTACAGTCTATATATCGACGACTTTGGGCCGTTACAGACCTGTTGGTCTGAAACCAAGCCTCTTGTGTATGGTTTGATTGGGTTCGGCATAAGCAAAGTCTAGGTGCAATTGACGAGAAGATAGTTGTTTATAGAATTTAGAATGTGAAAATTGAAAATTGAAAACTGAAAACTGAAAACTGAAAATTGAAAACTGAAAACTGAAAACTGAAAACTGAAAACTGAAAACTGAAAACTGAAAACTGAAAA
>CAZUMV010000060.1:1493-5300 GCA_964621435.1 uncultured Thiotrichales bacterium | reverse complement strand
CTGAAATTATGACAATAGAAAAATCTGAAAATATGAATAATAGCGAGTTGAGCTCTGGTGGAACCACCAGGGTTCAGCTCAACTTACCTGAACGTTCGATGTCGCGACTTTTATGGCTGAAAACTGAAACAGAGTCTTCGACGTATCTAGAGGTTACTAAAAATTCATTTCGCTTGTACGAACTCATGATTAAGTACGCGAAAGACGGAAACTCTTTCCAACTCAAAAGTAAAGACGGCACTGTAAAGGACCTGGAGATTTTCTTATAAAAGGTTCCGGCGAATCAAAAGAAAAACATACTCGTCGGGGCTTGTTTTGAGAATCTGTTTGTTCGGGTTCAAACATTAATCAATCGAGTCTGACCCCATCGGTTCGCTGACCCCATCGGTTCGCTGAAGGTCTTGGCCGCGCCGTCGGAATTTGTGTTCACGCTTTGCAAAACGCGTTAATACCGAACATGAGTTTCGAAAAAATCTATTTTACGGATGATCACACAAACTGGGCTAATGGAAATTTCTGATAAAAGTCGGGCAAGAATCTATGGCGCCTCTACAACATATCGCAAGTCTTTGCGGGAGCATAAGGTATGTCTGTATCCAGGCTGCACCACAAATTCGCCGATAATTAGAGCTCATTCTGTTTCAAAGTCAAAAAATCTCCGGCCAATCGCTGAGAAGTCGCATGTTCTGTGGACTCACTTTGACGTAAAGGACATCGCC
This sequence comes from uncultured Thiotrichales bacterium, assembly GCA_964621435.1. GTDB lineage: Bacteria > Pseudomonadota > Gammaproteobacteria > CAZUMV01 > CAZUMV01 > CALIRD01. The sequence goes on along the minus strand of CAZUMV010000060.1, from coordinate 4,581 downwards.
CTACACAGAGGTCGCCCACCATTGTTTCTAGAAGGAATAAATATCGCGACAACGTTCCGAGGCTTCTGCCAGGAACATGATGCAATATTTCAAGAGATAGACCAAGACCCTCACAACTCTTCGCCACGCTTGCTATTCCTTCATGCTTACCGAACGTTAGCGGCTGAATGCTGGTGGGCTTCAGCAAAACGAGATGCTTATGTAGCTCAATCATCTGAATTTGAAATGCGTATGATACCCGCATCTAATCCTGTGGAAGGGTTTGTAAGCAATCAATTGGAGAGTTTCGACTTTCAGATATGGACGTATTTCAAATTGAAGGAACTTTTTGACGCCGCGCTATTGGCGAAAGATTGGTCTACATTACGAGCCTATGAAATCTCCTTTGATCAACGATGTCCAATTGCATCAACAATCGGACACACACCAAATTGCACATTTTCAATGCAACAAATTCACATCCCGATTTTTTTCCATAAAGAGGCTCCACTAATTTTTATCTCACTTCTTCCACTAGAAAAAAGTAGTAAGTTCTTTGCGATATGGCATGAAAAAACCGAACCATATATTCGGCCTTTTGTTGAATCTTTAGATCGAATTCCAAATAATCGAAAATCTGATGCACTACTTAGACTTTTTTTTATGCAGTATGGAAATCTTGCCGTGAATCAAACATGGTGGGATTCCTTGGAAGCTCTGCCAAAAGAATACCTAAGCGACATTCTTTACTATAACCTCGTTAGCGAAAGCAGTTCAGCAGAATATATTGTAGAGCGTGGAATTGAAATATGTGATTGGAAAGTAACAGACTCCAGTTATCTTCGCGCCTAAGTCCATACGCATCACTCAACACGTCAATCAATTATCACCGGGGCAAGACTTAATTAAACTCCCCTAAACCTCAGACAAAAACCGCTCAGTCCTCAACTATTCCTGAACACCCGCCGGATAACGCGGTCTACTGACCGTATCGTGATTTACCACCAATACCAACAAAAGCAACATTTCCCTCTAAGACCGGTTGTCATAAATAACATGCCCAACAGCCGTATTAGACGCGGGCACATGATAATGCCGGTGTAGTTCTTTCACCTTCGTGTTGAGCGCGCCACGCATGACGTGCCACATGACCAGTTCAACCCCCTCTGCGCCTGCTTGTTCGAGATAATCGATATGCGGTGTGCTCGCGAGTGCCTCGGGATCATCCAGCAATCGATCCAGAAAATCGTTATCGAACTCACTGTTAATCAGACCAGCCCGTGGCCCCTGGAGCTGGTGACTCATGCCGCCGGTGCCCCAAATCTGTACATTCAAATCCTCATCATACGAATCTACGGCTCTGCGGATTGCTTGCCCCAGGGCAAAGCAGCGTTTGCCAGACGGTGGTGGAAAGGTAATTACGTTGACCGCGAGCGGTATCACTTTGACCGGCCACGCTTTCGGTTGATCAAACATTAAGGTCATCGGCACTGACAAGCCATGGTCCACTTCCATTTTGTTGACGATGGTCAGATCAAATTCATCATCAATGACCGAGTGCGCGATGTGCCAGGCAAGATCGGGATGGCCGATGACGTTCGGTACGGGTCTGCGCCCCCACCCTTCATCGGCGATGCCAAATTCTTCACCACAGCCGATGGCAAAGGTGGGGATGATATTCATATCAAACGCGGTCGCGTGATCGTTATACACTAGCACAACGACATCCGGCTTTTCCTCGGCAATCCATTTTTTGGAAAACTCATAGCCTTTGAACAAAGGCTTCCAATAGTCTTCCTGGGTTTTGCCATGGTCAACGGCGGCACCTATGGCAGGGACATGTGAGGTTGCAACTCCAGCTGTGATTCTTGCCATGACTATTTTTTTCCTTTTAAGGTTGAAGGGTGAGTCGGCTTGCGCCCCCCACTGATCATCATTGCCCGGTAATCTTCCGGGCTCATGCCGGTCATTGATCCGGCGCCTTGTTCAAACGACTTTTCATCGGTGAAAAACAGTTTGCCGAAGAAGTAGACGTTGCCCCCGAGCTTGATGACTTCATTATAGTCTCGCGCCATGACAGCTTCTTTCTGTGCGTCGGTAAGCGACCAGTCATCGAGATAAGCCTTTTCGTCACCGAGAAACTTTTTTCGGTTCTCCGGCTTCATTAAAGACATAAAAAACTGATTCAGGTGATAGCCCTTGCGTGCCTGGCTGGAATCAAAAATTGTGGTGCCGGGTATGTCGGCGTAGATTTTCTTTTTCATGTGGTTCCTCAAACTTTCAAGCGCGAATAGACTTTGCGCGCGTTGCCTTCGAATATTTTATACCGATCTTCGTCACTGATATCAGCCCTGTCGATATACCGCTTGGTATCGTCGTAGTAATGCCCGGACTCCGGATCAATCCCACGCACCGCGCCGATCATTTCCGAGGCAAACAGGATATTGTCGACCGGAATCACTCGCAGCAGCAAATCAATACCCGCCTGATGATAAACGCAGGTATCGAAGTACAGGTTTTTGAATACTTTCTCCGTTAACAAGGGGTAGTCGCGATCTTGCGCCAGCCCGCGATAACGCCCCCAATGATACGGCACCGCCCCACCGCCGTGCGGAATAATAATTTTAAGATCCGGAAAGTCGGTAAACACATCCGAATGCATAAACTGGTCAAAGGCTGCGGTATCTGCTGCCAGATAGTGCGACCCGGTGGTGTAAAAACTCTCGTTGCAACAGAAGCTGACGTGAATCATGGCCGGCACATCCAGCTCACACATCTTTTCATAAAACGGATACCACGACTTGTCGGCCAATGAGACGTCGGTCCAGTGACCACCGGTAGCATCGGGGCTGAGGTTGCAACCGACAAAACCCATTTCATTGACGGTGCGCTCGAGTTCGGGAATCAACTTGGTTGGCGTAATGCCCGGCGACTGCGGCAACTGGGCGACCGGCGCAAAATTCTCGGGAAACAGATCACACACCCGGCGGATAATCTCGTTTTGGTGCTCCGTCCAGAACCGGCTGGTGTGTTCGTTACCGATGTGGTGTCCCATCCAACTGGCACGCGGTGAAAAGATACTGATATCAGCGCCCCGCTCTTTTTGAAA
>CAZUMV010000060.1:0-1483 GCA_964621435.1 uncultured Thiotrichales bacterium | reverse complement strand
GCTCTCGCGAATCTCGTCATCAGTGACGTTCATGGCACCCTTGCTGCCAACAAAGGCCGGATCTTTTTCCAGCTCTGCTTTTTGCTGGTCGCGATACGCCTGAACGCCGGGTGGCGTGGTGGTGTAGTGGCCGTGACAATCAATAATCATTCGAGATCCTCCGCTGAATCAACATAATAGAAACCGGACTCTTCCAGCCGTGGGCGCATCTCATACAGATCCAGACCCAATACACCGGCTTCAAATTTCTTGCGCTTTTCATCTTCAAACGAAAACCGCTTTTCTGCCTTCTCTAATACGTCTTGCGCTTGTTCTCGCTGTACCACGGTGACGCCGTCATCATCAGCGACAATAATATCGCCAGGGTTGATTAAGCGGCCGCCGCAAACAATCGGCACATTGACCGCACCCAGGGTATTTTTAACGGTGCCCTTGATGGAGATCGCTCTGGACCACGCTGGGAAGTTCATTTGCTTAAGATCTGCAATGTCACGCACCCCGCCGTCAATGACGATGCCCCGCACACCATGCGCCTGTGCCGAGGTGGCTAACAAGTCGCCAAAAAATCCATCGGTATTTTCAGTGGTGCAGGCTACGACCAACACATCGCCCGGCTGGCACAGTTCAATCGCGACATGCAACATCCAGTTGTCACCGGGCTGCGCCAGAATAGTTACAGCACTACCGGAGATCTTTGCCCCGGCATACACCGGTCGAATATTCGGATCCAAATTGCCTATTTGCCCATGCGCTTCATGCACGGTGGCGGCACCCAATGGACCGAATTTATCGACCACCTCGGCAGGTGCCCGTGGAACATTTCTAACGGCTACAGTTTTCATTATTCATATCCATAAAGTTTTGCAGGATTTGCCACCAGTAATTTGTGCTGCAACTCAGCGGTGGGGGCAATGTTCGGAATGTTGTCTACCAGCGCACCATCGTCCGGCATGTGGGAGTTCATATTCGGGTGCGGCCAGTCCGTCCCCCACAAGACCTGATCAGGGAAATTCTCGACCAGATAGCGTGAGTACGGAACAACATCTTCATACAACGGTGGTTCGCTATTGCTCAGGCGTTCCAAACAGCCAACTTTTATCCAGGTGTTGTCGCGGTTTCGCAGCAGATCGCAGATGCGCTGAAAGTCGGGATGATCCAGACCCAGTTCGGGGTTCGGTCGCCCCATGTGATCAATACACAGCGGCAGTGGGAGATCAACAAAGTAGTCTTCGACCTCGTGCAATTCCTGCGACTCGAAATAGACAATCAAATGCCAGCCCAGCTCGGCCACCCGGTGGGCCAGCTTGGTGTAGTGCTCACGAGGGTTGATATCGACCAGACGCTTGACGAAATTAAAGCGAATGCCGCGCACGCCTGCGTCGTGCATTTCCTGTAGCTCTTGATCACTAGCAATACTGATACCAATGTCTTGTAGTAAGCCGTCCTTGATATCGTAGATAACCCCATTTACGGTGATTTCTTG
>CAZUMV010000059.1:0-12940 GCA_964621435.1 uncultured Thiotrichales bacterium | reverse complement strand
TGTCCCCACTGACCAATATTCGGGAAGACGAATATGGTGGTAGCGTAGAAAACCGACTGCGTTTTCCGCTCGAGGTATTTAACGCGATACGGGCAGTATGGCCCGAAACGAAACCAATGTCCGTGAGACTGTCATCGAGTGACTGGGCCGACGGCGGCATGACCTTAGAGGACTTGGTGGAAATTGGCCAAGCCTTCAAAGCCGCCGGTGTAGACATATTGCATGCCTCGTCCGGCGAAACCGTTAAATGGCAAAAGCCGAAATGGGGACGCATGTGGCAAACGCCGTTTGCTGAACACCTACGCTACCATGTTGATATTCCGACCATCGCGGTTGGCGATATTACGTTGCCGGCGCAAATGAACACCATCATTGCTGATCAACGTGCCGATCTTTGCGCCATGGGCCGACCGCATTTGAATCAAGCCTATTTTACGCGTCAAGCAGCCAGTCATTATGGTGTGCGCAATCAAAACTGGCCCGATCAATATGCATCAGGGCATTATCAACTTTATAAAGAAGCGGAAAAGCTTAATGACAAAACACTGGACGTGGCGTTAAAAGCACGCCCAAACCGACGTCATTACAAGCAAGCCGCCGAGTAAGCGAGCACCCTACGACATGTGGAAACCCGAACAACGAATCAAATATGAAGCTATCGCAGGTCGCTGGCCAACTGCAGACGAAGCAAAAAACTCTTTGCTGTTTACACCTTATGAACAAGGCCGCTTGTCCCTAGCACAACGCACCTGGGTGCCCGCGATGGTGCCATGGCGGGCAACCGAAGAAGGCGAAGTCACTAAAGACGTCATTGAGTGGTATCAACGATTTGCCGAAGGCAAACCAGGCGCGATTGTGGTTGAAGCGACGGGTATTCGGGACGTCCCTTCCGGGCCATTGCTGCGGATCGGACATGACCGCTACCTGCCCGGGCTCAAGAAGATTGTTGATACTGTACGCGAAGCCAGTGACGGTGAAACCAGGCTATTCATTCAAATCATCGACTTTTTATCCATAAAGAGACGGCCGCCAAAAGAAAAATTTCTCACCCGCTTTCTGGAATTAAGCGATGAGTTGCGAGCGGCGATAGGTCAACCCGACTGGAATGATGAGCAAATACGCGAGCATCTGTGTGAACAGGATGAAGACGCGCTCTGCGAGCTACTTAGCCAACGTGATTTTGAAAGCCTAAGCCGTGGCTTCAGAGAACGCGTGACCGATACAGACCAGGCGCATATAGAAGAATTACCGCGCGTACTACCAGATTTATTTAGCGCGGCTGCACAACGCGCCGAAAAAGCCGGCTTTGACGGTGTCGAACTACATTATGCGCATGCCTACACGATGGCATCGTTTCTTTCGAAACTAAATACCAGAGAGGATGGTTATGGTGGCGCGCCGGAAAATCGGGTGCGTTTGCCACTAGAGGTGTTCAAGCAAGTGCGCGGCGCAGTTGGTGATGATTTTCTAGTCGGCTGTCGCATGCTGACAGAAGACTGTATCGATGGCGGCACCGGACTCGATGATGCCTGTTATTTCGCGAACGAGTTTGCTGCTGCTGGTATGGACTTTATTTCTCTTTCACGCGGCGGCAAATTCGAAGACGCAAAAATCCCCAAAGTCGGACAAGCCATTTATCCATACACCGGGAAAAGCGGTTATGAATGTATGCCGGGTCATTTTTCCGATGAGTTCGGACCGTTCGGCCGCAACCTTGCGCCGGGCGAAAAAATTTACCAAAGCATGCGTAAGGCCGGACACCATACTCCGATGGTGATCGCCGGCGGCATTCATTCCTTTGAGCAATCCGAGGAGATCTTGCAACAAGGGCGCGCCGACATCATTGGTCTAGCCAGACAAGCCATGGCTGACCCTGATTGGTTTATTAAAATAAAAAGTGGCTGCGGCGATGAAGTCAATCTATGCGAATACACTAACTACTGTGAAGGTCTGGATAGCAAACACAAAGTCGTGACATGCCAGCTGTGGGACCGAATCGACAAAGAACAACCGGGAATCAGTCTGACGGCCGACGGCAAACGTCGCACTACGGCACCTGCCTGGTCAAAGAAAAAGAAGTAAGACGCGCTTATCTCAAGAGGGCTTTCTAATTTCGCTAGGGCTCAAGCCGTAACGCTTTTTAAATGATCTTGAAAAATGTGCCGGGCTGGAGAACCCTGTACTGTAAGCGATCCGCTCAATGTTGTAACCCGCATAAGCTGAGTCGGATAGCAGCGCATGTGCTTTAGCAAGGCGCTTCGATAAAATGAGCGCATGAATAGTTTCTTCGTCCTCCTGAAACAATTTATGCAAATAACGCACCGAAATACCTTGAGAATCAGCGATCACAGAATTTGATAAATTTGAATCACACAAATTATTTTCAATGAAATGTTTTATACGTGCCTTCAAGGATTCGGTAACATATCGTTGGTCACCCACTTGCTCAAGCATTACGGAAGAACTAAATGCCATCGCAATCATGGTGACCAAATTATCAGAAAGGTCTTCCGGAGCCTGATCAATGTTGTGCAACTCTTCGACTAATGAAAATATAAAATTGGTCAACACCGCACCCAAACCACTGGTGCCGGAAATTGCCATTGCGGTGTACTGCTCAGGATTAACAAGGTGCCGTGACAGAACGTCTTTCGGCATCTGGATAATGAACTGATGGAATCGCTCGTTAAAGGTCAGCGAATATGGCTCAGTACTATCGTACAGCGCAAAACTACCCGGCTTTAAAACCGCTTCTCGCCCGCTTTGTTTCACTATACCCTGTTCGGCAAGCTGAAAACTTATCAAAAAGTCTTCGCTATTTGATTTAGCGATTTGCTTTTTGGAACGAGTGACCAATTGTGGATCGGTTAAGACTTCAGAAAAAGTCAGTTTGGAAATACCTATACCGCCACGAATTTCACCATTGAATTCATCTTTATCAGAGAGGTTGCTGCAGTCTAATTGGACAAACTCGTCGCAAACCACATCGCGCCAATAATCAAAGCGTTCGGATTTCGAATAATCCGAGGTCTTCTTTGTATATCCGTCCGCGATTAACATACTCATTATCTAGTCCACGCAGTACATCGATACTTCATCCTACGACCAATCTAGCCATAGTTCAACAAGCCCGTGTAGTCATTACACGAGATGTACTCAAACTCACAGCCAGAATCAGGTAAGGAAGTAACCTCGTGCCACAACCTTAGCTTCATATTCTCACCGAAGGTGTCTACCATGGTAAAAAACGTCTCAAAGATAGCCAGATGGGTTGGATGACTTTTTGCCCATTCTTCAAAGGCATAGATATCGGTCGAATACCCCAAACCAAAAGACTGGGTCATATCGCCCCACTCATCGGTCTTGGTATCAACAAACCTAAGCGAATAACAACCACTTTCTTCTGGGTTGTCGCGTAAATACGCCATTCCTTTAAGCAAAACAGCATGCATTTTTTCTTGGTAATAGGCCTTTTCTTCCGGCTCACAATAAGTCCAATTTTGTCCTGACCGTATCGCGCACATGTTTTTCGGCGGGATAACAACCACACGCTCGCCACCATCACTTACGGTCGTAGCTAATTTGGTTCCAATACCACCAGCACTGCGCAACTCTTCTTGATCGGTAAGTTTTATCCGATCACGCATGCCACCTGGGTAACCGTGATTGTCTATAGGCCCGGAAACACTCTCTGCCGAAACGCCAATACCATGCGGCTCTTGCGTTGAATGTAAAGTTTCAAATCTCTCAAAAGGCATGCTAATGATTTCGCGCCAAAAACCAGCATCATCATTTATGCGCTGTTGATCTGCCCACCAACCCGAGACGCTCTCATTCGCCCACCATTTTTCATACTCTGAGGTACGCCAATAGGCGATATAAACAAAGTTTGTGGTCCCCGCTTTATCAACAAAGCTACCTTGTTCAACAGACATCGGGCCATGCGGTAGTGAGAAGCTCTCGTCTGCCCACGCACTTATTAGTGCTGGCGATTTTGCTTGAATACCAAAAAATCCCGTTATTAGTGGTTCTGAGGAATCATTCCAAGAAGACTCCCAAGCGGGCGCTGGCGGCTCCCAATCTGGCGGCATAGCATTAGTAGGCATAAGTCACTCCTAAATATGTTTTATCAACCATACATTGATGGTCACTAAGTTGAATTATTCCGCAGCCTCATCATCGTCAGCTTGATTTTCAAGCTCGACAGGCTCAGACATAAACTCTTCTACTTTTGGCATTGCATTTTGATTGAACTTCAGACGCGTTACATCTGGACGTGAGTAGTGCCCGACGGGATCGGCAAACGATTTGGCAACCGTGATCGCACCAAGATCAATGTCTGCAAATAACAACCCTTCTTCATCATGGGGTAATTGCTCGCAGATGGGCGCGCCATCGGGTCCGTAGATTTGCGCATGTCCACCACCAACACCAATTAACTCGGCTTGCTCGGGGGTTTGCACCAGTAGGTCATACATTTCTTGCGAAACCATACCGCAAGGTGCTAACAAGAAGCATGATCCTTCAAGAGCATATACTTGCGAAGCAGCGCCATTCATCTCAGGCCCTAAGGAGTAAGCCATGGGGTAAGTGCTGAAAGATGGCCACGCGGCAATGTGCACCTGCTCATGCATACTAAACATGGCGTACTTGGTAAGTGGCTGTATGTGCTCCCAACAACACAACTGGCCGATTCGACCTAGATCAGTATCAAACACATTAATGCCGCTACCATCACCATCGCCAAATACGGTTCGTTCCTGGTGGGTCGGTTTTAACTTACGCCGTGTTTGTACCACTTCACCAAGGTTGTCGATCAAAAATTGACCAATATATAACGACCCATGATCGCGTTCACTCACTCCAGCCGAGACAAATATATTGTTTGCTTTGGCTGCCGCCGCAATTCGATTAAACTCCTCACCACCAATGACCATTGAATTTTCATGATACTGCTGAAAGTATGGAATGTTATGCGCCGTTGGCGATAACCAGATCCACCACGGGTAGCCTGGAAACCAAGTCTCCGAAAAGGCCACAATCTTAGCCCCTTCACTGGCCGCTTTTTCGATTAAGCCGATAGCTTTATTAACACACCCATCAAGATCCATAAATACCGGCGCAGCTTGCACGACTGCTGCTTTAAAACTGATACTCATTTTTAGTAACTCCTATTTTTTTCTTAAATATTTTCTAGGTAACACTTACTCTCGTGTATTACCAACGATGCCTATAGGTTAGGCCATATTCCTGAGGCCGGCTTGGTACCGCTGAATGGAAACCTAACCCGAAATTCGAATTACCACTAATAATATAGCGTTCATCACCGATATTTTCGACCCAAAGCACTATCTCGCTATTGTCATTTAGATCTAGTCTTGCCGATGCATTCCAAATATCAATAGCCTCCTGAAACAAAAATTCCGAGTTTTGCGAATCATTAAACACATCATCTGTATAGGAATAATCAAGACGGAAGGTCAGGTCTTTTTGCGAAACATTGGTTGCGTATTCCAGCCCCAGACTGAAATTATTTTCGGGAGTATTGACCAGCTTTGAATCCAAGTTGATCGCCGAAGACAAGCCCGGCACAGCATTGACGGTAGTGTATTCAGCATCTGTATACCCATAGCCAATATCAAGCTTAAAATTGTCCGCCAAAAATGCAGTGGCTTCCAGTTCGAAGCCATTTATTTCCGCAGTACCAGCATTTGCAGTGAGGGGACCGCCAAGAGTATCAAAGAACGTAACTTGTACATCTTTATAATCGGATGTGAACAAAGCGGCATTGATTCTGAACCGATCATCCAAACTCTGCCACTTTACGCCGATCTCGTGTGTGTCCAACGTTTCTGGGTCAAATGCGAGTGCTTCAGGTACCGCAGCAACATACCGCAGAACAAAGCCACCGCTTTTAAAGCCCTGAGAAAAACTATAATACAACAAGGTGCTATCGCTTATCGCAGCGTCGACACCTAACTTAACCTGGGTTTCATCGAAGGTTTCATTGACAGCACCCGTGCCGTCACCCACAAGGGGTATATAACCAACTTGTAAAGCGCCATTTGGTTCAAGTTGCGCCGATGGCCCGTTACCATTTGCGTCAATCAAAAATACTAATGGATCATTGGCGATATTAGCGCCAATCACCTGGGTAAAACTGTAACCTTTTTCATCTTCAGTATAACGAATACCGCCGGTTACCGACCAGATGTCATTTATATTATAGGTGGCCTGGAGGTACGCAGCTTGACTCGAGTTATCAACCTCTGCGTCGTTTCGAATTGCCGCTTGAAACCCTGCACCGCCGGCTGGGCCGGTTCCCGGTGCTGGTATCGATACCGGTACATTCACATCGTCGGTACCGTCTTCATCGAAAAAGAACACCCCTGCTATGTACTTGAGGCGATCATCAACAGCTGTGCCAGTCAGTTGGAGTTCATGTGTCATCTGATCGACATCGTAATTATCATTAACGATTTCGGTAATTTGAAAAGGTGAATTGTCCGCGTCACTGGCAAATCTACTTTTGGTATTTCTAAGCGAGCCGGTGTATTTCAAATCAAAACTATCGGCATGGTAATTAGCTACCACATTAACGCCAGTAACCTCGACCTCAGAAAACTGTGGCCCCGTTCCGAAAGACACGTCTGCGCCTATATCGTTTACCACGGACTCATTGAAGATCGCCAGACCACCGCCAATAATTTCAAAAAAGTCACCCGTCGGCGATAACGATCCAGGGGCAAGTGGCCCTAACAGAGTACCTGTTGGCAAAGGGATCGAGAAATTTTCAACCAACGCAGCACCGAGTACACCGGCGCCACCGAGCGTTCCATCTGGAAAAGCCGTGGTAAACCCTACCCCTACCGATGGGGCGGCGCTTTCGTCAATGTCGGTATAATCAACTGACGCCTGAAAATCCCACCTATCGTTAGGTGTGTAGTCCAATGCACCACGGAAAGACACACGACTTTCGTCACCTAACTCATCTCCTACGAGCGGCCGGTCAACGAAACCGTCTCGATTTTTGCTCGAGATCGACCAAGATGTTTTGAGGGTGTCACTGATAGGCAAATCTACCGAACCGCGCACATTGAGACGGCCATCGTTACCTACGGTGCCTTCAAACGCCGCTTGAAATTCTTCTGCTGGCGCACGGGAAACTATATTGATTGCGCCACCTATGGTATTTCTTCCAAACAATGTGCCTTGTGGGCCTCGAAGAACCTCAATTCGTTCTACGTCCAATACATCCAGAACACCACCAACCGACCGGGCTACATACACACCATCAACGTAAGTACCAACGCCCGGATCAGTGGTTAAACTAAAGTCAGTATTACCAATACCACGAATGAAAACCGCAGCACCTGACGACACACCGCCGATTGGCGAGGTGGTATCAAATACCAAATTTGGCGTAAACAAAGCGATTTCAGAGATATCATTTACTCCTTTATCAGCCAAGGCTGCTGCAGTAAACGCCGTAATAGCTATCGGAGTATCTTGCAAACTCTCCTCACGTTTTTGCGCAGTTACAATTATTTCTTCTAATGCGCCCTCAGCGAAAGTACTCTGGCTAAACGACGCTAGTAGTCCAATCAAAGCAATTAGTAAGATGTTTGTAGATTTATGCTTGGCAAATGCTGCGTATTCTATATTTTTCATTGTTATCGCCCCTCTCTGGACAATTCCCACGGATTAGTCAATTCTGTAACAACTCTAAACCACAGCACCTAAATTACCCTTGCAGGAAACGGCACGAGTTCTTGCACTTTTACGCACTACCCGCCAGCACGCGTCTGGTTAGTGCTAAAATACGGGGGTAGCAATCAACAATCTCGGGAGGAAAACATTTTGGCAATATTTACCCATGTTTGTGTCGGCGCAAGCGATCTAGAAAAGTCTCGTGAGTTCTATGATGCTGCTCTGGCACCACTCGGCATTAACAATCTAGGCGCTTTTGGTGAGAATGGATATCTCTATGGTGTCGATGCACCAGAATTTCTAATTCTCAAGCCAGCGAACGGTGAACCTGCTTGTCACGCCAATGGTGGCACTATTGGTTTCGCCGCCGAAACTCGTGCAAAAGTACACGATTTTCACGCTGGCGGAATGGGTGCCGGTGGCACGTGCGAAGGCGAGCCAGGCCCGAGAACATTTACCCCAACAGCCTATGCGGCATATCTGCGTGATCCGGATGGCAACAAGATCACCTCGTATTGCTTCGCTGACGAAGGCTAGATTAAAACCTACTGTTAAGGATTAGAAAGTGGGCTTAGCCCACTTTTTAGTTTCTTTTTTTTATTAGCGGGTTCGGTTCGCGAGATCTACGATATAAGCCTGAATCGCGAAAGCATCATTTATACTCAAGTCATCCCGAAAAGCAGGCATACCCAATTCTTCAAGTGCGCCATCCAGGACGATGTGATTGAAAATTTTGTGCTTTTCCAGAGACAATCTGCGTAAATCCGGGAGCAACGGGATACTGCCATAAAAACCATGGCAAGAGCCGCAATTGTAGCCATACAGCAAACGGCCTTTTTCCAAAGTTTGAGCGTCGGCGACAATCTCGGGCTGTACCGGTATCGTACCAAGCGCTGGCTTCTCTTTCGGGAATGGCACGCTGCCGCCGTCGAGCGAAAAAACCAGCAGCCTGCCAGTATTTTCATATTTTATGGCGGCTTCGGTTCCCTGCATCGTGTTGAACGCGGGACCACCCCAGCCAGCCATCACGGCAACGTATTGAGTATCATCCACTTGATAGGTAACCGGCGGGGCAATCATTCCGGTACCCGTTTCGATTTGTTTGAGTATCGCCCCGGTTGTTGCGTCGAGAATCTGGAATTCACCAGCTCCGGTTCCATAAAACACCAGGTTACCTGCGGTTGTTAAGGTGCCTCCATTCCAAATTAATTCGGATTCCTTTTGCCATGCGAGTTTTTTATTAACGGGATCCCATGCCTTTAAAAATCCTTTAGTATCGGGCAAGCTCTCATCACCAATCAGCTCGTCCAGGTTATCCACCCCATAGGTAAACCATTTATCGTCTTCTTTGGTAAATACCCATCCGATATCTCGTGCCGAAAAATACACCAGGCCTGTATTCGGGTTATACGACATTGGATGCCAGTTATGTCCGCCGGCTGGCGAAGGAAAAACATAACTATCACGTTCGTGATAATCACCTTTGCCCGTTTCTACTGGTCGTCCAGATTCAAGGTCTACGTGGCTCGCCCAATTGGTATAGACGAATTTGTCTGCGGAAAGCAATTCGCCAGTGGCGCGATCGATAACATAGAAAAAACCGTTTTTCGGCGCCTGCATCAATACTTGCCTAAGCTCACCACCGATTTTCAAGTCCGCGAGAATCATGTGTTGTGTGGCTGTGTAATCCCAATTATCTCCCGGCGTCGTTTGATAATGCCACTTTAGCTCTCCGCTATCCGGGTTTAATGCCAGTATTGATGAAAGAAATAGATTGTCACCACCACCCGGGCTGCGCACTTCGCGCGACCAAGGCCCGCCATTACCGGTACCGATATAGAGCAAGTCAAGCTTGGGATCATAGGCCATCGAATCCCATACCGTGCCACCAACTTTGCCGAAGTTGGTATCTATTGACCAGCTCTTGGCTGCTAGTTCCATGGCAGGATTTTCAAACGGTCCATCAATATTGTCGGGCACGGTATAAAACCGCCAACTAAGAGAACCGTCAACAACATCGTAAGCACTTACATAACCGCGCACCGCGAACTCAGCACCGCCATTGCCGATAATCACCTTACCTTTCACAACGCGTGGTGCGCCTGTAATCGAGTACCATTGCTGTCGATCAATCAGAGTATCGACTTCCCAAATTACTTTACCGGTATGCCGATCCAATGCAATCAGACGACCGTCTAACGTGCCCAGATAAACCGTATCCTGCCAAAGCGCAACACCACGATTTACCAAGTCACAACATAATTTTTTTGCCCATGATGCCGGCACATCCGGATCGTACCGCCACTGTACCTCGCCTGTTTTAGCGTTCAAGGCGACGACACGAGACCAGGTCGAAGTTACATACATCACACCATCAATCACAATCGGTGTCGCTTCAAGACCTCTTTTTGAGTCCATATCTGCTTGCCACGCCAAGCCAAGCCGATGCGCATTGCGATCATTTATCTGATCAAGTGTTGAGTAGCGTTGCTCCAGATAGTCGCGACCATGGCTTAACCAGTTTGACGGCTCGGCATTGGCATTAATGATGCGCGATTCCGTAGATAGCTTGCCAGAAGCGCGGTTTTGTTCCGACTTGCTGCAGGCGTTGAACAGAACAAAACACGCGCCGAGTAAAACGAAATAAAGATAACGAGTCGGGTTCGTTAATGCCAAATTTTTAACCTGCAAGCAAACACTAAAAATAAATATTACTAGAAGTCAGGTCGCCCTCGCAATTGACCAGAGTCGCTTTCTTTTGCTTGATTCTGAATGAGTTATCACCCTTAACTAACTGATATTCATACCAACCTGCAAATACGCTTGGCTGGTCGCGGCGGAATTCGTGCATTTGAAAACGTGCATTTACTGCAATCACACCACCCTCGGAATCATCCGACATTACATTCGAAACCAAGTGTGAGGTGCGCGGAAACGGTTGTAGGGAATAGGCATTCGGGTGACGATAACGCTCGTACCGCACCTTGCGTAATAACTGATCTTCATAGATTAACGACACATATTCAAAAGGGTCAGGTTGATCATGCGAAGCCGGCGCCCAATAGACGCCATCCTCAGTAAAAAGCGCCTCCCATTCATCCCAACGCTGTTCATCTAACAAGCGCACTTCATTGAAGACGAATTGTTCGATTTTATGCTGATGTAAAAGCCTTTCAGTATCGGACATTAGCTGTCCTCCGTCATATAGCGTTTCCACGCCGCCAATTGATTACGAAAAGCAAGATCACTGGAGCCCTGGGCATACAGATAGCCATCTCCCATATCTTCATCTCTACCCAGATCCCTATTCAGTGGTAGCCAGTCATTACCATCGCTTAATAACCCTTGTTGCTGACGGTAATAAGACTCTTGATCATCAGGACCGACCAAGTTAGCGGACGAGTTGATTAGGTTGCAGTAAAGAATAGATCTTTTGAGCAATTCATCCGGTGCGCCTTTCAAACGAAACGTCCACGATTCGATAACGGTCTTATCAACCGCAATCGGCTTTACCACCCGCATGGTCTGAATTGCACCCTTGATAGTAACGCTTGGATAGCAGACCGTGTTGTGTCTATTAATGGTAAAAATCTCATCAGTACGTTCTTTACCATATGCGGCATACATTGCCTCGTTGTACTCTGCTATATCGGAGTAATTGGCGTGGATACTCGTTTTACCACCACTATATCCATGCCCATAAGGGAACGCGTGTAGCCCCACCTCATTACAAAAATCATAACCTTCGGTAAATGGCGCAATTATTTCAATGGCACTGGGTGCTTTTGTGTCCGGACCTAATTCCCGTTTGGCTACTTTTCGAGCTGTCATACTGGACGATTGGTGCACGATCATCGGATGCATCATGTCATTGAGGTTTTCGAGAAAAAATTTCCAATTACTGTCATGCTCGTAGCGCAATACACCGCCGGTGACCTCAAGCTCACCTTCCGGAGCGCGATCAACCATATTGTCGATAGAGGAAGCTACACCACCTAACCATTGTTCCAGATCAGGCCCCTCTTTGCTCAAGCTTGCGAACACAAACCCCCGGTAAGAATCAAAACGCGGCACCTGCTGTACGTTGGCACATTCATCATCTTTACTAAAGCCGGTATCGTCATAGCCCTGCACCAAAGGGATAGCAATACATTTACCATCCAGGTCAAAACGCCAGGCATGGTAGCCGCAGCGAAAGTCTTTAACCTTTCCAGAACTATCGCCAACCAATTGGGCTCCTTTATGCGCACAGCGGTTAAATAGCACGTAGATCTCGCCGTTCTTATGGCGGGTCAGAATAACGGGTTGGCTACCAATAGTGGTTGAATAATATTGCCCAGCCTCAGCTACCTGACTTTCATGACCGACATAGATCCAGCTTTTACCCCAGATTCGCTCCATCTCCAGATCAAAAATCGCCGGGTCAGTGTAGATACGTTTATGAACCTTATCGTCATGTACCAACCCAGACACATTTTCTAAATTTTGGTTTCTCTGACTCAACGACATATCCATCTCCTGAAAATCACTTTAGATCACCACCGAACCAATACTAGTGCCACCACAGACATAAAGCGTCTGACCGGTAACAAAATCAGAATCATCACGCAAAAAATATTCGACTGCGCCGGCAACATCTTCGGGCCGCCCAATTCGTTTGCGTGGTATGGCATTAGCAAGATTGTTAATCCGGTCTTTGTCATCCTGCATAATCTCGTCAAACATGTCTGACTCGATTGGCCCTGGGGCTACACAATTAGACGTGATACCTTCGGGCCCAAGCTCAAGCGCCCAAGTACGCAACATGCCAAACATGCCAGACTTGGTGGCCGAATAATTGGTTCGGGTTTGCAAACCTAAAGCGCCACGCGAGGACACACCTACAATACGACCCCAGCCTGCTGCTTTCATCGCTGGCAACGCGGTTTGCACCAGAGACACCATCGTACCCAAATGTAACTCGGTCAGATAATCAAGATCTTCCAGCGACACGTCTTCGATTAGCGCAGGCCGGATAACACCGGCGTTGTGCACCACGCGCAATACTTGCTCCTCGCCAGCCAATTTTTCAGCTGCCGCTCTGGTTGCTTCCCGGTCGGCCAAATCAACGACGACGTTAGACAGGTTTTCATGCGTAAACTCTGCCTCTTTTCGCGCCATTGAAACCACTCGATACCCCGCCGCCAGCAACCGTTTGGAAATAGCTCCGCCGATTCCGCGGTTACCACCA